>JBLHNH010000028.1:0-23485 GCA_047622645.1 Flavobacterium sp.
GCAAGCCAACAAACAATTCGACTGGGCTATTTATCCAGATAAAAACCACGGAATTTATGGTGGCGCAACAAGATTACAATTATTTACAAAAATGACTAACTTTCTTTTAGAAAAATTATAATATGACGAATATACCTATTGAGGAACAAACGTTCTTTGGACATCCAAAAGCTCTTTTTATATTGTTCTTTACAGAAATGTGGGAACGTTTTTCATTCTACGGAATGAAAGCTTTGTTAATTTTTTATCTAACAAAATACCATTTATTTTCAGATGATACTGGAAATTTATTGATTGGAAGTTATGCAGCTTTAGTTTATGCAGTTCCAGTTATTGGGGGTTTTATAGCAGATAAATATTTAGGTTTTAGAAAAGCAATTGTCTTTGGTGGAATTATGCTTGTTTTAGGTCACTTAGGAATGGCATATGAAGGAAATGCAGCCACACAGTCGATTACAGGAGAAATTACACGTGACAATTTAGCACTACAAGTGTTTTATTTCTCTCTAGCTATGATTATTCTTGGCGTTGGGTTCTTAAAAGCAAATATTTCATCTTTGGTTGGTGAATTATATTCAGCAGGAGATAAGCGAAGAGATTCTGGATTCACCTTGTTTTATATGGGAATTAACTTAGGTTCTTTCTTGGCAACAATTATTTGTGTTTGGTTAGGAGAAACTTATGGATGGAGTTACGGATTTGGTGCCGCTGGTGTCGGAATGTTCTTCGGATTAGCAACTTTTATTTCAGGTAAAAAATACTTAATGGGTAAAGGAGAATCAACCAACCAACCTTTCTTAGAAAAAAGATCATTTGGACTTAAAAACGAATGGTTGATTTATATTGGTAGTGTTTTATCTACTTTACTTTTTTGGCAAATGGTTCAAAATCACGATGCCGTTTCAATAGCGTTACAAGTAGCTGGTGGAGTTTCGTTTTTATACATTGTATATTATGCTGTAACAAAATTAGACGGTAAGGCTCGTGAACAACTAATTGCGTTAACAATTTTAATTGTATTTACTATTGTGTTTTGGGCGTTATTCGAACAAGCCTACACTTCAATGAATTTATTCGCAGATAGAATTTTAGACAGACATATCTTTGGGTTTGAGATTTCTGCTGGACAATTTTTAAGTTTCAATGCTTTATTTATTATACTTTTAGCACCTGTTTTTGCTTGGTTATGGGTTAAGTTAGGAAAACACAATCCAAATACTGCAGTTAAATTTGCAATGGCTTTAGCGTTAGTTGGATTAGGATTTGGAGCCTTAGTAATGGGAATCAATGTCTCAGGAGCAGGAAAAGTTGCAGCAGTTTGGTTGATACTAGCTTATTTCCTTCATACTTGCGGAGAATTAAGTTTATCACCAGTTGGACTTTCAGCAGTAACAAAATTATCACCCGTAAAAATCGTTGGATTTATGATGGGAGTTTGGTTTTTAGCAACAGCGAGTTCAGAGTTCATAGCGTCTTTATTAGCTAATATAGCTTCGGTTGATACTTCTAATGGATTAGCTCCAGACTTAAATATTGCAAAGCAAAGTTATTTAAAACTTTTTGAATATTTATTTTACACAGGAATAGGATTTGGAGTGGTTTTATTAGCTTTGTCTCCAATTATTAAAAAATTAATGCACGGTGTTGACAAAGAATTAAATAACTAAAAATAAAGATATCTAGCTAACTTACAATTATATAATATGAGTCAAAATTCAACAGACCAATTCTTTAAAAATCCTGTTTTAGGTCATCCAGCAGGTTTATTTGTATTGTTTTTCACAGAAATGTGGGAGCGTTTTTCATTCTACGGAATGCGTTCACTTTTAATATTATTTTTAACAGCTTCTTTTACGGATGGTGGTTGGGAATGGACTAGAGAAAATGCATCTGCATTATTTGGTTCTTATGTTGGTTTGGTTTATTTATCTACAATGTTAGGTGGATATTTTGCAGATAAAATTATTGGTTTTAGATGGGCAGTTGTTGTTGGAGCCGTTTTAATGACTTTAGGCCATGCTTCAATGGCTGTTGAAACTGAATTTTCAATTTATTTAGGTTTAGTTTTGTTAGTATTCGGTAACGGTTTTTTTAAACCAAATATGACTTCAATTATTTCTGAAATGTATAAAGACAGACCAGAAAAGAAAGATGGCGCGTATACTTTATTTTATATGGGTGTAAATGCCGGAGCTTTCTTCGGAATCTTACTTTGTGGATATTTAGGAGAAAAAGTTGGCTGGAGTTACGGTTTCGGATTAGCAGGAGTTTTCATGTTCTTCGGAATGTTACAATTTTGGTTGTCTCAAAATATTTTTGGTGATATTGGGTTAAAACCAACACCTGAAAGTAAAGCGAAATCTGAAGCAGAAGATACTGATACAAGAAACCCATTTACTAAATTAGAATTAGGAATTATTGCTGTTAGTGCAACTTTAGGTTTGCTTTGGATTGTTAATGATCCAGCATCAAAAATTTCTAATGGAGCAATTAATATTTTCGGATTCTTAGGGGAGAATGGAAATTCAATAGCTATAGTAACAGCTTTACTGTTGTTTATTTACTTATTGGTTACTCGTTTAATGAAATACTCTCAAATAACAAGAGAAAAATTAATTGCAGTTACATTTTTTGCTTTTTTAACGATTTTCTTTTGGGCAATTTTTGAACAATCTCCAAACTCACTAACGATTTTTGCAAGTGATTACACAGATAGAGTATTAGAAGGAAATTGGAGTACTTTTTTCTTGTTTATTAATACGTTAATTACCGTTGTGCCATTAGCGATTATAACTTGGGTTTTATATTTGTTATTCAAACAAACATTCAAAACATACGCAGTTGCAAATATGATTTTAGCTACAAGTTTTATTATAATTTGGATTATAGCAATTTGGATGTTACTTAAAGATTTCTATACTGCAGGATTTATAACATTATCAGATTCAACTTTAGATATGTTAAAAATCGAAAAAGTTACAGAAGCAATAACAGAAGTGCCAGCAACTTGGTTCTCTACATTAAACTCTTTATTTATTATTTCATTAGCACCATTGTTTTCTAAATGGTGGGAAAGTAAATACAATCCAAATGCAAATATGAAATACGGAATTGGAATGGGATTATTAGCATTAGGTATGGCTTGTGTAGCAGTTGGAGCTTCAGGAATTGAACCCGGTGCAAAAACAGCATCAGTTAGTATGATTTGGTTAATTCTGGTGTACTTATTCCATACAATGGGCGAATTGTGTATTTCTCCTGTAGGATTGTCTTACGTGAGTAAATTAGTGCCAGCAAGAATGATTGCCTTTATGTTTGGTGTTTGGTATTTAGCGGTTGCAATCGGTATGAAAGGTGCAGGTATGTTTGGAGAAAAAATTGATAAAATTGCCAATGAATCAGGATTAAGTTCTTTCTTTTGGATGTTAACAATAATCTCTTTGGTAATGGCTGCTTTATCTATTCTAATGACACCAGTTATAAAGAAACTAATGCACGGTGTTAAATAACTAACATTTTTTGGCATCTTCTTTGTATAGTTTTGTATTGAAATAAAATATATTGAAATGAAAAAAATACTTTTTATACTTTTTATAAGTTTTTCAGCTATTACTGTTAAAGCACAAGAAGACATGACATGGCACACAGATATGGCAAAAGCTTCTGAACTTTCTATGAAAGAGAAAAAACCGTTAATGTTATTTTTTACTGGTTCTGATTGGTGTGGTTGGTGTATTCGTTTGCAAAAAGAAGTCTTTAAAAAAGAGGAGTTTATAAAATGGGCAAAACAAAATGTAATTTTAGTTGAACTAGATTTTCCTAAAAAAACAGCACAAGAAGAAGCTATAAAGCAACAAAATTATCAGATGCAACAAATTTTTCAAGTTAAAGGATATCCAACAGTTTGGTTGGTAAATCCAGAAAAAACAGCCGAAGGTAAAATTAACTTAAGTGCTTTAGGAAGTACAGGTTATGTCGCTGGTGGCCCAGAAAAATGGCTAGAAGGAGTAAATAGTATAATTAAGAAATAATAACAAAAATTCGGTATCCTTGATGAGATACTGAAATAAATTCACCATAAATGAAAAAAATAATATTAGTATTAAGTTTAAGTCTTTTGAGCATGGTTTCTTTTGCGCAAGAAATCAAATGGATGACAATGGATGAAGCTCTTAAAGCACAAGAAAAAAAGCCGAAACCTATTTTTATGGATGTTTACACAGATTGGTGTGGACCATGTAAAATGTTGGATAAAAACACTTTTCACGATGCAAGTATTGTTGAATTAGTATCAAAAAATTATTATGCTGTAAAGTTTAATGCAGAAGGAAATGAAGTAATTAACTTTAAAGGAATTAAATACTCAAACCCTAGCTTTGTGGCTGGTAAACAAGGAAGAAATAGCCAACACGAGTTTACAAACTTTTTAAAAGTCCAAGGATATCCAACTATGTATATTTTTGATGTAAAAGGTGAAATTAAAACAAACATATTAGGTTATAAATCAGCGGAACAATTAAAAGCCGAGTTATAAATAAAATCACATCTTATAAAATCCCTTTTCGCCAATGGCATGAAAAGGGATTTTGTTTTTTAGACAAGTTTCTTTCCATCTCTTTAATGATGTGTATGAATTACTTTTATCAGCAATAATTAGTTGTGGTTTTGAGGTCAGAATTAGACGTTCAATATTAATTCTTGAGTTTTGTCTAATAATAACAACATCAGGTTTTATAGATGTGTTATAAATTGTATTTTCATCAACAACAATTATTTTTTTATTTTTGAAATATAAGACATTCTCTAAAGGATGAAATACTACTTTCGGATTAAACTTAGCCGTTGCATATTCTTTAATACTTTGATTTTCTTGTATTAAACTATCATTTGAAAAAACAGTGATTTTATTAGCATCAAAAATTGAAATAGCACTTTCTTTATTGTTATATACAATCAATTCGTTTTTATGTGAAGTTTCATTTTTTGTATAAAAATATAAGATTTGAAATGATAAAGTTGTCACTAAAACAAATAAAAAGCGTTTGTTTTTAGGTTCATAAATCCAGTAAACAATACTTAAAATCAAAAGATATAATCCAACAGTTAAAAATGGTGTAAACGTAATATTCTTAATAACGTAATCCTGAAAACTAGACAGCCAATGAATGTAATAATTCATAAATTCAACTAAAAACGAGATTACCTTCCCAATAATTAGCGCCAAAGGTAAGTACACAAAATTTAGAAATAGAACTATAATTCCAATAATCAAAACGGCTGTTGCAACAGGAATAACAACAAAATTTGCTAGTAAAAACAACGTCGGAACTTGTTTAAAATACAATAACATTAAAGGCAAAACACCAAGTTGGGCAGTTAGGGAG
This sequence comes from Flavobacterium sp., assembly GCA_047622645.1. Taxonomy (GTDB): domain Bacteria; phylum Bacteroidota; class Bacteroidia; order Flavobacteriales; family Flavobacteriaceae; genus Flavobacterium. Next base: position 5,385 of record JBLHNH010000028.1, read on the forward strand.
ATTAAAAATAAATCTGTAATATAAACTACAATCTTATTTTTAGAATAATAAAATTTTTGATAAAATGGTTGAAACAATAAAATCGAAATTACAGCTGCGTAACTCAATTGGAATCCTACATCAAAAATTAATAGTGGGTTGTAAATCAACAAAATTAATAAAGAAGCAGCAATAGCATTAAACATAAAGTTTTTTCTATTTAAGAAAGTACCAAATGCAATTACACTAAACATCATAACTGATCTAGTAATTGAAGCAGACATTCCTGAAATTAATGCAAAAAGCCATAAAAGAAGAATTATGATAACTAGTTTTACCGTTTTGCCATGTTTGACACGATTTAGAAATCCAAAAATAAAATTGAAAAAAGCATAAATAATTCCAATATGTAAACCAGAAATAGCAAGAATATGAACAACTCCAGCATTTTTATAATCATTTAAGGTTTCGCTATCAATTTGCTGTTTTTGACCTAATAATAAAGCATTAATTATAGATTTTGTTCTAACAGAAAAATGATGTGCATCAAAACTATGAACCAATTTTTTGCGAAGTTCATTGATGTAAAATGTAAAGTTTTTGACTTTATTTCCAATAAAATAGTCGTTTTCAAAACATTTTATTTGATGAAAAACGTTTTGGTTTTCCATGTAGTTAGCATAATCAAATGTGTCCGGATTATAATTTTTTACAATTGGTTTTATTTCAGTATTAAAAGAGACTAAATCACCTATAACTAAATTATCTGGGTTTTTCTTTGAAAAATAAACCAATAGTTTGCCTGAACTTTTCTGATGGTTAAATGAATCGATTTTAACAATAAACTTGGTATAATATTCATTTGATTTTAATTCTTCAATAACTAAACCTTTACTATTGTTCTTTTCTTTAATTTCAAGATTCGAATAATGATTTTTGACATTTAAGTCTTGATGAATGTATAATGACAAACTGCCTATAGAAACAATAAGGAAATAAGTAACCAATCCGAAAAATATTTTTTTTGTGTTTTGATTTCTGTTTTTTAAAAATAAAAGTAGAAATATAACAAAAGAAATTATGGAAGAAAAGAAAAGAGTAGTGAAAGATAAATGCGTGTAATTTTGGATTACAATTCCTAATCCAAAACAAATAGCAATAAGTATGATTGGATACTTTAGTACATCCATTGTGTTTAGTGTTACTCAGTAACTCGTTTTATTTTGTCAAATGCTTTTGCGTAATAAGCTTCGTTTGTTGACGAGATTATTACTCCTTTGCTTGTTGATGAGTGTATGAAAAATATTTCATCTTTTTTAATTTCAGTAATTAATCCAACATGATTTATTTTACTGCTTCTACCCGTTTTAAAAAATATTAAATCGCCTTTTTCTGCTTTTGTTTTTGACACTTCTTTGCCTTCATTTGCCATTTTATAAGAACTTCTAGGCATTTCGTGATCAAATTTTTTAAAAGTGCTATAAACTAACCCAGAACAATCCATTCCTGATTTTGTTGTGCCACCAAATTTATAATTTACACCTAAATTTTCTTTGGCTGTTTCTACAATTAAATTCTTTTGTTTTGAAATGCTTTTAGGTGAGCTTGTAACTGATTTTGAAGATTTACAACTAATAAATACAACAGAAAAAAGGAAAAATAGGAGTAAGGTAGATTTTTTCAAAATTTATATTATTCTATAATACGTTTAATTTTTGCAAATGTTTTTTTATAGTAACTTTCATCCAACGAAGATTCGATAACGCCTTTGCTAGACGAAGCATGAATGAATTTTATTAGTCCTTCGTTATTCTCTGTTACTAATCCTACGTGTGTAATTATATTTCTTCTTCTATTAGTTTTAAAAAATATTAAATCTCCTGGTTCTGCTTTTGCTTTTTTTACTTTTCTACCGATTTTTGATTGTGCTCTTGAAGTTCTCGGAAGTTCCATGTCATTCTTTGTGAAAGCAAACAACATCAATGCCGAACAATCAATACCATTTTTAGACATTCCACCATAATAATAAGGTGTTCCGATATATTCTTTAGCGGTTTCTATAACTTCAGCCTTTTGAAAATTAGGAAGATTTGCATTCGAGATAGTAGTTGCATCTTCTAGAGCAAGTCTTTTTTGAAGGCTATTAGAAATTATTTTTAACTTTTTACGGCCATTTTCTTTCTTCTTAAAGTTTTTAACCAAATGTTTTTCACTTGCGTCATATTTTTCAATTAAACCCATTATTCCTTCAGAAACAGGTGCAATTGTTATGTTTTCGTTTACTGATTGAGCTTCAGATGTATAATGAATTAAAAACAAGAAAAAACAAGAAAAAAAGTAGTGCTTCAAAGTTTTTATTTTTTGCAAATATATCATTTTTTCAATCTCTGGAATATCAATTGAGCAGTTTTTTCACTTGCGCCTTTTCCTCCAAGTTTATGTTGCAGTATTTCGTAATCGTTTAAAATTTCTTCTCTTTTAGGCGATGTAAGTATGTTATTGAGTTCTTTCTTTAGTTGTTTTGTATTTAAATCACCTTGAATTAATTCCTTTACAACTTCTTTATCCATTATTAAATTGACTAATGAAATAAATTTTAAAGTTATAATGCGTTTAGCAATCTGATAGGAAACGGCATTTGCCTTGTAACAAACCACTTGAGGAACTTTGAGTAAAGCTGTTTCTAAAGTAGCTGTTCCAGAAGTTACAAGAGCTGCATGAGATATGTTTAATAAATCATAAGTTTTGTTAGAAATAAATTTTATGTTTTTTTTCTTTAAGAAAGGTTTATAAAATTCAAAATCCTGACTTGGAGCACCCGCAATTACAAATTCATATTCTTTAAAATCAGTTGTAATTGAAAGCATTATCGAAAGCATTTTTGTTATTTCTTGTTTTCTACTTCCGGGTAAAACAGCAATTATTGGATTGTTTGATAAATTATGTTCTTTCCTAAAATTGGCTTCATCTACATTTGTTCTGTTTTCTATTGCGTCAATTAATGGGTGACCTACAAAATTAACTTTATAATCATATTTTTTATAAAAATCTTCTACAAATGGTAAGATTACATACATGTGATCGATATCGCGTTTTATAGCATGAACTCTGTTAGCTCTTGAAGCCCAAACTTGAGGTGAAATATAATAACTAGTTTGAAATTTTTTTTCTTTTGCCCATTTAGCAATTCGCAAATTAAAACCAGAATTATCAATAAAAATCAATGCATCAGGGTTAAAAGAAGTAATATCACTTTTGCAGAAAGCAATATCTTTAAAGATTTTAGAAATATTTTGAATTACTTCTAAAAAACCCATAAAAGATCGCTCTTTGTAATGTTTTACTAAAGTTCCTCCAACATTTTGCATTAAATCGCCACCCCAAAATCTAACTTCTGCACTTGCATCTTCTTTATAGAGTGCTTTCATAAGATTAGAACCATGTAAATCTCCCGACGCCTCTCCTGCAATTATGTAGTATTTCATAATTAGGTAAATAAAGTGTAAATCGTTAATATTAATATGGATAGAATAACACCTTTTGCTATTTCGTCTTTATTTTTTTTGAATAATAAAAACACTATTCCCATGTTCAATAATGCGCCTAATGTAATTAATTTACCTAAACTTCCTTGCGCTTTTAAGTTCGTATAGCCTTCTACAAAATCCATTGAAGTAAAAAATGTAATAAACAGAAAACAACCTATAAAAGACGTTATAAGTCCAATTAAAACACCAATAAAAATATCTTTCTTTTGCATTATAAATTCCAGTTATTTAATTGAGAAATGGCATGATGAGCTGTTAAATCAAATTGAACCGGCACAACAGACACATAACCATTATGCAAAGCCCATTCATCAGTATCTTCACCTTTGTCTTGATTTACAAATTCTCCTGATAGCCAATAATATTCTTTTCCCATTGGGTTTGTTCTTTTATCAAATTCTTCTACCCAGGTGGCTTTTGCTTGACGACAAATTCTTATTCCTTTTAATTCTTCCGATTTTAATTTTGGAAAATTCACGTTTAATACAACACCTTCAGGCAAACCTTGTTCTAAAACTTGCAATGCAATTTTTTTCACATAAGACTTAAAAGGTTCAAAATCTGCATCCCAACTATAATCTAATAATGAAAAACCTATTGCAGGAATCCCTTCTATTCCAGCCTCAACGGCAGCACTCATTGTGCCCGAATAAATTACATTTATAGATGAGTTTGATCCGTGATTAATTCCTGAAACACATAAATCTGGTTTGCGTTTTAAAATCTCATGAACTGCAATTTTAACACAATCTACAGGTGTTCCAGAACAACTATATTCATGCTCTATCTCTTTGTCTAAGTTTAATTTGTCTAAAGTAATAGTGTTGTTTATAGTAATAGCATGCCCCATGGCGCTTTGAGGGCTGTCAGGTGCAACAACAATCACTTCTCCAATTTCTTTCATAACTTCAATAAGAGCTCTTATTCCTGGAGCAACTATACTGTCGTCATTTGTAACTAGTATTAAAGGTTTTTTCATTTTGTTTAAATAGAATTGCTAAATTACTAAATTTGAAAGTAACTTTATGCTAATCTTTCAAAGTAATCGGTAAATATTACCAAAGTTTTATCTTCTTTTTAAGAGTTTGGCATAATTTTTTATGTAATTTAGTTGAAAATAATTGAATGAACCGTTTAGTCATATTTATGAAAAAAAATTATAAGATTATCTTGATTATAACTGCCTTATCAGCAGTGCTTTTTTGGAGTTTTAGGCCAAAAAAATTTGAAGCAAATCCGGAGAAAGACAAACTGCTATTAGAGCTTTTGGCTTATGTGCTTGAAAAAGGGCATTATAGCCCAATTGCTTTGGATGATAAATTTTCTGAAAAAGTCTATGAAAAATACTTAAATTCATTAGACCCTTTTAGACGTTATTTTGTTCAATCTGATATTGAAGAATTTAAAGTTTATGAGGACTCAATTGATGATTTTATTAAAAATAAGGATTTGAAGTTTTTTGATTTAACCTACAGTAGATTACTTCAAAGAATGAATGAGTCTGAAGCTATTTATAAAGATGCTTTAGACGAGCCATTTGATTTTAAATTAGATGAAAGTATTAGTGTTGATTATGAAAAAATTCCATTTGCCAAAAACAAAAAAGAGTTATATGAAATCTGGAAAAAACAACTAAAATTTTCTGTTTTGTCTTCAATTGATGATAAAGAAAAAATTCAGGAAAAAGCTGATGCTATTAATAAAGTTGAAATAAAAACTTTTGTAGAATTAGAAAAAGAGGCTAGAGAAACAATCGAGAAAAACTTAGATGATAACTATTTGAATTTTAAAGATTTTAATAGAGATGATTGGTTTGGTGTTTATTTGAACTCAATTGTTGAACGATTTGATCCTCATACATTCTATTTTTCACCAGAAAATAAGGAACGTTTTGATGTAAGTATGAGTGGAACATTCGAAGGAATTGGAGCACGTTTGCAAAAGAAAAATGTCGGAGTAGAAGTTTCAGAATTAATTTCTGGCGGTCCAGCTTGGAAAGGAAAAGATTTAGAACAAGGAGATATCATCATAAAAGTTGCTCAAGGAAAAGAACAGCCAATCGATATAACTGGAATGCGAATTGATGATGTAGTTAAGAAAATTAAAGGACCTAAAGGAACTGAAGTTCGTTTAACAGTAAAACGCGTTGATGGAACAGTAAAAGTAATTTCTATTATCAGAGACGTTGTTGAAACCGAAGAAACTTTTGCAAAATCTAGTACTGTTGTTAAAAACGGAAAATTATTTGGTATAATTTATCTGTCTAAATTTTATATTTCATTTGACAATAAAGATAAAAGAGATGCATTTAAAGATGTAGCAATTGAAATTGAACGTTTAAAGAAACAAAAAGTTCAAGGAATCATTATGGACTTAAGAGATAATGGTGGTGGATCTCTACAAACGGTTGTAGATATGGTCGGTTTATTTATCGACAAAGGACCAGTTGTACAAGTAAAATACGCGCAATCTGAACCAAACATATTAAATGATAAAGATTCAAGTGTTCAATGGGACGGACCATTAGTAGTTATGGTAAATGGTTATTCAGCATCAGCTTCAGAAATATTTGCTGCTGCTATTCAAGATTACAAACGTGGTATCGTAATAGGAAGTAAGCATACTTATGGAAAAGGAACTGTCCAAAACGTAATTGATTTAAATGATATGGTTAGAGGAAACTCTTTGGGGGATTTAGGTTCATTAAAAACAACTATACAAAAATTCTATAGAATTAATGGAGGTTCAACTCAAAGAGAAGGAGTGCTATCTGATATTGTTTTACCGGACCGTTTTGCTTATTTTGACACAGGAGAAAGAGATGAACCAGAAGCATTGCCTTGGGACAAAATTGCTCCTGCAAGTTATAACACAACTGGCGCTAACTTTGATGTGGTTTTAGCCAATAGTAAAATGAGAGTTGAGAAAAACCCTGATTTTAACTTAATTGATGCTTACGCTAAATGGAATTTTGAACGTAAAGATGACAAAGAGGTAAGTTTAAATTATATTATATACAAAAAAGAATTAGCCGAATTAGAAACTAAAAATAAAACATATGATGGTCTTAAGTCATATAAAAATAATTTAACGTTTAGTTCATTGCCTTATGAATTGGCAGAATTTAAATCTGACACTTTGCTTAAAGACAAAAGAGATAGATGGCACAAAGAATTAAGTAAAGATCCTTATGTGGATGAATCATTAAATGTAATACAGGACATTGCTAAATTAGTGAAATCTTCTAATTATGTTTCAGTGAATAAGTCAAGAAAATAAGACTAAAATAGTTTAAATTGTAAAAATCCCATTTTATCAAATGGGATTTTTTTTGACATTATTTTTTAAAGCTTTTCTTTTTTCTTGTTCTTTCAATATTGTATTTAATAAAGGTTTTATAATGGTGTTAATTTTGTTTTCACTTATTGATAATGCTTCCGGATTTTCTAATAACTGTAACCAAGGTTTTGATGCATTAAAATCATAACTACCAAAAACAACGACAGGTGTTCCTTTAATTTTCACAGTTTCTGCATCAGCTAAAACCCATTGATCTGCCCAATTGTATAAGTGCTTAGCGTCTTTTTCAAGCAATCTTAAACAAGAATGTGAAGCAGGATAACCAGGTAAACTATACTCATGAAAACCGACACCTTCTTTGTTTTCTATATTGAAATTCCACTTTAAATCCCACTCATCATTAAAGGTACTGGTTGTTTGTTCTGCTTTCCAATTGGTAAAAAATAATCCAGTTGGAGTTTTGTGTGTTTTACTACCCATACTTGTAGGTCCGACATAAGTTAAAATACCATATTCATAAGTTGCAAAAGCTTGTGTTGGATAAGAAAAGACTATAATTTTGTCTACATTGTCTAAAAAAGATACTTCAAAAGGAAAGGGCAAGTAAAATTCTTTATCACCGCTTAAATCTGTCGGAATAATTACTGAATCTATTTTGGTAAAATTTTCGATGTCAACTCTATTTACTGCAAAAGCAATATCTAAATTTTTAGTATTATTTTTATTTTCCTCAAACCATTTTTTAGTTTTCTCTATTCTGAATGATATATTTTTTGGTTCTTTTCTTTCGGGTAACTCTCTAGTTGTTTCTTTCGTTTCGTTTTTACATGAAAACATAAATAAAGTAACAATACATACTGTAATAATTGGTTTTTTCATAACTATTTAATTTTTGTAAAATTGGTTTAAATAGTATTATAGTGTCTTATACAATTTTTCAAAACTCTTATTAACTTCACATATTAGACCATAAAAAAATCCCTTTCAAAATTTAGAATGGGATTTTTTTAGGACTAGTCAAAAAGATTTAAACTATTTTAACAATTTGATTAAGTCTTTCTTGTCTTTTTCTAACTTAAGTTGTAAATCATTGATTTTGTTTTCCTTTTTCAATATTTTTTCTCTCAAATTAATATCTTGATTAGGAGAAAGTTTTCCTTTTAATTTATTTTTTTCATATTTGGCTCTTTCTTTCTTTAAATCGGCATTTGCTTTTTTAATTTTATCTTCTGTTTTTTCAACATTTTTAGTAGCATTGTCTAATTTCTTTTTTTCTTTTTCTATTTTTTTTAATGCTTTTTCTGAAGATTTTCTTTCTTTTTCTGCTTTTTTAGCTTCTTTTTTAGCTTTGTCAAGTTCTTTTTGATGCTCTTTTTCTATATCATTTTTTTCTTCTTTCAATCTGTCTTTTTCTGCTTGTACATTAGCTTTTGTTTCTTTTTCTAATTCTAAAGGTGCAGTTTTAACAGAATCAATTGACACAGAGGCAACTTTTACAGGTTCTTGACTAAATCCAAATTGAAATGTTAATATAACCAGCAATAGTGTTAATTTTGTTTTCATAGTGTTTGTTTTTTTAAAATATCTTTGCAAAGTTAAGAAAAAAACAAGTTAATTTAATTTTATAATTATGAAGTCCGTACAAATTTTCATGTTATTCTGTATAATGCAATTTTCATCTTGTAAACAGGTAAATTCTGTTGATATCGTTGATCAAAGTCAGCAATCATCTGCATATAAAAAGGGCTTTGACTTTGATTATTTACCATCTTCAACCTCAAATGATGTGTATTCAAATGATGCTTATTCTTTTTCTTACAAGGAAAATTTTGAACAAGCGGAATGGGTTGCGTATGAGCTAAATAAAAGGGATTTGTCTAGGGCAGTTTATAAAAGGCCTTATTTTAACCAAGACAAAGCAGTTAAAACTAAATCGGCTGATTGGAGAAATTTCAAAAATTCAGGTTATAACAAAGGGCATCTTTGTCCGGCTGCAGATAGAAAAAGTTCTTATGAAATGTATGAGTTGACTTTTTTAACTTCAAATGCTTCTCCACAATTATATGATTTTAATGCTGGAATTTGGAATCGTTTAGAACAGAAAACTAGGTATTGGTCTGAGCGTTATGATGGTATTTATGTAATTACTGGTGGTGTCTTAGAAGATGGATTAAAAACAATAGGTAAAGAAGAAGTTGCAGTTCCTAATTATTTTTATAAAATTATTTTAACTAAAGACAGATCGAATATGATTGGTTTTTTAATACCTCACAAGGAATCTAATAAACCTTTATACAATTTCGTTGTACCTGTTAATGATATAGAAAAGATGACTGGAATTGATTTTTTTAAATATTTGCCTGATGATGTCGAAAATCGTTTAGAAGCAAACAATGGATACGAAAACTGGAAGTTTTAACTACCATTCATTTACTTTATTGGCATCAAGTTTTATAAACACAAATAGTAAAACAGTAAAAGACCATAAACTAGAACCTCCATATGAGAAGAAAGGTAAAGGAACCCCAATGGTTGGAAATAATTTTATAAGCATGGTTATATTTACAAAAAAGTGAGTAAAAAGAATTGTAGCAACACAATACCCATAAACGCGACTAAATTTTGTTTTTTGATTTTCTGCTAATTTTATAATCCGAAGAATTAATGTAACAAACAATGCAATTACAACAAATGAACCCACAAAACCCCATTCTTCTCCAACTGTTGTAAAAATATAATCTGTATGTTGTTCAGGTACAAAATTTCCTTTAGTTTGTGTGCCTTCAAGGTATCCTTTTCCATATAAACCACCAGATCCAATTGTAATCATTGATTGGTTTAAGTTATATCCTTCATTTTTCATATCCACATTATCATTAAACAATACATCAATTCTATCTTTTTGATGAGGTTCTAATACATTTTCATATACATAATCAACCGATAAAGTAAAACCAGTAATTATTATAAATAACAAAACATATATAATTGGGTTTCTAGATATTTTAGTATTAAAGATAAAATGAATTATCATAAAAAGAAATATAAAAGTTATCAAGAAAACTGGTTTTACAAACAAAGCTAACAAGAATACTACAATCGCAGTAACGCCAGTCCATAAATACCAGGAGGGAAGTCCATCTCTGTTTAAAACAAAAATTAACGCTAAAAATATCATTGCACTTCCAGCATCTGGTTGTAACATAATTAATCCAACAGGCACCATTATAATTCCTATTGCTATATATTGAAATTTTCTAACTTTTAAGTTAATTTGGGCATCACTTAAATATTTTGCTAATAATAATGAACAAGATATTTTTACAATTTCCGAGGGTTGAAACCCAAAACCACCTATTTTGTACCAATTGGTTTGTCCTTTAACCGAAGTTCCAAAAACAAATAAACCTAATAACAGAAGTATTCCTATAATGTAAAAAACAACAGAAAATTTTTCAAATATTTTTGCATTTATATTTAAGATAATCAAAATAATTGGAATAGTTAAAATTATGAAAAGTAGTTGTCTTCCATAAATTTGTGAAGTATCTAAAATATAAGTTTCTTCTAAAGGTAATGAAGCAGAGTAGATATTCATCCAACCCATAATAACTAATGTTATATAGATTAAGACAGTTATCCAGTCAATGTTTGCTATTACACTTTGGTTTTTCATTTACTAGTGGTTAATAGTGAAAGGTTTTCCGCTAATCACTTTTGCATATTCTGATTCTAAGCTTTTTGTAAGCATTGCTTTTTCTAAGTCAGTTCTGGTAATTACCTTATTAAGGTACTTTTCAATCATTAAAGTAGCAATTGGGCCAGCAAATCTATTTCCCCAATATCCATTTTCTACCAAAACGGCTATGGCAATTTTGGGGTTATCTTTTGGAGCAAAAGCCACAAATATAGAATGGTCTGTTAATTGAGTTCTTACTCCATTAATTTTTGCAAAATTCTCAGCTGTACCTGTTTTTCCGCAAATTGCCAAATCTTTAACTTTTAAAGTTCTTGCTGTTCCTATGTTGTATACATCATATAAACCTTCAATTACTGGTTTAAAATATTGTTTATCAACAGATGTTTGATGACGAGTTGTGAATTTTTTATCAATCTCAAAATTTTTAATTTTCTTTACAATGTGAGGTGTGTAGTAATATCCTTCATTTGCAACGGCAGCCATCATGTTGGCAAGTTGCATAGGAGTAACATCAATTTCTCCTTGACCTATTGAGTTTGAAATTATTGTATTACTTCTCCAACCACCATTCGGATAAAATTTTTCATATAAACTTGAAGAAGGAATTCGACCTTTTCTTCCAATAGGTAAATCATAGCCAAGATAATTCCCTAGTCCAAAACTTTGTAAATGTCTATTCCAGTTGTCAACACTATAGGATGGGTCTTTATATTTATCAATAGTTTTTTTAAAAACGTTGGCAAAATAAGTGTTGCAAGAATTGTAAATTCCGTTATGTAATATTGAAGTTCCTGAATCGTGACATTTCATAAAAGCCCCGCGTCCATAAGAAAACCCATGACGACAAATAAAAGCAGTGTTTTCATCAATTACTTCTTCTTGTAAACCAATTAGTCCAGTTAAAATTTTAAAAGGTGAACCAGGAGGATATTCAGCTAATAAACTTCTGTCATATAAAGGTTTTGCTATAGAATCATAATATAACATGGTATAATTTTTTGATCTATCTTTTCCAACAAGTAATGAAGGGTCATAAGAAGGAGCAGATATAAGTGCTAATATTTCTCCTGTTTTAGGCTCAATAGCAACAATTCCTCCTCTTTTATTAATCATTAATTCTTCCCCATATTTTTGCAATTCAGCGTCAATGGTTAATGTTAAATCTCTTCCTTGAATAGGAATGGTATCATATTTTCCGTCTTTATAAGAACCTATAATTCTGTTAAACCTATCTTTTTGAAAATATTTAACCCCTTTTACTCCTCTTAGAATTTCTTCGTACTCTTGTTCAACTCCTTGAACTCCAATTAGGTCTCCACTTTTGTAATAAGGGTTTTTGTTGATTTGAGCTTCATTTACTTGTTTAATATATCCAAAGACATTAGGAGCATAGTTTATTTGATAATCGCGTAAAAAACGTTTTTGAATATAGAATCCTTTGAATTTTCTTATTTTTTCTTGAAATGCAGCATATTCTAATTTAGTTAACTGTGGCAAAAAGACAGATGGTAATCTTGGGCTATAAACTGTTGCTTTTTCTATTTTCTTTTTAAAATAGTCAATGTCAACTTTAAGTAGTTGACATAATTCTACTGTGTCTAATTCCTTAATTTCTCTAGGAATTACCATAATGTCATACGAAGGTTGATTAGCAACTAATAATTTACTGTTTCTATCATAGATGTAGCCACGTTCTGGAAAATCATATGCAATTTTAATAGCATTGTTGTCTGATTTAATTTTTAAACTATCATCGATAATTTGAAGATAAAAGAGTCTGATTAAAATAATGATTGCGGATATGATTACTATTGCTGGTAATAATATTTTTTTCATCGTCTATTTGGTTTTATTAAATATATAGTCAAAACGCAAACAATGGTTGTGAAAACGGTATTTAAAAGTGTTCTAAGGAATATATCTAAAATTAAACCAAAACGCAATAATTCTAGCATATAAATAAGGAAATGATGAGCGAAAACAGATAGAACTATAAAAGAAATTCGGTCGTAGGAAATTTTTTCGGTAATTTTTATTGTTTGATATTCATAACTCAATCCAAAAGAAAATCTGAATATTGAAGGTCTGATATAAGCTAAAATTAAACAAGCTGTTGCATGAATTCCGCCAGTGTCACCAAACATATCTAAAGATAATCCTAACAAAAAGCTAATAAGTAAGAATAGCGATCTATTGCTATTAACGGGGTATAGAATAATAAAAAGCACGTAGGGAAATGGGTCGAGATAACCAAAAAGCTTAATGTTGTTAAACACTAATACCTGAAGAGCTATCAATATAAAAAATCTAAATATATTTAGTAAAAGACTACTGTTCATTATATGAGTTTTGTAATTCTATTAATTCAGCCTTTTTTGTATTGTCAATAATATAAACAAACCCTACGTTTGTCATATCATTAAATAACCTAATACTAATTGTATAGTAGTTAGTGTTCTTGTCTATATATGCTTTGTAAATTTTTCCAATAGGAATGTTTTCTGGAAAAATAACAGATTGTCCACCGGTTACAATAGTATCACCTTTTTTAAGGTTAGCTAATCTAGGAACATCAACTAATTGAACATATCCAGTGTTTTTAGCATCCCATATTAAAGTTCCAAAATGATTGGTGTTTTTAATTTTTGCATTTAACTTAGATTTTGTATTCAATATACTTAAAACAGTTGCGTAATCATTTGTGGTTTTATCAATAATTCCAACAACACCTTTGCTGTTTATGACACCCATGTCTTCTTTTATGCCATCTTTTATTCCAGCATTTAAGGTTAGATAATTGTCATACACATCGAAAGAATTTTTGATAACCTTAGCTTGAAGAACTTTGTACTGAATTAAGTAATCAGGAAGATCAATAGGAGTGGTTAAAGTTGTGTCTTTTTTATTATAAAGTAGTTGTTTTAAAGTACTATTTTCTTCAACTAATTCTTGGTTTACTTCTTTTAAGTCAAAATATTTATTGGCTTCATCAATCTTTTCATAAGCATAACCGCTTATATAATTAGCAGAACTAATTGCTCTACTTTTATGGTATGAATTATTTTGAATAGTAAAGAAAATAGACGTGCCTAAAAGCAGCAAAAACAGCAATTTATAGCTGTTTTTAATAAAGAAGTTTACTATTTGCTGCATTTACGTTTTCTATTATTTGATAAGTATTCCTTTATATTTGTTTATGTTTTTTAGTGCCATTCCAGTCCCTCTTACGACGGCTCTTAAAGGATCTTCTGCAATGTAAACGGGTAAGTCGGTTTTTAAAGATATTCTTTTATCTAACCCTCTTAGCATTGATCCACCACCAGCTAAATAAATACCTGTGTTGTAAATATCAGCAGCTAATTCAGGAGGTGTTTGAGATAAAGTTTCCATAACAGCATCTTCAACACGTTGAATAGATTTGTCTAAAGCTTTAGCGATTTCTCTGTATGAAACATCAACCTGTTTTGGTTTACCTGTAAGTAAATCTCTACCTTGTACTGACATGTCTTCTGGAGGATTTTCTAATTCTTCCATGGCTGCCCCAATTTGAATTTTTATTTTTTCTGCTGTAGTTTCTCCAACAAATAAATTGTGTTGGGTTCTCATATAATAGATAATGTCATTTGTAAAAACGTCTCCAGCTATTTTTACAGACTTGTCACATACAATTCCGCCAAGTGCAATAACAGCAATTTCAGTTGTTCCACCACCAATATCTACAATCATGTTTCCTTTTGGTTGCATAATGTCTACACCAATTCCAATTGCTGCTGCCATAGGCTCATGAATAAGATATACTTCTTTTCCATTAACTCTTTCAGCTGATTCTTTTACAGCGCGCATTTCTACTTCTGTAATTCCAGAAGGAATACAAATAACCATGCGTAATGCTGGAGTAAACAGCCTTTTCTTTAAGGCGGGAATACTCTTGATAAACATACTTATCATTTTTTCCGAAGCATCAAAGTCAGCAATAACACCATCTTTTAAGGGACGAATTGTTTTAATGTTTTCATGCGTTTTACCTTGCATCATACTAGCTTCTTTACCGACAGCTATAATTTTTCCAGTAATTCTGTCTCTTGCAACAATAGATGGACTATCAATTACGACTTTGTCGTTATGAATTATTAAAGTATTTGCGGTGCCAAGGTCAATTGCTATATCCTCGGTCATGAAATCAAAAAATCCCATATAAAAAAAGGGTATTAGTTACTATTTAGCTATTTTAGAATACAAAAGTAATAAAATTAATGTTTAAAATGACGAATTCCTGTAAATACCATTGCAACATTGTTTTCGTTACAATAATTAATACTCAATTCATCTTTAATTGAACCTCCAGGTTGAATGACTGCTGTTATTCCAGCTTTGTCTGCTAATTCAACACAATCAGGAAACGGAAAGAAAGCATCACTTGCCATAACAGCGCCGGTTAAATCAAAATTAAAAAAAACGGCTTTATCAATAGCTTGTTTTAAGGCATCAACTCTGGATGTTTGACCAGTACCTGAAGCGAAAAGCTGTTTGTTCTTTGCAAAAACGATAGTGTTTGATTTTGTATGCTTACATATTTTTGATGCAAAAATTAAATCTTCAATTTCTTCGTTAGAAGGTTTAGCTGTCGTAACGTTTTTTAATAGCTCTTTAGTATCTGTAACGTTATCTTTATCTTGAACTAATATTCCGTTTAAGCAAGTTCTTACTGTAGTTGAGGGAAGTGCTGCTTCTTTTTGAACTAAAATAATTCTATTTTTCTTTTCTTCCAATGTTTCAAGAGCATCATTATCATAATCTGGAGCAATAACGACTTCACAAAATAATTTATTAATTTCTTCTGCAGTTGCTTTGTCAATTTTACCGTTTGCAATTAAAACGCCTCCAAAAGCAGAGGTTGGGTCTCCAGCAAGAGCAGCAAGATAAGCTTCTTTCATTGTTTCTCTTGTTGCAATTCCACAAGCATTATTGTGTTTTAAAACAGCAAATGTTGGTTCGTCATTTTGAAACTCACTCATTAAATTTACAGCAGCATCAACGTCTAATAAATTATTGTATGATAATTCTTTGCCATGTAATTTGCTAAACATATCATCGAATTTTCCAAAGAAAAAACCTTTTTGATGAGGATTTTCTCCATAACGAAGTGCTTTTCCGTTTGTTTCGCTGATTTTTAATACAACTTCGTCATGAGTTGCGTTGAAATAATTAAAAATAGCTGAATCATAATGAGATGAAACATTAAAAGCTCTTGTTGCTAATAATCTTCTGTTTTCTAGAGTTGTACTGCCGTTATTTTCTGAATAAAAGTTTAATAAAGTAGTATAATCATTTACAGAAGCAACTATTACTGTGTCTTTAAAGTTTTTTGCTGTAGCTCTAATTAAAGCAATTCCACCAATATCAATTTTTTCAATAATATCAGCTTCACCTGCACCACTTGCAACTGTTTTTTCAAAAGGATATAAATCTACAATTACCAAATCTATTTGAGGAATATCAAATTCCTTCATTTGAGCAACATCATTTTGATTGTCTTGACGGTTTAAAATTCCGCCAAAAACTTTTGGATGTAATGTTTTAACTCTTCCTCCAAGAATTGAAGGATAAGAAGTTATATCTTCTACTGCGACAACAGGAATTCCTAATTCTTTAATAAAAGATTCAGTTCCACCAGTAGAATAAATAGTGACATTATTGTCGTGAAGTGCTTTAACAATTGGCTCTAATCCGGTTTTGTCAAACACAGAGATAAGTGCCGAATTGATTTTTTTTGTAGTTGTCATTGAGTGTTGTTTGTTTGAATTACAAAAGTAGTCATTGTAAACAAAAGATTCAAGAATAATTATAAGTGTTTTTCTGTAACAAATTCAAACATAATTCTACTTATAAGTAATCAAATAAGAATATGCTATTATACTTTAGATTACTAGGAGAGAGTTTACAATTTGCTTTAGATGCTTTACGAAATAATAAACTTCGTACCCTTTTGTCATTATTAGGTGTTACGATCGGTATTTTTTCAATTATTGCAGTTTTGGCAGCAGTTGATTCTATGGATAAAAAAATAAAAGAAGATTTGAGTGACATGGATATGAATACAATCTATCTAATGAGATTTTCTTTTGGTCCATCTGAAGTTCCACGTTGGAAAAGAGAACAGTTTCCGAATGTTACTTATGAAGAATTTGAAACTTTAAAACGTTCTGTAAATGGAATTGATAAAATATCTTTTAATATGTTTACCAGAAATGAAAACATAAAGTTCGAAGACAAAACAGTAAATTCTATTCGTGTTAAACCTTCTACAAATGAGTTTTTTGACATTGAATCTTTTAAAATTGATAGTGGAAGATTGTTTAATGAATCAGAATCAAATTCTGGTTCAGCAGTAATTGTAATTGGAAGCGAAGTTGCTGATGGATTGTTTGGAAGTAGAAATCCACTAGGAAAAGAAATTAGATTATATGGTCAAAAATTAACTGTAATTGGTGTTTTAAAAAAACAAGGACAAGGTATTTTCGGAGATAGTAATGATGTTGCTGTCTTTTTGCCAGTAAACTTTTTGAGAAGGATGTATGGAGATAATAATCAAACGTTAACACCAGCTATTTTGATCAAACCTGTAAAAGGAATAGATATTGCAGAGTTTAAAGCGGATGTTAGTCAGAAGTTAAGAACTATGCGTGCTATTAAACCAGGAGAAATTGATAATTTTTTTATGAATGTTTTATCTGGTTTTACTGATTTCATTGACAATATAATTGGGCAAATGAACATGATTGGTTGGGTTATAAGCTTATTTTCGTTGTTAGTTGGAGGTTTTGGAATTGCCAATATTATGTTTGTTTCCGTAAAAGAGAGAACTAATTTAATAGGAATTCAGAAAGCCTTAGGAGCAAAAAACAGGTTTATTTTATTTCAATTTTTGTTTGAAGCCGTTATTTTATCTGTTATTGGTGGATTAATCGGAATGTTTTTAGTCTGGGTAATTGCCCTAGTTTTATCAAGTGCATTGGATTTTGAATTTGTCTTAAGTGCATCAAATATGTTGTTAGGAACAGGTTTGGCTGCTTTTATTGGATTGCTTTCTGGAATTATTCCTGCAATAACTGCCTCAAAATTAGATCCTGTAGAAGCTATTCGAACTGGAATGTAGTTTTAAGAAACACTAATTGTGTATTAATAATTTAAAGTTACACTGCCAGAAATGAAAATAATATCATTGTTAATATTGTCGTTGATTAGTCTTTTATTCGGATGCAATTCAAAGGTGCAGAATGACAAAAAATACATTTATTATTTACATGGAAGGATAATTGAAATTCAAGGTAAAAATGCAGTTAGTGAAGTTTATGGGAATTATGAATTTGATAGTATTGTTAATGCTTTAAGAGATTCAAATACTGAAGTAATTGCCGAAATTAGAAGTGAAAATGTTGACTATTTACAATATGCCAATAAAATTTCCAAAGAAATAGACAGTTTGTTGAATTTAGGAATTAAATCAAAAGATATTACTGTTATTGGTGCTTCTAAAGGAGCTATTATTGCGAGTACTATTTCAAACATCAATA
>JBLHNH010000029.1:0-21828 GCA_047622645.1 Flavobacterium sp.
AGACTTCTACAAAGAGATTGTTGATTTGATCTGAAGATTCTTCAGTAAAATCAAAACCATTTGTGTAGTCTGAATTAGTATAATCAATGGATTCCGCGTAATCAAAATAATCTTTTCTAAATGACATCTTATTGAATTTTTAATTTTCTCTTCTTATCAGCTCTTCTTTCTTCTAACTCTTTTTTAATTTTACTTACTCTGTCTTCATTAAGACTATAATTCCACATTATCCAGACAGCTAGTCCAGCTGTTAAAGAAGGTATTACTATATCAGCAATTCTTAAGTCGTTCATCGTTTCTAAAGTTTGAACAGAGTTACCAGCATCAAACCCAACTATAGTTAAAACTAATCCACCTAATGCTAACGCTATCGACTGTCCAATCTTAACCATCCACCAATAAACGGCTCCAAATGTTCCTTCTCTTCTTGGTAATCCATTTCTTAATTCATCTAAATCACAGACATCAGCAGTCATACTCATCATCAATGTAAATAGCCCTCCTAATCCAAACGCCATAAAAGGAATTGGTAATAGTAATATAATAGGCATTTCTAAAGAAAATTTAACTACGCCTATTTGTAATATTACATCATTAAAAAGTACAGCTGTATTTTCGTCTACGACAACAAAACCCCACCATTTTAATATATACCCAATTATTGAAATAAATGTTGAAATTAAAAACGCATTCCTTTTCCCATATCTATTTGCCAACCAAGAAACTATTGGAATTATTAAAACCGCAGTTACTAATGCTCCTAAAATAGAAAATATAGCTGGTACTGTTCCTGCCATCTCATAACTTCCGTTATACATATAAAATACAATAATAAAATAACTAAAAGAAGCAACCATTTGAAAACCATTAAAGACCAAAAATGTAGCTCCACACAAACGCATAAATGGCATATTTTTAGTCATGTTTTTAATGTTCTGTACTAATATTTTAAGATTACCTGCTAAATTTTTAAAGGTTATTTTAGCTTTAATATCATCATCAGAATCATCTATCTCTCTACAGAATAAAGCTGGTAAAATACCAAAAATTAAACAGGCAAAACCAACATAAAGCGATAAAGTTCGCACACCATCAGCTTGACTTTCAAACAAATCTTTATTAGCAATAAGCACCCAAAACAAGGGAACAATCATCCATGATATTTGTCCTACCATATTGGCAATACCCATTAATCTTGTTCTTTCTTTTGTGTCTGAAGTCATTTCATAGCCCATTCCAATAAGTGGTGTTGAAAAAATAGTATTAGCAAAAATGAAAAGAATTGAAAATAACAAGAAATACCAAAAATTATAAGAAGATCCATTTTCTTCAAACATTTGCCATTGTATCACAAACAGAATTGCAGATAATATAGCTCCAACGAATATGTACGGTCTTCTTCTTCCCCATTTTGATGATGTATTATCTGTAATAAAACCCATAATCGGATCAGATAATGCGTCAAAAAACCTAGGAATTGCAGCTAATAATCCAGCAATAGCCGGTTCAATTCCGAAAGCAGTTATCAAGAAAAATGAAAATACTCCTAATGCTCCAGGTAATAAATTATTAACTAAATGTCCAGAACCAAAAGCAGCTTTTTGAAGCATTGGGACTTTATCTAGATTAGAGTGCTTGACTTGTGTCATATTTTGGTTTTTATTTAATAATTAATGTTTGCAATGCTTTTGCAGGAATTGTAATTGTAGTTTTATTGTTGTTTAGTTTTATTTCAACCGAATAACTAGTTTCTGTTGGATTAAAAATAGCTACTGCAATGCTTCCGTCTGGATTTTTTACTGCTGTAGAAACCACATCTTTTGAATCAATTACACAACCAATTTTTACTGCACCAGGTCGCATAAATTTGCTAAAATGTGCCATTGTATAATATAAAGGAGTAAAATACACTTCATCTTTTTCTGGATCAACAATTACTGGAGCAACACACCAATTTTTAAACCAATTTGGTCCTCCTTGTTTGTCTAAAACCATGTTCCAATCAATCCAACCATCTACTTGATTGTTTAAGCAACCTATAATGTCATTAGCATAACGATTTACCGGAGCATATTTTGGATGTAAGTATTTATCTTTTTCGCTTGCCCAATCCCAACCCCAATCGGTAGCTTCTTTTTTCCAATACCATGCATCATCATTCCAATGTGGAATTTCAGAATCAATGCAGCCTTCTGTTTCAATTAAGTATTTATTAGGAGCTTTTTTATGAGCGTATTGCAAATATTCTGGGAAAACTTCATAGGTACTTTCATACCAATGAATTGCCATTCCTGCAAAATATTTAGAAGATTTTTCATCTCTATACATTTCATCAGCCCATTCTTTAATTCCTGCTCGGTTTTGATCGTAACCTAATATTTTAGTGTTTTCCCAACCGTCATTTTCTAATTTAGGACCTAAATGATTCTGAACAAAATCGGTCATTTCTTTTGGAGAAAAATGAGTACTTTCCCAATTATTTCCGTTTCCGTGAGGTTCGTTAATTACTGTCAAACCCCAAATATCTATTCCTTCTTTTTTATAAGCCGTTAAATATTTTGAAAAGTATAAAGCAAAAACATCATTATATTCGGGTAATAGTTTTCCTCCAACAAAATTTTTATTGTCTTTCATCCAAGGTGGACAAGACCATGGTGAAGAAATAATTTTAAATCCGTCTTTAGAAATTTCTTTAGCATCTAAAATCATTGGAATTAAATCATCTTTATCATCTTCGATAGAAAAATGTTCTAAAGTCATATCATCAGCAACTTTAGCATAGGTATAATTGCTCAAAGAAAAGTCACATGAAGCTATATGAGTTCTAGTCAGCGAATAGTTTGCACCTTCTTCACTAAAATAAGCATCTAATACTTTTTTACGATTTTCTTTGCTCAAACGATTGAGTAAATAAGCCGAAGATTCCGTAAAAGAACCCCCAAAACCAGTAATAGTTTGAAATTTTTCATCTGAATTTAAGTCAATAGTAATTAGACTATCACTTTTAGCAAATTCTGTAACTTTTGTTAAAGCGTTTCCTGCTTCAGAAGTTTCATAAACCTCTACTTGTAAAGCATCATTTTTTTTATCACAATTGATCATTGTCAAAATTAAAAAGGTGAAAAATAAGTGTTTTAAATAGTTCATAATCTTAATGTCTTGGTGGAGTTAAAATCGCCTTCATTAACTTTTCGTTATTTCCATTAAACGTTTTAGTTATTGATTTTCCATTTCGCTGTAATTTTTCAAAAGCTTTATCATCAACATATTTCCATAAGGCATATTTTGCTTTTCCATCCACAGTAAAAACTCCAAAATGATTTTCAGATCCTAAAGGATTTCCACTATCTTTCCATGGCTCATCAAATGCTTCAAAGAAAAAACAAGAAATTCCTTCTTTGTTTGTCCATTCTCTCAAGGCATTATAATAAAGTGCTTGTTTATATTCGTCTGAGGCTTTAGAACCTTCATTTCCATAAAACCCATCAGAACTTGAAGCCCAACCTGTTTCTCCAATATGAATTGGTTTGTTGGGACTAATACTTCTTACATAATTTTGAACGGCATTGTATTGGTTTTTTGCAAATAATACGGCTCTGTTCATTGCTGCTTCCGTTAAATCCTTTTTTGGTAAGTTGCTTTGATGGTTAGGTATTTTCCAAAATTCAGGATTATAATGAGTATTATGAAAAGGATAAGTATGCATCGAAACATAATCAACTGCATTAATTAAATCTTCTAAATCTTTGACTTTATAAGTACCGTCTAATCCGCCCCAAGAGGCAAAATCATCGGAACAAGTAATCCACAAATCTTTTGATAATTTGTTGTCTTTTTTAAGTTTTTGTAAATGATTTACCCATTTTAAAATTACATTAGGTTGCACAAAATATTCTTCTGCCCATTTTACCATAGCTTCATTTCCAACTGCAATAATTTTTACAATATCAGGGTATTCGTTGGCCAATCGGACGGCTTCATCAATTTCAATAGCATTTCTCTCACTTTCTACATCATGATTTTTTTCTAAATCTGTCCATGCGTTTTTGCAGTCAATCCAAGCACCTAACATTACGTACATTTCGAAATCAGGATTATCTTTTTTTAACTCAGCAATTGCTTTTAAAACATTTGAAGCATGCGCTAAATGTACATTATAAGTACGAACAACCTTTATATTCATAGCAGCTAAAATCTGTAAATCTTCTTTTAATTGCGCTATAGTGGGTTGAATTTCTCTACTATTCTTTCGATAACCTCCATAACAAATGGCTAAGTAGTTTGGATTTCCTAATATGTCTTTTGCAATCACTTCTTTTGTTTTTGGGGCATTATTTATATCGGACACTTTTTTACATGAAAATACAATCAAAAGCATTGCTATTAGAGCAACATATCTGATTCCTAGTTTTACAGGTAATAAAGATTTACTATTCATTTTATTATTTTAATTCGTTTTCTATGACGTTTACTATAATATGATTGATTTCATTAGTTCTTTCAAAAACTTGTTTACTTGTCTTATCGTCAAGAATTAAAGCATCAAACTTTTTATTTGTAGTATCATTGTAGGCAACTTCTATCCCTTTTTGATTGGATATTTTATAAATAACTGGAATTTGACAATAGGTAAAACAAAGCGAATTTGATTCCATTTCAATAGCTTTTGGGTGGAAATTTAAATCCACATAATTAAATGTTTTGGTTTGTAAAAGGAACTCATCTTTACGCAACAAACAAGGATTAAAATACAGTTTTCCATTTTTTACAAAAACACCTAATTCTCCAAATCGGCTTAAAATATCTTCTTTTACTTGACCTGTCATTCCTGGTTGTTGTGCTCCTTTTCCTGCTGGTGTATGTGAGTATGGATCAGTTGGAAATGCTCCGTATAAAGCTGGTGATTTATGGACACCAATTCCTTCATTGATTTCGTAATAATGTTCTAGCAATCTTCCTATAACTTCTGCGGATTCGTTTTCTTCTACTGCTTTTAAACAACATTCTTGAACAGCTAATTGCAATTTAGAAACCATGTGCCAATAGATTGAACCTAAACCTTCATAACCATAAAAAGTTCCAGAACGACCTGTGAATGATTTGTGATTAAAAACATCTTCAAAAGCTTGTAAAACTAGTTTTTTATCTTTTTCGGCTAGTGTAGCAAAAGGAGTTTTAGCTAATGATACTAAAGCTTTTTCTAAATCAGCTGCGTTTTTGAAATTTCCGTTGAAATGATATTCTCCAAAACAATCTTTTTCAATGATTTGAATATTGTTATTGGCAACTAATGCTGAAAGTAACTCAGATTTTGAAACCGCTTCTTTAGAAATGTTATTTTTGTCAATAAATTTTGGTAATTCTTTATTTGGATAAAGAATGTAACTGTATTGATCTTTTCTAAATAGTTTACTGTTTTTTAATGCATCAAGAACATTTAAAACTTCTTTTGAAGACAAATAGCCTGAACTTAAAACAGCAACCTGACCTTCTAACATTTCACTTAAATAAGAAATTGAAACTTCTTTATCATTTTCAACTGTCATCAAATTATAAGCATGATAAAGATTATCTGCTCTTTTATTTGCTTCAATTGAATGGTCAATGAATTTTAAACTTACTTTAATAAATCGTTTTAAACCAGCCATGGAATGAGTTCTTTTATTTCCCCAAAATCCATTTTGATATACTTGATTGCGGTATTCTGAAGCTGCTTTTCCAAGAGCATCTAAAATCATTTTTCTATCTGAATCATTAAATTTTCCTTTTAATAATGGTTCAAACTTTATTAAATTCTCTCTAATAGCATGATAGAATTCTACGATTTCATTAGATATTTTTATTTGTTCGACTTCCGAGTTTTCAACTAAATTTTGGAAATAATTTAAGAATCTTCTCAAGTAATATAAAGTTACCATTGAAACACCATTCCCAACTAAAGCGTTATTAGCATCGTTCCATTCAGGTCTTTGTGTGTTTAACCAAATTCCTCCTTCAGGAATAAAGTTTGACATTTTAGCCAAAACCGTAGCCAACATTTTTTCTATAAAGTTTACCTTATAGATTTCACCATTTGAGTCTTTTAATAATGCACCATCAGCTCCAATTTTATTTCTTTCTTCACGAATTTCTTCGTCTAATTTGTGGTTAAATTCAATTGTGTCTTTTGGATGTTTTAAAATATCTTCATAAGATTTAATAACATAAGGTACATTAGCATAAACGAAAATATCTTTATTAAAATATGTTTCTAATTTTTTGGGTTGATGCTTTTCAATTATTTCTAAAAACTTCAACAAATAGATAATTTGATGATCACCCCAATATCCAATATATGACCATGGATTATCTTCTTCAACAGTTTCCCAATCAAAACCATCTTTTGTTACGCGATACGGATTGTATCCATCAAAAGTTGTTGCATTTAGAAACTTCTGAATCATATTTTCAATAAACTCAGGAAAAGAATGCGCTAAAGCTTCCCAATTTTGGAAAATATCTCTCCAATTTCCTTCATAATCTAGAATTTTAGAACCATCAATTTCACTTTGTGTATTGATAGAAAATTTATTCCATGGACGACTTGGATCACCGTGTCTTCTACTGAATTTTAGTGGTAAATATTCTAAACTCAATCGTTCAAAATCTGAATTGTTTTGTTTAGAAGCAAATTCTTTTAAAGTTTCTAGTGAAAATAATTCAGGTAAATTAATTAAGTTTTTTTCTGTTTTTTGAAAAACCAATTTGTTTCCTTTCTCAATATATTTAAGAAAATCTTGTTTATCTATTTGGTAATTGAAATCGAAAATTCCACCACGCATAATATTGAATAATGTATTAGCAAAATGACGCGTATCTCTTAAATTATCATTGGTTAATTGCAAAGCATCTGATGAAGCATTTAAAGCAATTAATTTTTCAGTACCCAATTCAATATCTTGATTAATTAAATCTTGGATATTTTTTTCGGTTTGAATGGTATTTATAATTTTTGCCACATCAGAATGATCCTGATTTACATTGGCTACAATCATCCATTCTTGTTTTGAATTCTCTTTTAAAGTGATTTCAGTATTTAAAAAATAAGCTCCTTTTTCACCTTTAACATCGTTTTCTGGAGTAACTTTTAGTTTATTTCTGAAGTTCGAAAGCTGTAATGATGAAACTAAATGCTTCGGATTATGTAATCCTAAAGACCAAACAACATTAGATTTTAAGGCTTCACTTGGTTCTGCTTTATCAACAATAATAGCACTTAAAGCAAAAATACCTAAGCCACTTTTTTGGTGTAATTCACTTCTTTTGTAAGCATCAACTAGGTTACTGGCGGCATTTTGTAAATCACTACTTACACCATAAGGCATAATGTTTTGAATTCCGTCAATTAAGTCTATTTGGTAGTTGTTTTCAGAATGATTGATTAACTCAGACTTCCTAACAAAACCATATGTATTACTAGAACTCCATTGGTAGCGATATGTTATTTCTAAATCGTGATTTACTTCTTCAAAAATTACTTTATTCCCGTAAAGGTTTTTATATAAATTTCGAGAGATTGCGTATTTATTAACAGAGAATCGTTCAGAAAAAGGTTCCCAAACATGAATTTCATTATTAAAATGAATTTGAAAAATAGATTTACTGCCTGTTAAGTCAAAAGATTCTGTAATCTTATCATCAGTGTAATAGGGGAAAAGTGCAAATTCGGCATTTTTTCTACCAGCTGTTAATCCTCCATTGCTAGAAATAAACATCCAGTGATTGGAATCACTTACAATACTCATAAAAAAAGGACGCATAGCATCGTTGTTGGCTATTTTATAATATTTTTCACCTTCTAATAAAATGACATCCATAGATACCTTTTTATTTTCTTTTTCATTTTCGACACTTATGGATTGGCTATTACTCATATTTTTTTTTAAAGAATTCTATACTGTTATTTTAATATTAGGCAAAAAAAAACCTAATCAGGCATTAAAAAACCCCTGATTTAAATATTTTAAATACCTAATTAAATATTTTGTTTAATTTTTTTTATTGATATACTCTCACGTAATCTACTAACATTTCTTGAGGAAAAACAGTGTCACTATTTGGTGAACCATCGAAATTACCACCAACTGCAAGATTTAAAAGCATGTAAAACGGATTAGAATTAAAAACCCATTCGCCAGTAGTCAATTTTTCAGGAGTAATTTGATTATATAAAACATTATCTACGTAAAAGTTTACATAATTTGGTCCCCATTCTATACCATAAATATGAAAGTCAGTATCAACTCTACTATTCGTAAAACTATACGCTTTTGTTACAAAATAAGAATCTATGTAAGATGAATCTTCTGTATAAACTGGCCCATGAAGTGCACCAGAAACAGTTATAGGTTGACTTCCTTTGTTTTCCATAATATCAATTTCACCACATTGAGGCCAATTAACAGTATCTATATTATTTCCTAACATCCAAAAAGCTGGCCATAAACCTTTACCAGATGGCAACTTCATCCTAGCTTCAAAACGACCATATTGTTGTTCAAATTTACCCTTTGTAGTAATTCTTGCAGAAGTAAAACCAGAACCCATATAAAGTTCTCGAATCGCTGTTATTTTTAACATCCCATTTTCTACAATAATATTTTCTGGTCTGTCTGTATAATACTGCAGTTCGTTATTACCCCAACCATCACCATTAGGTCCTTTTCCAATATCATAATTCCATAATGCGCTGTCTGGTGCTCCATCAATATTAAACTCATCTTGTAAAACTAATTTATCTAAAGTTGTTACAGTTTGTTTCTCATCTGCAGAACAACTTAGCAACAATGAAAATGCACAGAAAAGAAAAAAACATCTTCTACTATTTTTAATATATATATTCATTTTTTATTTTATTTTTTTAAAGTGTTATTAGTAATTGGATTAGAATTAATTATAATAATAAATATTATCTACATAAATTAACGAACCATCTCCTCCTTCTAAAATAAGTTGTGCAAGATGTGTTCTACTTGCTAAAGTAGTCATTGATGAAAA
This sequence comes from Flavobacterium sp., assembly GCA_047622645.1. Classification (GTDB taxonomy): domain Bacteria; phylum Bacteroidota; class Bacteroidia; order Flavobacteriales; family Flavobacteriaceae; genus Flavobacterium. Next base: position 9,037 of record JBLHNH010000029.1, read on the forward strand.
AGCAATATCAATAGGAACCCAACTCTGTGAAACTAAAGTTGGTGCTGTAAATGTAGTAGAATGTCTTGTATCATCACCACCTCCAAAAACACCGTTTGCACCAAAATCTACTACAAGAACTCTTAACTGTCTTCCTGGAGCAATTGATCCTGGTATAAATACATCTAAGTGAACGTGAGTCATAGAACTAGCATTTATTGTTGGACTACTATAATCAATTCCCACAAAATTAAAAATTGTATAATTTAATATATTATCTCCTTGAACAGAAAAGTCATTTGAAACAGTTGTTTGCCATGGTTGCCAATAACCATTGTAGTAATTTACAGGTACACTTGAATATGAATCCGAAAAGAGTGAAATTACGTTTGCCTGATTTTTTGTAGGAGTTGGAGCATGAACAAATGTACCTACGCAATTAACCGTAAGGCTACCTGTTACAGAAGCTGCACCAAATGTTGCATTTATCACAGCAGTTCCAGCACTTAAAGAAGCTATAGAACCAGAAGAATCTACAGTTGCCACACTTGGATTTGTTGAATTAAACTGCAAGTAAGACGGACTGATTGATATTGTTTGATTGTTACCATTTGCTAAATTAAATGTAGCAGTAACTCCATCAATTTTAGAGTTTACACCAACATAGGAAGTTTCCGTTTGGTTATTTCCATTTAATATAGATACCTGTCCTAGTGCAATAGTTCCCAGTTTTTCAAATTTTAATTCATCAATCCAAAAAGTATATCCATCTCCATCTTCGGGTCCTTCAGCATACCAAAACATACCTTTTTCTTGGGTTAATTTTGAAGCATCAGGTATAGGAATAGTATATTTTTTCCAATTGGTTGTAAGGTGAAGGTTTTTTATGCTTACTTCATATTTATTTTCTCCAAAATCTTGACCATAACCTATTTCATTAATTTTGCCAGCTTTAGTACCTTTTGCCCAAAAAGTTAAGGCATTATATTGGGTTAAATCTCTTCCTCCATTATCATCTCTAAATATTGCTCCAGCATATGCTCCTTCTGGATCACCAAAATTTGGAACATCAAAACGCATAGAAGAAGTACCAGAGTATTTTGTTTCACTATCTACAGTAAAAGCATCAAATTTTGAGTTTTCATATGGATAATACTCTAATCCACTACTAAAACCATCTATAAAGACTTCTGATTTTGTGGCAAAACCCGTTTCAACAGCGTCATCGGATAAATCCCTTTCACAGTTTATGTTAACTAACACAAGAAATGTTAAGACTATAGCATTTCTAAAATAATTATATTTTTTACCTTTCATTTTTATTTTTATCAATTTAAATTTAAAACAACTAATTACTAATTATGAAAATACAGGTTATCTATATAAACTTTAGCAGAACCTGTAGGCTCAGCGGCAAGTATATATTGAGCTAAATGTTGCTTAGAAGTTAATCCTGTGAAACTACTTAAGGGAATATCATAACTAATCCATTGTCCTTGTGTGGGAGCTGTAAAGTTTACTTGGTGTTCTGTATCATCACCTCCGCCAAACGCTGCATTAGCTCCAAAATCTACAAGTTTTAAAGAAAAAGAAGTAAAATTTGGTGACCAAACATCTATATGAATATGAGTCATAGTAGTTGCATCTATTTGATTGTTTACCGTTTCAATACCTACAAAATCTAAGTTTGAATATTCTTTTGTAGCATTTCCAGCTATTGTAACATCTGTAAGTGTAGCTGCTGACCATGATGTTTTCCAAGTATCAACAGGTACATTAGTATATTGATTGCTAAAAAGTGAAATAACATTTACAGCAGGAACAGTTGGTGAAGGTGCTGCAACTGATGGTGTACTTGGTATAATACTTCCATCATTATAGAAGTAAATATTGTCTACAAAAAATGCAGATGGTGCTACTCCAGTCGCTGAGTCTAAAACTATTTGACCTAATTGACTTCTATTGGTTAAACCGGTAATATTAAAATTAATACTAATCCAATTACCAGACACTAAGGTTGGTGCAGCAACGACATAACTAATTTCAGTATCATCACCAGTTGGGTTTCCATTAAAATCATTATCAACCAATCCGTTAGCACCTAAATTTCTTAATTTAAGCCTGATTGAAGAACCCGTAGGAAAATTTCCAGGAATAAATAAATCAAAATGTAAAGTTGACATTAATGAAGCATTAATAGTTGGAACATTTTGATTAAATTCAATACCTACAAAATTATAATTCAAATAATTTAATACATTATCACCATTTACTTCAAAATGACTAGAAGTTGTTGTCTGATACGGTTGATAATTACTTGTTAAAAAGTCAACAGGTTGATTTGTGTAAGCATCGCTAAAAATAGAAATAACTTGATTCGCATTAACTGTTGGTGTTGGAGCCGAAACAAAAGCACCAATAGATTCTATATTTAAAATACCTTCTGCTTCTACACCGGATAAAGTTGCAGTAATACCAGCATTACCTGATCCAACAACGGATACAGTACCTGTTTCATTTACTGTTGCCACAGCAGTAGCACTTGATGAAAAGTTAAAATAAGCTGGAGAAGAAATTACTGTAATATCCTGACCTGTAGGCAAGTTAAAAGTTGCGCTAAAACCGTTTAGTGCAGTGCTACCTCCAATAACTGAAGTAATGCTTTGTGTATTTCCATTTAAGATTTTAGGACGTAACTGTCCTATGGTACCTAATTTTTCAAATTTAAGTTCATCAATCCAAAGTGTATATCCAAAACCTCCTGTTTCTTGTGTTCCAGCGGCGTATCTAAACATTCCTTTTTCTTGTAATAATTTAGAAGCATCTGGAATTGGAATAATATATTTTGTCCAAATAGTACCAACACTAACATTTGTTATTGTAGCTATGTATTTATTTGGAAAAAAATCTTCACCAAACCCCATTTCTGCAATATTTACACCTTGAGAAGATTTAGCCCAAAATGTAAGCGCATCATAACCTGTTAAGTCTCTTCCTGCTCCATCAATTCTAAATATAGCTCCTGCATAATTTCCTTCTGGGTCATTTGCATTCGGAACATCAAATCGCATTGAAGCTGAACCTTTATAACTAACTTCATTATCCACAGACCAAGCTGTTGGTTTTGAACCTTCGTAAGGAAAGTAAAAATTACTTCCTAGTCCTACAGGTGAATCTGTAAATATTTCACCTGTTTTAGAAAATGTTGATAAATTAGCATCTTCTGACAAATCCCTTTCACAATTAATATTAGTCAATAAAACTAATACTAGAAGAAAAGTATTTTTTAAATAATTAATTTTTCTATTTTTCATTTGTTCAATTTTTTATATTATTTCCCAATATTGATATGAATGTATGTTCTTATTTCCCATTCTGAACCATTACCAAAACCAACTGGACTAATAGTAGGTGAAGTAGCAAATTCTGTAGCTGCTAAGTTTGGAGAATATCTTGGAGAATATTGATTAAGAGATCTCCAAATCCCCATAATTCCAATTTTTGTGTCTGGCAATATAAACCAATCTGGTTTTCCTACTGAAGTAGAAATATCTATTGAAGACTGAACTGGATAAGTTAAGTTAAAATCTCTATGATAATCATAAGGACCCCAATCGTTAATTTTTAATGAAGAGACTACTTTAACTTTTTTATAAATTACTCTAACATCACCTCCAAATCTTTCAATTAATCTAGTATCACTACCATTAGCTTGAGCATTTCCAAAATAGAAGTTTGCTATTAAACCAAATTCTGGACTTACCTTAGATACTATACGTGTGTTATTTTCCCATAAGTCATGAGCTGGTGCAGAGTTCTCAAATGCAAAAGAAGAACGATTGCTTAAAAAACCAATAGCTGCATCTTGCGTAGTTGGCAAATGACGGAAAACAAAATCATTACTAAAAGCAAATTTTGCGTCTTCAGATCTATCATTATCCCATTCATAAAACCATGTTCCCGGAGTTGGATCATAAGTAAAAAGTAATTCACCACCAACTGTTTCTCTATTTGCTCTAACTATGAATGGATCATCTTGGATGTTTCTTAATCTTCCTGGTGCATTTACATCATTAGGCATTGCATCCAATAAAGGTTTTTGCCATAAAAAATTTGGAGCGATTTGAAAATTACCTATACCATACGTTAAACCAGCTAAGAAATTAGCTTGATTTCCACTTCCACTATCTTTTAATCTCCATCCTGTAAATGTTTGTGTATTGTCAGCACCACCGTTCGCAACAAGTCCCATTACAGCTCCTTGTGTGTAAACATTAAAAGCTCCTTTTGAAAAAGTAATTTTAGCTTTTCCTCCCCAATTGTCTTTTGTTTTTACCGTATCATCATAAACTGTATAGTTTCCTGAAGTTCCAGTTGCATATTGAAAAACTCTACCATTTAAAGGTTGTCCACCCCAAATACCACCAAATTCAAATCCAAAATCAGAAACTTTAGTTTTAAAAGCTATTGTAGCTCTACGTGTTTTTGGAAGAGGAATTGCAATAGATGTTAGTGCTGCAGATGCTTTCGAGATATCTTCATGATAAACAATTGCTGCATCAAAAATTCCAATTTTCTTTTGATATTTTAATAAATAAGCTGGATTTGCTCCCCACCAAAGCTGTGGTCCAAAAGCAGCTTTTAAGCCGTTTAAACTTCTTTTCCCATCAATTTCAAAACCTAAAGTTTCTCCGTTATATATGTCTAAATTAGGACCGTAATTCGCTTCTGAGTATAAAGCGAAGAAATCTCCTTCATACCCCCAATGGTAATGACCAGATCTGTAAAATCCTCTTAATTCAAAGTCTTTTGCATTCCATGAATATGTTGCATTATAGACTTGAACTCTATTAACATCATTTAATGTTACATTTCCATTTTCAGGACTAACCGTTACTGGTCTACCTCTATTTTCGTAAAATATTTCATTGATAGGATTTTCCGCTACACGACCTAATATATTTATATTTACGTTAGCTTTCATATTTGGCGCTGGATTACCTTCAACACCTACATAATAAGACTCCATATGATCAAATCCCAATTTATTTGGATATACTGAATTATCTGAAACAGCTGCGTCAGGAGTTGTAATTAAGCTTCCACCAGTGTTAAAAGTTGTAAACTCAGCTCTAAGATTACTGATCTTTAAAATATCTGAATCATTACCACCTAAAGCAGCTTTATCCCCTCTTGCTCTTAAAACAGCATCTACTAATTGAATGTTACTAAAATGTCTGTCAACACTTTCTAAAGTGGTTCCTTTATCATAAGGATTTAAATAATGTGCATCTTTTAAAGCATAATATGCAGCACGAGGATATAAAGTATATAATCCTCTTGTATTTGTTGGCCCCTTTGCACATATTCCGAACCATTCTTCGTTCATATTATTTTCACCAATTTTATAATCTGATTGATATCCACCATTTGACCATGAAGCATTGTTATCATGAACATCAAGGTTTTTTGTTTGTCCAAATTTCCACCAACCATCACTGAACTGAAATGTAAAACCTCCCAATGAATTGTTAGCTTTACCTAAGCCAGCAGCATTTTCGTATATTTCTTTCCAATTATTAACCATATAATAAGCTTGAGATTTTTGATCTTCAGCATTATCAATTGCATTAAAAGCATCTGCACCAAATTCTGTGAATAAAATAGGCTTGTTTAATTTATTTTTTACTTCATCAAAAGCATTTCCGAAAGAAACACCTCTATACATATTAGTACCCAAAATATCGATATCTTTACATTCTTCTGCTATGATATCTAAAAACAATAAATCCCCGTTACAAATTGCTATTGGGTGATTTTTATCAATTTTTTTCATTTCAACAACTGCTTCATTGAAAAGCATGTACATGTCCTTAGCTCTAAGAGTTGATTTTCTATCTTCAACTGGAATATCTTCAGTTTCTGCTCCATCCCAAAATAGTCCGTAGTTATTTTCATTACCTAAAAGGAATAATAATAAACCTTGAGTATTTTGGTACTCTTCCACCATATCTTTAGTTTCCTTAAGCAATAATGCTTGTGTTGCAGGGTCAGAATAATTAGTATTAGGAGTCCAAGTACCCTTAATTGTTAAACCATATCTACCAAATGAATGATTAAGCATTGTATAAATACCATATTTCTGATAAATATATGTAATCCATTTTGGCTGTATTCCTGTATATTGGCGTATTGTGTTTACACCCATGTTTTTTAATAAATTCATTTCATCATCAAGAGCTGCTTTAATGACTTCATCTGTTTGGCTCCATAAACTATAAGAATAATTAGTGCCAATTGGAGTGTAATCCCAATTCATACCGTTAATCATAAGGTTTTTTCCATTGACAACCAATTTCATTCCATCAGAATTATTTTCGATAACAATCTTATCCGCTTGTGCATAAATTGTAGATGAAAAACATGCAAGGATTAGTAAAAAAATAATTTTTCTCATTTGATATATTTGTGTTTAAAGTTTAAAGTAAAAGTTTAATTTGTTTAAAAAAAGTTATAGTTACTTAGATGAATTTTTGAAAATGTTCAAAACAGTATCATTAGAAATAACGAGTGTTTTTGTATTATTATTGAATTTTAAAATTAATCTAATAATTGTAAAAAAAATAAAATTAACTACAACAAAAAGCATACATTACAATAAATGACATGTTTTAATGCCATAAAAACATAAAAAATCCTTTATTAACAATAAATTAAGATAGTATTAATTTTAATAAAAAAAAGTTTTTACAGCGTAAAAACCGAAGATGTTGTACTCTTGTATAGGTAAATAAGCGAAAATTGTATAGGCTAAATTGACAAAACATATTCAACTAAGCCTTGTTCGTGTGTTAAATCCATTTTTTTTCGCAAACGATATCGTTTAATCTCTACACTTCTTACTGAAATATTGATTAAAGGGGCTATTTCTTTAGAAGATAAATTTAGCCTTAAGTAAGCACAAAGTCTTAAATCATTTGGAGTTAAACTAGGGTGAAGCTCTTTTACTTTCTTGATAAAATCCTTGTCGGCATTATCAAATGCTTCTTTAAACACATTCCAAGTATCTTCTTCTTTTACATTTCTTGTTATAGTTGAAATTATAGATTTTATACTTCTATTTGATGAATCGTCAGTTGTACTTTTTAAGTCTTCTTTAATTATATTTAATAGTTCTGTTTTCTTAATTAAATTCATTGTAGAAACAGCTAATTCTTTATTTTTCTTATCAACTGTAAGACTTAGTTGCTCATTTTTAATTTTCATTATTTCTTGAGCACTTTCTAATTCTTTTAGCTCAAGTAAAAGGTTGTTTTCAGCTATAATTTTTTCGTGTTTCATTTCATGGAAATTATAATATACTTTATTGATATAAAATACTATTATTAAAAGGAAAAGAGCATAAAAAAACATTGCTAAATTACTTAAGTACCACGCTTTTTTAATTGTAAAAGAATAAGTTGCAATATTTTTTGTAATTGAATTAGTAACCTTAGCACGAATACTAAAGACATAATCGCCAGAAGGTAAATTTTTAAAAACTGCATTGGTTTTGGAACTCCATTCGCTCCATTCGTTTTGAATTCCGTCTAGTTTGTATTGATATTCAGCATTTATGTACTTTTCATATTCTGGAATAGTGAAGTTAAAAACGAAATTATTATTATCATAATTAAAAACACCATCAACGTTAATAGAAGAATTAACAGGTTTTTTATTTAGAACATTACTCAAAACACCCGTTATTGAAACTTTATAATTAGTAAATTTAATTTCCTTATTTTTAAGCACATAGTATCCATCAGTAGTGCCTATTAAATAAGTTTCATCACTAATTTGATTTATGTTTTCATATCCAGGCATCGAATTTGTTAAAGAAGAAGGAATAGGTAAACTATTTTTCTTTAACTCTTGAGTCATTTTACTTGAAGAGAAATAATGAATATAATTCTTTGTAAAAAACCATAAGTTATTTGATTGATCTACAACCATTTTACCAGTTACATATTCATCTTTTTCAAAAACGCTACTTAATAGTGAATCTTTTTCAAACTCTTTACTTATTGAATTTAATTTAAAAACACCTACTCTTGAAGCATAATAAACTTGGTTATTATATTTAATTAAACTTGCATTTTTGCCTTTAAGAGGTTTCTTATATTCAAATAAATTTGAACTAGCTGTTAGTTCTTTATTAACATCAAACCTATAAATTCCTTTATACTCATGACTTACATAAATAGCGTTCTTTACTATTTCAAAATATTTTGAAGAGTAATCAAATCCTTTAATTTTATTTTTAAAAACCCATTTGTTGTTCTGAAATTCTAGTACTGAAATACCTAAATAATTTCCTTGAAGAATAATATTCTTGTTAGAAGGAAAAGATTCAAATTTCCAAGTTCCTGACTGGTTATAAATTAACGATGCACTATCGTTATTTATAACAAAAGTCCCTGAATCATGACCGCAAAAAAGAGTCCCATTATGAATAAACAAGGACCATACTTGCCCTTTAGTTCCTTGAATAAATGTAAAATCTGAATTGGAATTAATTGATTTATAAAATAAGCCTTGATTTGTTCCTATGTATAATTTATCATTTTGAATAGCTGATGAATAAACTGTTCCAATCACACCAGTATTATCAGTATAACTTTTTATTGGCGATTGTAAATTGATACAATTAATTCCATTATCTAAACCAATCCATAAATTTTTGTCTACATCTTCAAATAACGATAGCACGGTGTTATTACTTAATCCATCCTCTTGGGTTATTTTGTATTTTAATTGACCTCTATCATCTAATATAAATATTCCGTTTGAAATTGTTCCTAAAGTAAAACTTCCATCGTTTAAAACTTCAGAATTATATATACTACTTTGTTTTAGTTCATTATCAACATTTGTTGGATATCTGTTTAGTTGACCATTTTTATAAGAGAAAATTCCTTGCATCTGAGTAACAAATAGCAAGCCTTCATTTGATTCTATAAGATTAATAATTTTATTGTCTTTTACAATTGGATCATTTAAAAAAAGTTTGCTTTTTCCTTTTTCTATTTCAAACAAACCTTCGTTAGTTTGAAAAAAAATTCCATCTGAAGTTTTATAAGCTTTAAAAATAAAAGCTTTAGGAGCAATTATAGAAAATTCCTTAGTTTTTGTATTGTAAGCATATATTTTCTGTAATGATTGAAACAGAATCCAATTGTCATAATTAAAAATCCCCCAAAACTGTTCGTCATCTACAAGTTTATTTTTTATTTTTTCACTTAAAGAATTATATTTTAACTGACCATTTTTTTGTCTTTCCCAATAACCAAATTCCATATAAGAACCCGTATAAATTTTATCTTCTATACATTTTACAGAGCGAATAATTGTTTCATTTGGTGAAGGATATAAAGTCCACATTGAGCCATTAAATTCTAACAAACCTTCATTGTTTGCAAAGAACATAAAATGATTTTCATCTTGTGAAATCATCCAATTTTGAATGCCAGCCTGATAAGTACTTTGTGTATATTTTGTTATTGGAGGCAATTCTTGTCCATGGCAATATATTGAAAATAAAAAGAGGAAAAAGGAAAGTTTTGAAAGAATATTTTTGATCTGCATTTTGTTGTAAATAATTTTAAAGATAAATAATAAAATTGATTTATAATAAATATGAAGAAAAAAAATCTCTTTTAATAAATGTTTATATTTAATTTATTGGCATAAAATTTATATTAAAGAGAATAACTCATTTACTAATAAACAAAAAAAAGACTGTCTTCTCAGACAGTCTTTTAATAATTTGAAAGAATTAAAAAATTAGTTTTTAATTAACTTAATAACCTTAGTACCTAATTCTGAAGTAACATTAGCGAAATAAATTCCATTTGCTAATTCAGCAGCATTTAACTCTAGAGAAGTAGCATTTGGTGTAACTTCTTGAACTTTTTTACCCATTACATCAAATAAAACTACTGAAGTAATATTCTGTTTTGATGTAATATTCCATACATTTTGAGTTGGATTAGGATATACATTAAATGAAGATAATTCAAAGTTTGAATTACTTAATACAGTATTTTTATGAAAATAAGCATTATCATAATAAACTGTTCCTAAGTTAGTGCTTATAATGAATTCAGCAATATTATTTCTATTAGCACTTCCACCACCAGCAACAGTAAAACTACTTAATGGAATATCAAAAGACAACCAATTTCCTGGATTAGGATCTGTACTTGGCAATTGATTAGGTAATGGAGTCGCATTTGTTACATTATATTCAATTGCGTTAACTTCTGTATTAGTTGCAGGGTTGTGATTAGATAATTTTAAACTAATATTTCTAAGTGCCATTGTTGAAATTGGAGTCCAAATATCAATATGAAAATTAGTGAATGTAGTAGCGTCAAAACTACCGGCTCTAAAGTTGATACCTTCACAACCACCAGCTAAATCAGATCCTTGATAAGGAGGTGATGTACTTGCAGTTCCAGCTACCATACCGCTTCCAAGACCTGTAATTTTATTAGACGCTGTTGTTGCATCACCACCAATTAAATATTCTGCTGTAACTCCCGGACACCATGAGGTGTTGTAAGTATTTAAATCTCCACCATATACAAATGTTGTTAAAGGAGCGTACACATTGCTATAAATAGATTTTACATCAGCAACTGGTCTATTTGGAGGAGTCGGAGCAGCAACAGTTGGAGCAGGCACAACTGGAGGAGTACCTAATGGCCCTTTAATATCATCTACATAAAAAGTTCTTGCAGACGTAGAAACAGTACTAAATGTAGTTGCACCAGGAGCCCAATATGTATGTATAACAAATCCACTATATGTTCCATTAGCAGGACTTCCTTGTCCGTCTAATGAAGTATTAAATGTAAAAGAAACCGTTTGCCAAGTACTTCCACCTGGATGAGAAGCAGAAGCTGCAACTACACCAGGACCGCCTACACCACCAGTAACTTTCACTAAGAATGTTATAGGACTAGCAGAAAATACATTCATTGTCATTGTTTTCGTAGCAGTCAAATTAACTAAAGATGTCAGGTTTAAATTTATTCCTTGCCAAACATCACCTGAAGGATTTCCAACCATTTTAAGTACTTGTGTAGTGTTAGTTCCAGTTCCAGTTTCAACCGTTGGTGCTGGTGCATTACCAAAAGGACCACCATTTACACCACCACTTTCTCCAGTTTCAAAACCTAATAGTTGATCTTGCGAATATCCAAACGATGCAATCATAAGGAGAAATAAAAATGTAATTTTTTTCATAATATTTATTTTTTAACGTTATTAATTTTATTAGTGTAAAAATATAATACAATATATTAATACATTCACAATTTATGTTATAGAAACTATACAATTGAATTTATTTTAAAAAAACCAATAAAACTATGAAAAACAAGCCTTTAAATATTGATTTAGCCATCTGAAAAGTTAACTAAAAAAAGCCATTACAACGGTTTCGTATAGGTAATGTATAGGTATTTTAATGCTTTTTTTGACTATTTTTTACTAATTACAAGTGTCAATATCTTGTTTGCGAAGAAAAGTAATAAATATATAGATTATGACTTCTAAAAGTCGTTTTATTTTTTGTGTATTTTTTAGGAATATACAACAGCAATTATTTATGACTAAAGGTTTTATTTACGTAAATTTGCACTTCTTTACAAAAAACTATGATTAAAACCGATTTTTCAAAATTAGAACCCAAAAAAAATATCCTAATAAAAGGGGCACAATTACACAATCTTAAAAACATTGATGTAGCCATTCCTAGAAACAAACTGGTTGTTATTACTGGTCTTTCTGGCTCAGGAAAATCGAGTTTAGCATTTGATACTCTTTATGCTGAGGGACAGCGAAGATACGTAGAAAGTTTATCTTCTTATGCAAGACAGTTTTTAGGTCGTTTAGACAAACCAAAAGTAGACTATATAAAGGGTATTGCTCCTGCGATTGCTATTGAACAAAAAGTAAACACAACAAATGCTCGTTCAACTGTTGGAACCTCTACCGAAATATATGATTATTTAAAACTACTTTTTGCTAGAATTGGCAAAACAATCTCTCCTATTTCTGGGAATGAAGTTAAAAAAGATTCATTGGCTGATGTAGTAAAACATATTCAAACATTAAAACAAGATAGCAAATGGTTATTAGCTGCTCCAATTCATTTAGAAGAAGGAAGACCATTGGCCGACAAGTTAAAAGTACTTTTACAACAGGGTTTTGCTAGAATTTTAGTTGATAACGAAATGATTCGTTTAGATGCTATTGACGAAATGAACTTCGATAAAAAAGAAGTTTTATTGATTATTGATAGAATCATTGTCAAAAAAGATGATGAAGAATTCATGAATCGCTTAGCTGATGCTATTCAAACAGCTTTTTTTGAAGGAAAAGGAACTTGTTGTTTACAAGAAGTTGCTTCAAACATAAGAGTCGGATTTAGCAATAATTTCGACCTTGACGGAATGACTTTCTTGGAACCAAACATTCATTTGTTCAGTTTTAATAATCCTTATGGAGCTTGTCCAACTTGCGAAGGTTATGGAAGTGTAATTGGAATTGATACTGATTTAGTAGTTCCAAATACAGCCTTATCTGTTTATGAAAATGGAATTTTTCCATGGCGTGGAGATAGTATGGGTTGGTATCGCGATCAATTAGTTAACAATTCTCACAAATTTGATTTTCCTATTCACAAACCTTATTTTGAACTTTTAGAAGAACAAAAAGCCTTAATTTGGGAAGGAAATAAATATTTTATGGGTTTAAATGATTTCT
>JBLHNH010000030.1:0-21413 GCA_047622645.1 Flavobacterium sp.
CATCCATAAATGAAAAATTATTTAGCGCTATAATTTCTCCAACTATTCAGTTTTTAGTTGAAGTAATTCTTTTGACTTTTTTAATATTACTTTTTGGTGAAGTGTTACCTAAAATATATGCCAGTAGAAATAATGCAACCTTTTCCATTAAGGTTTGTATTCCTATTGCTTTTCTGAATAAAGTTTTGAGTCCGATTAGTGTTCCAATGCGAAACATTACACTTTTTATCGAAAAGAAATTTAGTGTACAAAAAACAAATTTTTCGGTAGACCAATTATCACAAGCTTTAGAATTAACAGATCAAAAAGAAACTACTTCTGATGAGCAAAAAATTTTAGAAGGAATTGTAACTTTTGGAAATACAGATGTTAAACAAGTAATGAGTCCTAGAATTGATATTTTTGCCATTGAATTTTCTGAAAGCTTTACAGAAATAATGTCAAAAATTATTGAAAAAGGATATTCTCGAATTCCAGTTTACAAAGAAGGAATTGATCATATTGAGGGTGTTTTGTTTGTTAAAGATTTAATTCCATACATTGATCATAAAGATTACGAATGGCAAACTTTATTAAGAGAACCGTTTTTTGTACCAGAAAACAAAAAGTTAGATAATCTTTTGAAAGAATTTCAGGGTATGAAAAACCACTTAGCTATTGTGGTTGATGAATATGGTGGAACTTCTGGATTGGTTTCTTTAGAAGATATTTTAGAAGAAATTGTCGGAGATATTAGTGATGAATTTGATGATGTTGACATAAGCTACACGAAAATAGATGATAAAAACTATCTTTTTGACGGAAAGGTAAGTTTAAAAGATTTTTATAGAGTAGTTGATGTTAACGAAGAAAAATTTGAAAATGCAAAAGGAGAAGCTGAAACTTTAGCAGGTTTCATATTAGAAATATCTGGTAATTTTCCAAGAAAAAATGCTAAATTAGTATTTGATACTTGTAAATTTAGCATTGAAAGTGTTGACAAACGAAGAATAAAACAAGTAAAAGTTACGTTACCCTAACAAACAGATTAAAATGAATAAATTTTTTACTCTTGTTGGATTAGCTATTTGTTTGCAATCATGTAATGAAGATGCTGTTCCTAGGCCAACAAGTCAATTGCGTTTAGATTATCCTACACCTACATACAATTCAAAAGAACCAAAATATCCATTTTCTTTTGATGTTAATGATTTTTCTACTCTTGTTTCAAAAGATAATGGAGCAATAGAAGTGCACTATCCAAAAATGAAAGCAACGGTTTATTTAAGTTATAAATCGGTAAATAATGATTTAGAAAAATTATTGACTGATGCTCAAAAGCTGACATACAAACTTCACGTTATGAAAGCCGACGAAATCATTGAACAGCCTTTTGTAAATCCTGATAAGAAAGTATACGGTATGTTTTATACTGTTGGTGGTGATGCTGCTTCTAACGCTTTGTTTTACGCTACTGATAGTACAAAAAATTTCGTTACCGGAAGTGTTTATTTTTATACTAAACCTAATTACGATTCTATTTTGCCGGCTTCAAGTTATATAACAAACGACATGAAAAAGATGTTGGAGTCTATTAAGTGGAAGGAGTAAGTGTTCAATTTTTTAGTATTCAGTTTGCAGAAAGCAAAATTTAGATTTTATTATTAAACGTCTTTTAACTACAAGTTGTTTTTTTTCTAACGGAAACAAGCTGTTAAAAGTTGGTCGTATAATATTGTAGTTTGTTCCTGCTTTAGAGTCATATCTGGATCAATTAAATCTACAACATCAGTAGCAATTTCATAACAATTTTTCTTTAAAGTTTCTTCATTCAATTTCTTTTCTCCACTAGTATTTGCCATACCATCAAAATAGAACGCTTCAAGTGCTAAAACACTAAACATGAATTTTTCATAATTTGATTTTTGAAATTAATAAATTTTTTGTTACAAAATTATTTCTCGAGATATTTTGTTTTACAAATATGAAAAAAAACGATTTATGTAAATTTATGTATATTACAAAAGGGAATTTGGTTTAACGGTAAATTTGAAAAGTTCTTATCGAAAAAAAAACCACTCCTAATTAAAGAAATAGTTATTTATATTTTTTAGCGTCAGAAGCGATTTTAGATTGATATAATATTATGATTTCACTTTAGAAACTTTATATAAATCTCCACCAGCAACACCTTCAACGGTTTTTGTGAGTTTTTCTTGGTTTAATTTGTCAGCATCATAAGTCACTGTTGCTGTTTTTGTTTCAAAATCAACTTTTGCTTCTGTTACTCCGTCAACTTTGTTTAGTTTACTTTCAATTAAGCTAGCACAACCAACTGAGCAAGTCATTCCTTCAATTTCGAAAGAAGCTGTTTTAGGGTTTGCAGCAATTGTTTTAGGGCTTTCTGTTGCACTAGTTTCTGTTTCTACAACATTAGCTTCGGTTGATGTTTCTCTATCGTTTTTACAACTAATTGTAGCTAAAGCTAAAGTTGCAATTAAAAGGGTTTGTTTTACTATTTTCATGATAAATTTTATAATGTGTAATACAAAGGTACAAATTCTGTTTTTTTTAAATGTTACAATTATCACAAACGAACTAGTGTGTAATTTATATTAATCTCAAAATAAAGTCGCATTTTTGCACTTTATAAATTTAAAGTTACTGAATTAAATTCAGCATAAACATGGAAAACAATAAAAAATGGTATTTACTAGTCTTTCTAGGCTGTGTTTGGGGAAGTTCTTTTATTCTAATGAAATTAGGATTAAAAGGTGTAAATCCTATTCAAATGGGAAGTTTAAGGATTTTATTTGCAGCTGCTTTTTTAATTGTAATTGGGTTTAAACATATTGCCAAAATTCCTTTATATAAGTGGAAATATATAGCTGTAACTTCTATGTTTGGTACTTTTCTGCCTGTTTACTTATTTGCCATTGCCTTGTCAAAAATTGACGGTTCTATCAGTTCGATTTTAAATTCACTAACACCCTTAAATACTTTGATAGCTGGAATGTTGTTTTTTCAATTGGACGTTCAAAGAAGACAAATTTTTGGGGTAATTATTGGTTTTGTAGGTTGTGTTTTGTTGGTTTTATTTGGTGAAGGACAAAATAATACTGAAAACTATTACTATGCTTTATTGATTGTTTTGGCTTCTATCTTTTATGGAATTAATGTCAATTTAATTAAAAAATATCTATCGGATTTAAAGCCTTTGACTATTAGTACAGGAAACTTCGTTGTCCTTTTTGTTCCAGCTTTAGTTGTGCTTTATTTTTCAGGTTTTTTTGAAATTGCTAGTGAACCTAAAGTTATGACTTCATTAGGATATATAGCTGTTTTAGGAGTTATAGGAACTGGATTGTCAAACATTTTGTTTTTTAAATTAATACAGATTTCTTCACCGGTTTTTGCTTCATCGGTGACTTATTTAATTCCTGTTGTAGCTATTATGTTAGGCTATTTTATAATGGATGAAACCTTAACTTTTATTCAAGGAATTGGTGCTCTTGTAGTTTTGCTTGGCGTTTATTTTTCTAGTAGAAAATAGCCATAAAAAAAAGCCATTCTTTTTACAGAATGGCTTTAGAATTTATGTTGCTAATTCTTTATTCAAAATCTTTAGCAGTAACGCCTTCGTTGATTTTTACATCTTGAGTAACGAATTCTAATTCCATTCCAACATTCATTACAACGTTGTATGGAAATTTGATTCCTTTAACTTCTTTATAGTCATTAAAGTTTGTTACTTGTGTCATAGTTTGACCACCTTGTTCTTGTTCAACTGATTCAGCAACTTTTAACCCAGATTTTACATCATACATCATGGTTTTTTTACCAATTGTTAATGCATAAGCATCTGAACCATTTATTGTTTCAATCCCTTTTAATACTAAATCTTTGTTGTTTGCTAATAAAAGTTCAGGAAAAGTATATGCCATCGCTTGCATTTCTTTTAATTTTTCTCCTTCAAAGTCTTTTCTTTGCCCTTGTTGATTTGCGTATGCTCCTTTTTCGGTAACAACCATTTTCATAACAGTCATTCCAGACATCGACATTTCTGAAGACATTTTGTTGTCACTTGTAGTTTTAGCAATCAATTGCAATTCTTGACCTTGTACTGTTGCTTTTGAAACAATTACTGTTGATTTAACAGCTCTTAAAGCTTTCTCTCCTCCAATAGCATTTATGTAGCTTTCTAGTACAGTTTTAGCAGTTACTCCTTTTGGAATTTCTTTTTTGATTACTGGTTTGTCAACTTTATTTCCAAAACGATCAAAATACATAACTGGAATTCCTGACCCTTCTAATCCAGGAACAACATCTGCAGCTTTACCAACCACAACAATTCTTAAGTTATCGGCTAAAAAGTATTTGTTTGCAGCAGCTTTAATATCTTCTGCAGTTACTGCATTGATGTTTTTAATGTATTTTTCATAAAAATCATCTGGTAAGTTTTGCGTTTCTTTGTTTAGTGCATAAAAAGCAACCGTTTCAGGTTTTTCGATTTGCATTACAAAGTTTCCAACGTATTTAGCTTTTGCGTTTCTTAAATCTTCGTCAGAAACTAAATCCATTCTCATTCTTTTAACTTCATTCAATATTTCTGCAATTGCACTATCAGTAACTGAATTTCTTACAGAAGCACCAGCTCTAAATTTTGAAGTGTATTTTCCTGATCCTATTGAAGAATAAGAACCATATGTCCAACCATGTTTTTCACGTAAGTTTAAGAATAATCTTCCTTCTCCACCACCACCAAGAATCTGGTTAGCTAAAAGAGCAGCATAATATTCTTTGTCAGTCATTTTTAGATTTGAAGTATTTATCACTGCAATTTCTGATTGAACTGCATTTGACATGTCTACAAAGTTAATTTGACTGTATTGAACATCTATTGGTTCAGTAAAGCTTAATTGAGGTGCAGTTGCTTTTTTCCAATCTTTAAATGCTTTTTCAATTTGCTTTTTTATGTCTTTTAATTTTACATCTCCAATAACAACTAAATAAGCATTTTCAGGAACAAAATTAGTAATGTAGTTTAGTTTTACATCAGCTAGTGAAACATTATTTAAAGTTTCTTCGCTAACATATTCTCCTCTAGGATGATTTTTTCCATACACTAAAATGTTTTCAACCCTTCTTGCATTAGCTGTTACGTTCTTCTCGTCAGATTTAAGGTTTTCAATCATTTTAGATTTTTCCTTATCAAATTCTTCTTGCGAAAATTTAGGTTCTAAACTACCTTCTGCCATTAACTCTAGGATTCTTTCAGAATATTTAGATAGTCCACTAGCTCTAGCGCCACTTGACGAAAAGTTAATGTTTGCTCCTAAAAAGTCAATTTCTGAATTAAAAGCTTCTTTAGAAGTTTTTTCTGTTTCATTTCCAATCATTGCACTCAACATATCGTCAACACCTTTTTTGCTGCCTTCAGTATAAGGAGTGTTGTCAATTGTTAATGTGAAAGAAACTCTTGGTAATTTTGAGTTTTCAACTACTAATACTTTTAACCCATTTTTAAGTTTAAAAGATTCTGGTTTTTTGATGTTTATACTTGGAGCTGGACCAGATTTTGGCATCGGTCTATCTTGAGCTGTCAATGTTGTCATAAAGAACAAACTAGTTACTATATATAATAATTTTTTCATAATATGTGTTCTTATTTTTGAGTTTTATCAGTTGCAGGCATATAGTTTAAAAGTAATCTTTGATTCGTGTTCAAATATTTTTTAGCTACATCTCTAATTTCTTCTTTAGTGATTGATTTGTAAATATCTAATTCGGTATTGATTAAGTTAACGTCACCATATAACATATAATAAGTAGCTAAATTACTTGCAATTCCTTCGACACTAGTATTGCTATTTACATATTGATTTTCAAAAATATTTCTCAATTTTTCTAAATCTTTGTCTGAGATTAAGTCCGTTTGAACTTTTAGAATTTCTTCATCAATTTCTCTGTTGATGTCTTCTTGTGTAAATCCTTCCATAGGAATGCCTAATAGAATGTACATACTGTGGTCTTCTTGACTAAAGTTGAAAGCTCCTATTTGAAGAGCCATTTTTTTATCATCAACGATTTTTTTGTAAAGAACAGAACTTTTTCCGTCAGACAAATAAGTAGATAACATATCAAGAACTCTAGCTTCTCTAGTTTTCATTGAAGGCGTTCTATAGGTTTGAATAAACATTGGTTTTTGAATGTTTGGATCTTCCCAAGTAGCATTAATTGTTTGTGTAATTGGAGCTTCTTCAACTTTATTTCTTTCAATTGTAGCTCCTTTTGGAATAGCGCCAAAATACTTTTGAACCCATTCCTTTGCTTGTGCTTTTTCAAATTGACCAGCAATAACTAAAACAGCATTGTTTGGGATATAGAATTTTTTATTAAATGCACGAAACTCTTCTAAGGTTGCAGCATCTAAATGTTCCATTTCTCCAATAGTTGTCCATCTATATGGATGTGTTTTGAATAAGTTTAGTTTAACAGCCTTAATTAAATTCCCATAAGGCTGATTGTCAACGCGAAGTCTTTTTTCTTCTTTTACTACTTCGTTTTGTGTATCAACTCCAATTTGGTTAATAATTGGATGCATTAATCTTTCCGATTCCATCCATAAACCTAATTCTAAATTATTAGATGGAAAAACCTCATAATAATACGTTCTATCGTCAGAAGTATTAGCATTGTTTTGACCACCATTTGCAGTTACAATTTTGAACCATTCTCCTCTCTCAATGTTTTTTGTTCCTTCGAATAATAAATGTTCGAAAAAGTGAGCGAAACCAGTTCGGTTTGGTTGTTCGTCTTTTGCACCAACGTGATACATTACAGATGTAATAATAACAGGAGCAGAGTTATCTTGATGTAGAATAACATGTAAGCCATTGTCTAAATCAAATTCTTCAAAAGCAACGTTTTGAGCGGTAGAAATACTTCCTATCATAAGTATTGAGCTTAAAGCTATTAATGATTTTTTCATAAAATGAAGTTATTGTTTATTATAAGTAGTTTATTTCGTAAAAATGTTACAGTTTGTTATTAAAAGAAGGATTAAAAAAATATTCAGACCAAAGTATTGTGTATGTAGTAATTAGTTGTATATTTGCAACCTTAAAAAAATTAATTTAAACACATTGTTATGTACGCAATCGTAGAGATAGCAGGGCAGCAATTTAAAGTTAGCAAAGACCAAAAAGTTTTTGTACACCGTTTATCTGAGGATGAAGGATCGAATGTTACTTTCGGTAAAGTTCTTTTGTTAGACGATAATGGTACAGTTACTTTAGGCGCCCCAGCTATAGAAGGTGCTTCTGTTGAAGCCAAAGTGTTAAGACACTTAAAAGGAGATAAAGTAATCGTTTTCAAAAAGAAAAGAAGAAAAGGTTACAAAAAGAAAAATGGTCATAGACAATCATTATCTCAAATCATAATTGAAGGTATTTCAGCATCTGGTTCAAAAAAAGCTGCTCCTAAAAAGGAAGAAGCAAAAAAAGAATCTCCT
This sequence comes from Flavobacterium sp., assembly GCA_047622645.1. Taxonomy (GTDB): domain Bacteria; phylum Bacteroidota; class Bacteroidia; order Flavobacteriales; family Flavobacteriaceae; genus Flavobacterium. Next base: position 7,493 of record JBLHNH010000030.1, read on the forward strand.
GCTAAAGACCAAAAATCAGTAGAAAGTCCAGTTTCTGAAGCGAAAGCTCCAAAAGCAAAAGCTTCTACAAAAGGAGATGATTTGAAATTGATCGAAGGAATTGGACCTAAAGCTGCTGAAGTATTAGTAGCTGGTGGAATTGAAACTTTTGCTAAATTGGCTAAAACTTCTGCAGAAAGTGTAAAAGAAATTTTAGATGCTGCTGAAGCTAAAGTACAACATTTAGATCCAACTACTTGGGCTCAACAGGCGCAATTAGCTGCTGATGGTAAAATGGACGAATTAAAAAAATTACAAGACGAATTAAACGGTGGTAAAGCTATTTAATTTTAATATTAACTTATAAAACCAAAACATCATGGCTCACAAGAAAGGTGTCGGTAGTTCGAAGAATGGTAGAGAATCAGAATCAAAACGTTTAGGCGTTAAGATTTTCGGAGGACAAGCTGCAATTGCTGGAAACATTATCGTAAGACAAAGAGGTTCTAAACATAATCCGGGTGCAAACGTTTACATGGGTAAAGATCATACTTTACATGCAAGAGTTGACGGACTAGTTAAGTTTCAGAAAAAAGGAGAGAACAAATCATTTGTATCTATAGTTCCTTTTGAAGCATAATAAGTAAAACTTCAAAAATATAAAAATCCCAAATTCGAAAGAGTTTGGGATTTTTTGCTTTTAATTCCTTTTATGAATTGAAAACGATAGTGCAATAGTGATAGGAATGGCAGCTTTTGCAAAACATGGATAAATGGTTTTGCAAAACTATAATGGATAGCACGGTCTCGTTTTTTGGAACGAGAATTGCCCAAAAGAAAACCCTTTCATTTCTGAAAGGGTTTAATGAATTTAGTATTAAATTTTTAATACTAGTATCTGTAATATTCTGGTTTGTATGGTCCTTCAACAGCTACTCCAATATATTTTGCTTGATCTGGTCTTAATTCTTCTAATTCAACACCTAATTTAGCTAAGTGAAGAGCTGCAACTTTTTCATCTAAATGTTTCGGTAACATATAAACTTCATTTTTATAGGCAGCAGTGTTAGTCCATAACTCTAATTGAGCTAATGTTTGATTTGTAAATGAATTACTCATTACAAAACTTGGATGACCTGTAGCGCAACCTAAGTTTACTAAACGTCCTTCTGCTAAGATAATAATGTCTTTTCCGGCGATAGTATATTTGTCAACTTGAGGTTTAATTTCTATTTTCGAAGCACCATGTGTTTTGTTTAACCAAGACATGTCAATTTCGTTATCAAAATGTCCAATGTTACAAACGATAGTTTTATCTTTCATTTGCTCAAAGTGTGAACCTAAAATAATGTCTTTATTTCCAGTAGTAGTAATGATAATATCTGCATTACCTACAACTGTGTTTAGTTTTTTAACTTCAAAACCGTCCATTGCAGCTTGTAGAGCACAAATTGGATCAATTTCAGTAACTGTTACAATAGAACCTGCACCTTTGAATGAAGCAGCTGTTCCTTTTCCAACATCACCGTATCCACAAACCACAACTCTTTTTCCAGCTAACATAAGATCAGTTGCTCTTCTTACTGCATCAACTGCAGATTCTTTACAACCGTATTTATTATCGAATTTAGATTTAGTAACTGAATCATTTACGTTTATGGCAGGCATGTGTAAAGTTCCGTTTTTCATTCTTTCGTATAAACGGTGAACTCCAGTTGTAGTTTCTTCTGATAAACCTTTAATATCAGCAATTAATTCTGGAAAACGGTCAAAAACCATATTAGTTAAATCACCACCATCATCAAGAATCATATTTAATGGTTTTCTGTCTTCACCAAACCATAATGTTTGCTCAATACACCAATCAAAATCTTCTTCATTTAATCCTTTCCAAGCATAAACTGGTATTCCGGCAGCAGCAATAGCAGCGGCAGCGTGATCTTGAGTTGAGAAAATGTTACAAGATGACCAAGTAACATCAGCACCAAGAGCTACTAAAGTCTCAATTAATACTGCAGTTTGAATTGTCATGTGTAAACACCCAGCAATTCTAGCTCCTTTTAAAGGTTGGCTTACACCATACTCTTCTCTTAAAGCCATTAATCCTGGCATTTCAGCTTCAGCTAATTCAATTTCTTTTCTTCCCCAATCAGCCAAAGTAATGTCTTTAACTTTATAAGGTACATAAGTTGCAATTTTTGTACTCATCTATTGTATATTTGTATTATTAATTTTAGAGTACAAAGGTAAGGAATTCCTTTTTATCTTTAAAATTGATTCACTTATTTTGTGAATTGTTTAATAGTATAATCAACTGAAATTCAATAAAATATTCGATGCCACTACATAAAGTTATTTATTTATCTAACAACACTAAGCTGTATTTGTGGAAAATTACAGAAGATTTCGCAACATTATCTAACGATATAAGATTAAAAGATTCCTCAATTGCAAGGTTAGAATCCATGAAATCTGAAAGTCATAAAAAAGGCTTTCTGTCGGTTAGGAAACTACTAGAACATATAGATTACACTGATTTTGATTTGTATTATGATGAATACGGAAAGCCTAATTTAAAGCCTCAAGGTTGTAGTATAAAAGAGATGCATATTTCAATTTCGCATTCTCACGATTTTTCTGCAATAGCTATTAGTGAACAAAATATAGGTATAGATATTGAAATTCTCAAAGAAAAAATAATTAAAATAGCGCCAAAGTTTATGGACATCTCTCATATTAATAACCTAAACTTAAAAGATAAAATCGAAAAAGCAACGGTAATTTGGGGAATTAAAGAAAGTATTTTTAAAATTAAAAATGAACCCGGAATAAGTTTTCCAAATCATATTTTTGAAGATAACTTTAACTTTGAAGATAAGGAGGCAACTGCCAAATTAAAATTTAAAAACAAAGTAGAAAATTTCGCTATTCAATTTGATTCTTTCGACGGGTATATGTTTGTTTGTGCTTTTGAAAATAACTAATGAAAAGCATTTATCTAGAAATACTAAATTCTAAAAAAAAGGGAGAAAAGCTGCTTGCTATTTTAATAGATCCTGATAAAATTCAACTAGGGCAGCTAGATAATTTAATTGAAAAAATTAATCAATCTCCTGCAACACATGTTTTTGTAGGAGGGAGTTTAGTTGAAACTAATCTAATAGATGTAATTATTAAACAGATTAAACAAGTTTGTAATTTACCTATTCTTTTGTTTCCTGGAAGTCCATCGCAAATTTCTAAATATGCTGATGGAATTTTATTTCTAAATTTAATTTCTGGAAGAAATCCAGATTATTTAATAGAACATCAAGTTAATGCTGTTCCGATTCTTGAAAAAACAAATTTAGAAGTCATTTCAACAGGTTATGTTTTAATTGAAAACGGAAAACAAACAGCTGTCGAACGAGTGAGTCAAACAAAACCTTTGAAAAGGAATAATATTGATTATGTTTGTCAAACTGCAAAAGCAGGTGAATATATGGGAAACAAATTGATTTATTTAGAAGCGGGAAGTGGTGCAGAAAAGGCAATTCCGTTGGTTATGATTAAAGAAGTTTCTAAAAAAATAACAATCCCTTTAATTGTTGGTGGTGGAATAACAACCAAAGTTGGAATCCAAAATGCTTTTTCATCAGGAGCTGATTTAGTAGTAATAGGAACGGCTTTTGAAAATGATATTAATTTTTTTGAAGCATGATAGATTTTTTATTTTCTCAGTATTATGACTCTGAACCATTTGATTTAATTTTAGAGATTATTGCTATTTTATTTGGATTAGTAAGTGTTCTTTTGGCTAAAAAAAATAATATTTTAGTTTATCCGACAGGAATGATCAGTACTGTAATTTTTGTTTATTTATTAAATAAATGGGGCTTAGTTGGTGATATGTTGATTAATGGTTACTATACAACAATGAGTATATATGGTTGGTATATTTGGTCTAGGAAAACGAACAATAAACCCGAGTATCCAATTTCAATAATGACTACAAAAGAATATTATCAAGGAATTTTTATTTTTATTATAACGATGCTATTTGTTGTTGTAGTATATAAATATTTTAATAAATTTACACATTGGACAGCTTATGTAGACACATTTACAACGGGAGTTTTCTTTGTTGGAATGTGGTTAATGGCAAAAAGAAAGATAGAAAATTGGATACTTTGGATTATTGGAGATTTAGTCTCTGTACCTTTATATTTTTACAAAGGATATACCTTTACTAGTATTCAATATGTTATATTTACAATAATTGCAATTTATGCTTATTTAGAATGGAAGAAAAACTTAGCAAAAAAGATTTAAAACAAATTCAAGATAAAGGGATTTTGTTAGATAAAATAGAACAACAACTTCTGTTTTTTACTAACGGAATAGCAAAAGTAAATCTTGAAAAGTCTGCAACAATTAATGATGGTGTTTTAGTTTTTTCTACTGATGAAACAGAAAAACTTTGTGATTATTTTGATGAAAATAAAAGTAATAGAAGCATACAAAAGTTTGTTCCCGCTTCTGGTGCTGCTAGTAGAATGTTTAAGTTTTTAATTGAGTTTTTAGCTGAATTTAATTTTGAAAAAGGATCAATAAATTCATACATAAATTACAAACAAGATCATGATTTGCCTGTTTTCCTTGTTGGATTGAAAGATTTCCCTTTTTTCTATGATGTAAAAGTAAAAGTTATACAATTAAACCCAAATTATCATAAACTCGAAAAAGATGCAAAAGATTATCTTTTTATAAAAACACTTTTATCTTCTGATTATTTTAATTTTGCCAATAAACCAAAGGGTGTTTTGCCATTTCATATTAAAGATAATTCTATTTTAACGCCTGTTGAAGAGCATTTAAGCGAAACTGTTTTTTACAAAAAGGCAGATGAAAAGCCTAAAGTTCATTTTACAATTTCAAAAGAGCATCAAGAACATTTTGAAACTATCACTAAGAATCAGTCTAATATTGATATTACTTACTCTTATCAAAAAGAATCAACAGACACATTAGCGGTTAATCTTGATAACACACCTTTCAGATTAGAGGATGGTAGTTTGTTATTAAGACCTGGTGGACATGGTGCATTAATTGAAAACTTAAATCAATTAGAATCGGATATTATTTTCATAAAAAACATTGATAATGTTTCGCAAAATCATATAGTGGATATAATTAAATATAAAAAAGTACTAGGCGGTTTATTAATGAAAACCCAAGAACAAGTTTTTAATTATTTAGAACAATTAGAGAGTAACAATGTTACGGAAGAATTATTAACGGAAATTAAAAGTTTTGCAAAAGAAAAGTTAAACATTTCATTACCCATTAGTTTTGATAAATTTCAATTGGAGTATAAAGTTGAGTTTTTTTTTAATGAATTAAACCGACCAATACGTGTTTGTGGAATGGTTAAAAATGAAGGAGAGCCTGGTGGAGGCCCTTTTTGGGTAAAAAACGAAAATGGTTTATCATCATTGCAAATTGTTGAAACTTCTCAAATAAATTTAAAAGATAAAGTACAAAAGAAAATTGTTGAATTTGCCACTCATTTTAACCCAGTTGATTTAGTTTGCGGCATAAAAGACTATAAGAACAAAAAGTTCGATTTAACTCAATTTGTAGATGAGAAAACAGGTTTTATCGTAGAGAAAAATAAGTTTGGAAAACCTGTAAAATCTTTTGAACTACCTGGCCTATGGAATGGAGCAATGGCTAACTGGATTACTCTTTTTGTAGAAGTGCCTTTATCAACATTTAATCCAGTTAAAACGGTAAATGACTTATTGAAACCTTCTCATCAACCTGAAGATAAATAAGCATAAAATGAACAAAGATATTTTACTTTCTGAATTAAATTATAAAGCTATAAGAAGTAGTGGTGCTGGTGGCCAAAATGTAAATAAAGTTTCTTCTAAAGTGGTTTTGAGTTTTAATTTAGAGAATTCTAACGGTTTAAATGATAATGAAAAAAACTATCTAAAAGAAAAATTAGCTTCAAGACTCACACAAGAATTTATTTTGATTTTGAATTGTGATGAAGATAGAAGTCAAATAAAAAATAAATCGATTGTTACCAAGCGTTTTATAGGTATTATTGAGAAAGGTTTGACCAAACCAAAAATTAGAAGAGCAACAAAAGCAACAAAAGCCTCTAAAGAAAGAAGGTTAAAGGCTAAGAAAACAACTTCAATTACTAAGCAAAATAGAAAAAAACCCGATTTGTAGATTGTCTTTTCAATTACAAAAAACAACTTCAGTTTTAAGTTAATCAAAATATTAACTTTTGATATTGCAATTGTCATTGTAATTGATTTAATTTGCATCGTCTCAAAGGGGTGCTCTAAATAACGAGCTGAGATTATACCCATAGAACCTAGAACAGGTAATGCTGTTTAGGGAGGACAGAAACGTTAAGAAAATGTTCAGTGAACATTTTTAGTGAATGTGCCAGCCGAAGCGCTGGAGATTTTTAACGCAATGTCCAATGTTTAACAATTTTAATTTTTAACAAAAGAATAATTACCCCTTTTATTCGTATAATTTATTTACGAATGAAACAATTATTTGCAAAAAGTACAAAGTACAAAGTACAAAGTACAAAGACTTATTTAAGTCTATTTACATTATTTTACTCCGTTTTAGCCATTTCACAAGAGCAACCAAAAGATTCCACTAAAACCAATCAATTAGATGAAGTTATAGTCTCTGCCGTGAGGGTAACTAGCGAAACACCTGTTACTTTTAGTAATTTAGACAAAAAGGAAATTGCACAAAGAAATTTAGGGCAAGATATCCCAATGTTGATGAATTATATGCCCTCGGTAGTAACAACTTCCGATGCTGGTGCTGGAGTTGGTTACACTGGAATTCGTGTTCGTGGAAGTGATGCTTCTCGTGTCAATGTTACAATCAATGGAATTCCGTATAACGATTCGGAAAGTCATGGTACCTTTTGGGTAAACATGCCCGATTTTGCTTCATCAACCGAAAGTCTTCAGTTGCAACGTGGTGTTGGAACTTCTACAAATGGTGCTGGTGCTTTTGGAGCAAGTTTAAATCTTTTGACAGATGCTTATAAAAAAGAATCAAGTGGTGAGGTTTCAAATTCATTTGGAAGTTTTAATACCAGAAAACACACCGTAAAATTCAGTACGGGTTTAATGAATGATAAATTTGAATTATCAGGACGTCTATCAAACATAGAGTCAGATGGTTTTATTGATAGAGCTTCATCAGATTTAAAAGGATATTTTCTGCAAGGTGCTTATGTTGGCAAAACTACCTTAATTAAAGCTTTAGCTTTTGGTGGAAAAGAGAGAACTTATCAGGCATGGTATGGTCTTGAAGATGAAGAAAAATTAAAAAATGATAGAACTTATAATAGTGCCGGAATGTATACTGATGCAAACGGGAATACTAGATTTTATGATGATCAAGTAGATAATTATAATCAAGATCATTACCAATTGCATTGGAGCGAAAAAGTTACTCAAAATTGGACAACAAATATTGCTTTACATTACACTTATGGAAGAGGATATTTTGAACAATATAAAGAAGACGAAGATTTTGCGGATTATAATTTTGATCCTATTATAATTGGCGGGCAAACCATAGATAAAACAGATGTTATCAGAAGACGTTGGTTAGATAATAATTTCTTTGGAACCACTTTTTCAGCTAATTATAAAAAAGGAAATTTAGATTTTATTTTTGGAGGTGCATGGAATATATATCAAGGGGATCATTATGGAGAAGTGATTTGGGCTCAATATGCTTCAAACAGCGAAATTAGAGATAGGTATTATGATGATTATGCTAATAAGTCAGATTTTAATGTCTTCTCAAAAGCAAATTATAAAGCTACTTCAAATTTAAGTCTATTTGCAGATTTACAATATAGAAGAGTTGGTTATCAAGCTAATGGTGTTCAACTAGCATTTGTAGATGATACGTTTAATTTTTTCAATCCTAAAGCTGGTTTAACTTACGCTTTAGACAACGATAATAAGTTCTATGCTTCATATGCAATAGCTAATAGAGAACCAAGAAGAGATGATTATGAAAACAACAGCTTCAAAGCGGAACGTTTGCAAGATGTGGAATTAGGTTGGAGATTTTCTTCGTCAAAAGTTCAAGTAAACTCAAATGTGTATTACATGAAGTATAAAGATCAATTAGTTTTAACTGGTGGATTAAATGATGTTGGTGCGCCAATTTACACAAACAGTGGCGATAGTTATCGTTTAGGTTTAGAAGTAGATGCAACTATACAATTGAGTGAAAAATTTCTTGTTCGCCCAAATGTTGCTTTGAGTCAAAACAAGAACAAAGATTTTTATTTTGAAAAAGATGGTTTGTTGCAAAATTTAGGGGATACTAATATTGCTTTTTCTCCAAATTTTATTCTTGGAAATCAATTTATATTTAGACCCATTCCTAATTTTCAACTGTCATTATTATCTAAATATGTTGGGGAACAATATATGGGAAATGTTGATTTTAATTCTTCAAAATTAGATGCTTATTTTGTTAATGATTTAAATGTTTCTTATGAATTGACAACTAAATCTATTTTTAAATCAATCGTATTTTCAGCTTTAGTGAATAATTTATTTGATGTACAATATGAATCAAATGGATATTTTTATACTTATGATGATGATTTTTCAAATCCAGGAACTATAAAAACTGTTGGTGGAGCAGGATATTATCCTCAAGCAGGAATAAATGTTTTAGCCGGAATGACTTTAAAATTCTAAATTAAGTAAAAAAGGGAAGTTGCTAAACTTCCCTTTTTTACTTAATTATATACTCTAATTATATTTCCATTTACTTCGGTTCGGTAAGATTTCATTGGATAATTTTTCCCTTCAGACAAACCCGTGTACAAACTATATTCGGCATCATCACAAGAACATTTTGCGTTTATTCCGTTTAACGTCATTGAAGAACAATCACTCAGCACTTGATTTGGACAAGCTGCATCAAAAGCAGTATAGCCTGTTCCAGTATTGAAGACAAAAACACCTCTTATTCCAACTCCAGCAGTGTTGATCAATACTCCGTTTCCTGGAAATTGTAAATTACTAAATGTGGGTAAGTTTAAATTTACATTTATATTTACAGAATAATCAGGTAAATAAGGATTGTTTCTACCTATAGTGTCTTTTTCACAACCCATAAAAAATGGAATTAGTAGTAATAAGATATATTTCTTCATGGTTTATTTTTATTCAAATTTAATATTTTTGAATTACTAACAGTCAAAATTATATCTTAAAAAATTCAGGAATCAAAATATTTGTTATATTTGCATATAGGAATCCCAATGATATGGGATTCTTTTTATTTTTATAAACGATGAAGTTATGAGTACAGTATCTTATTACACAGCAGAAGGATTAAAACACCTAAGGGAAGAATTAGACCAACTTAAAAGTATAGAAAGACCAAAAGCATCTCAAGACATTGCAGATGCAAGAGATAAGGGTGACTTGTCTGAGAATGCAGAATATGATGCAGCCAAAGAAGCACAAGGATTATTAGAGATGAAAATTTCTAAAATGGAAGAAGTTGTGTCAAATGCAAGATTAATTGATGAGTCGCAGCTAGATTTAACTAAGGTTTTAGTATTGTCTAAAGTTAAGATTAAAAACCAAACTAATGGAATGGAAATGAATTATACTTTAGTGGCTGAAAGTGAAGCAGACTTAAAAACAGGAAAAATTTCTGTAACTTCTCCTATTGGAAAAGGATTACTAGGAAAATCTGTTGGAGATATTGCTGAGATCACAGTTCCAAGTGGTACATTAAAATTTGAAATTATAGAAATTTCAAGATAAAACTATAAGTATGGCTTCTATTTTTACTAAAATAGTAAACGGTGAAATTCCTTGTTATAAAATAGCTGAAGATGAAAATTATTTGGCTTTTTTAGATGTTAATCCAAATGCAAAAGGACATACATTATGTATTCCTAAGCAAGAGATTAATAAAATCTTTGATATGGAAGAAGACCTTTATTTAGGTCTAATGCAATTTAGTAGAAAAGTTGCAAAAGCTTTAGAAAAATCAATTGATTGTAAAAGAGTTGGTGTAGCAGTTGTTGGTCTAGAAGTACCTCACGTGCATGTTCACTTAATTCCTTTACAAGATATGGATGATATGCGTTTTCAACGAAAGGTTAGTCTAGAAAAAGAAGAATTTGAAGAAATTGCAAAAAAAATAACTTCAAACTTATAATAAAAAGCACCTTTTTGGTGTTTTTTTGTTTTACTTACTATTATGAAATATTTAATTTGTTTTTTATTTTTTCAAACAGTTGCTTTTGCTCAAGTTAAAAGTTTCTATTCAGATGTAGAAAAAACAATACAATCTATACCTGCAAGTCAAAAAAAAGCTACAGCAGAAATTGCAGCTTTTATCCAAGAAAAATTTACTTCAGAAGATTTGCAAATTAAAGCAGCATACTATTATGTGATTTCAAATGTTGCTTATGATATTTCTCATGAATTTACTGTAAACTTAGTAATTTCAGATGATGAAATGGTTTCAAAAACGATAGCTTCAAAAAAGGGAGTTTGTATTCATTACGCTAAATTTTTTAAGGATATAATCAAACAATTAGGATATAATTGTCAGGTTATTTCTGGTTACACTAAAAAGGATAATATTTTAGCAGAACAATCTCATGCTTGGTGTGCAATAAAATTAAAAGAAGGTAAATGGTATGTTTTTGATCCAACATGGGATTCAGGTTATATTCAAAACGGAAAATTTGTTCGAAGTTTAAATGCTAAATATTACAAAACTAATCCATCTGAAAGCATAAAATCACACATGCCTTTTGATTATATGTGGCAGTTTTTAAAGCATCCAATAACAGAACAAGATTTTATAGATAACAACTTTAATAAAGATAAAATTCAAGAACATTTTGATTATAATGAAACTATTAAAATATTTCTAAATCTTTCGGAAAATGAACAATTAAAGGAAATAAAAAAAAGAATGATTCAAACAGGTTATAAAAATAAGCTAGCCAAAGAGCGATTTGAAATTCTGAAAAAACAACTTAAAGCTTTTTCTTTAAATACTAATGTAACAGAGCTTAATGCTATCACAAATAAATATAATGACGGAATAAATTTACTAAATGAATTTATTTATTACAGAAATGCTCAATTTAAACCAACAAAAGAGGATCAGGAAATTTTAGAAATGATTACAAAACCATTAAGTATTTTTGAAGATTGTAGCGATAAAGTATACAAGCTAGGTTTTGTAGGTCAAGATAATTTATATGATTTAAATAAATTTAAAAGAGGCTTAATTGATATAATTGATGAAGCTAAAAAGCACAAAGTTTTTGTAGATGATTATTTGACTAAAGGTGAAAGAGATCGAAAAAAAATGTTCTTACTTAAGAAATAGCTTTTGTCTTTTTATAACTTATTTGCATAGTGGTTCCTTTGCCAATTTCAGAATGAGCTACTTTAATTTTTCCTTTGTGATATTCTTGAACGATTCTTTTGGTTAAAGATAAGCCTAAACCCCAACCACGTCTTTTGGTCGTAAAGCCAGGTTCAAAAACTTTAGAAAAATCTGATTTCGGAATTCCTTTTCCAGAATCTGTAACTTTTATTTTTATATAATCTTCTTTGTCTTCTATTGCTAAAGTAAGGCTGCCTTTTCCTTTCATTGCATCAATGGCATTTTTGACTAAATTTTCAATAGTCCAGCTATGCAAAGCCGGATTTATAGCAATATTTATTGGTTTATCTGGAGCGATAAATTTAAAAATAATTTGTTTTGAACTTCTATCTCTTAAATAATCAAAAGAAGTTTTAGTTTCTCCAATAATATCTTTGTTTTCCAAAACAGGTTCTGACCCAACTTTAGAAAATCTATCTGTAATTGTTTGTAATCGATTAATGTCTTTCTCTATTTCTTCAATTGTAGATTCTTCAACATTGTCTAATTTCAAAATTTCGAGCCATCCAATTAACGATGACAATGGTGTTCCTATCTGATGAGCTGTTTCTTTTGCCATTCCTGCCCATAATTTGTTTTGGGTTGCCATTTTTGTAGCTCTATAAAAACTGTACACTACAGCGCCAAAAAGTATGATGATTAATAAAAGCGCAATTGGATAATATTTAAGCTGATTTATTAAAGTCGAATTTCCATAATATAAATATTGGGTTTTAGTCTCAGAAATTTTGGTTATAATGGGTTTATTTTGAAGTTTAATAGATTCGATATAATCTTTCAATTCTAAAGGATCATTAATTATCTTGTCATCTATATTTGCAGTTAAACTTATAGAATCATTAATCGTAACAATTATAGGAATTCTTGGATTCTGAATAATTTCAAAGGGTAACTCTAAATCTGCATTTAAGTCTTCAGAGTTTATTTTTTTTTGAGCTAAAGCCCACAATTCCATTTTATTTCTTTCTTCATTTTTAAAAATCTGAAAAAAGTTATAAGTGTTCCAAAGAATTAATACGACGATTAAAAAGGAAGATATTATAATAAACCAGCGTGTTGAGTTGCTTCTTTCGGTAAACTGCATGCAATTTTTTGTTAAATGTACTAAAATTATAGTAAAGTTTTAAGACCTTATTTAAACGATTTCAATCTTAAAAAATTATATTTGTACCAAAGTTAATTTATGATAAGTATTAATCCAAAAGAAGTATCTCCAGCTAAATTGCAAGGTTATTTGCAAAGTGCTATTGCTCCAAGGCCTATAGCCTTTGCAAGTACAGTAGACGATAATGGAAATCCGAATTTATCACCGTTTAGTTTTTTTAATGTATTTAGTTCTAACCCACCAATTTTGGTTTTTTCTCCAGCGAGAAGAGTTAGAAATAACACAATTAAACATACTTTGATAAATTGTGAGGCAACAAGAGAAGTTGTGATTAATATTGTTGATTATTCAATGGTTCAACAAATGTCATTGTCAAGCACAGAATATGCAGATGGTGTAAATGAGTTTGATAAATCTGGCTTTACGATGTTAAAATCGGATGTTGTAAAACCATTTAGAGTTGCCGAAAGTCCAGTTCAATTTGAATGTAAAGTAAATGACATCATTGCTTTAGGAACTGAAGGTGGTGCAGGAAATTTAATCATTTGTGAAGTAGTAAAAATTCACGTAAGTGAAACTATTTTAGATGAAAATGGATTAATTGATCAACAAAAAATAGATTTAGTTTCACGTTTAGGTGGAAATTGGTACAGTAGAGTCATAAACGGTTTATTTGAAGTAGAAAAACCACTGAGTACTCTAGGAATAGGAGTTGACAATATTCCCGAATTCGTTAAAGAAAGTACTTATTTTAATGGAAATGATTTAGGTAAATTAGGAAACATAGAAGCTATTCCAAATGAAGAAGAAATTGCTATCTTTGTAAAACAGAACTTTGCAGTTAAAGGAGTTTTGAGTTCGGATGATGAAGGAAAAAAACATCAAAAGGCAAAGGAATATTTAGATAATAACGATGCTTTGAGTGCTTGGAAAGTGCTTTTAGCCAAACAATAAAAATGTAATTAGTATGGAAATTTTAGGAAAAGTAAAGGTTATCAACCCAGAACAACAAGTAAGTGCAACTTTTAAAAAAAGAGAATTAGTTGTAACAACAGACGAACAATATCCACAACATATTATTATGGATTTTGTACAAGATAAAACAGATCTTTTAAATCAATACAATGTTGGAGATGAAGTGAAAGTTTCTATAAATGTTAGAGGTAGAGAATGGGTTAGTCCACAAGGTGAAACTAAATACTTCAATACGTTGCAAGGTTGGAGAATTGAAAAAACACAAGCAGAAGCACCACAAGGAAATGCTGCTCCAATGCCAGCTAAAGATGCTTTTGAACCAGCTTCAAACTTTAACGAAGAAGAACACGACGATTTACCTTTCTA
>JBLHNH010000031.1:0-21355 GCA_047622645.1 Flavobacterium sp.
ATTTTAGGTTTAAACTACAAGAAATTTATGTTTGCTTATACCTACTCGCATTTAACAGGTAATGTTAAATTTGATAAAGGTGGTTTTCATCAAATTACTTTAGGACTAGATATCTTCTGTAAAAACAGTAGATACGATTGTAACTGTCCAGCTGTAAATTAAATTTAATTAATTAAAATATATAATCCCGTTTATTATAAACGGGATTTTTTTTGACATGATAATAAAGACAATAAACGGCAAAACACCAAACATCCCTTCTGATTGTTATGTGGCTGAAAATGCTACAATTGTTGGTGATGTTACTTTTGGTGAAAAGTGCAGTGTTTGGTTTAACGCTGTAATACGAGGAGATGTTAATTTTATTAAGATCGGAAATAAAGTAAACATCCAAGATGGAGCAATTATTCATTGCACTTACCAAAAACATCCAACAATAATTGGTAATAATGTTTCAATAGGACATAATGCAATTGTGCATGGTTGTACAATTCATGATAACGTTTTAATAGGAATGGGAGCAATAGTCATGGATAATTGCGTGGTTGAAAGCAATTCAATCGTTGCGGCTGGAGCAGTTGTAACTCAAAATACAATTATAGAATCAGGTTGTATTTATGCCGGTGTTCCTGCCAAGAAAGTTAAAGATATTGACCAAAGTGACTTTGCTGGTGAAATAGAGCGTATATCAAATAATTATGTTATGTACTCTGGTTGGTTTAAAAACGAAGAATAATTTTAAAAATCTTCTTCGATAACTTTGTATTGGTTATTTAAAATTTCGTTTAAGACCTTTGCATTAGAATTTGTGAAAAAAGTATTTTTAATTTCGGTGTTAGAATTGTTCAATAGGTCATTCTGATTTAATATCTTTTTAGTTTGTATAGCTACAGCTTCGCCAGAATCAATTATTTTTATTTTAGAAGGAAGAATTTTTTTAATTTGAGGAATTAAATAAGGATAATGACTACATCCTAAAACCAAAAAATCAATATTTTCTTCAATCATTGGATTTAAATAACTTTTTAACAGACTAAACATTTCTGGAGTGTCAATGTCTCCGTTTTCTATCAATTGAACCAATCCATAACCTATTTGCTCAACTATCTTTACGTTTTCGAACAGAGACGAAGTTTTGTTAAATAGTTCGCTATTAAGAGTCCCTTTTGTGGCTAGAATTCCAATAGTATGCGTTTGTGAATTATTTGCAGCTGGTTTAATAGCTGGCTCAATTCCAATAAAAGGAACATCATACGATGCTCTTAATTCTTTAATCGCGTTTGTAGTAGCTGTATTACAAGCTACAACGATAATTTTACAATTTTTATTTAGTAATATTTCAGTATTTTTTTTACTTAAAGCAATAATTTCTTCTTTGCTTTTTATGCCATAAGGAGCATTTTTGCTATCGGCTAAATAAATAGAGTTTTCTAATGGAAGAAGTTTGTTAATTTCTTTCCAAATTGAAGTTCCACCTATGCCAGAATCAAAAAGGCCAATGGGATTATTTTTTTTCATAAATCAAAAATAAAAAAAAACTGCAATATGTTTTAACATAATGCAGTTTTTAATTTTTTAATTGAAGTTTTAATTAGAAACCTAATTCTTTTTTAACATCAACTAATAAGTTTGGACCATCAGCCATTAATACTCCACTTCCGTTAGAAGCATCTAATACATACTCATAACCTTTAGCTCGTGCAACTTTTTGGATAGCTTGTTGAGCTTTTTCCATAATTGGTTTTACAAGGTCTAATTCTTTTTGTTGTAATTCTTTTGTAGCAGTTTCTCTGTAGCTTTGTATACGTGCTGCCATATCTTGCATTTCTTTTGCTCTTGTTTCATTAATTGCATCAGATACTAGATTAGATTCAGCATCACCTTGGTATTTTTTCATTTTAGTTTGATACTCTTGTACCATAGTATTATACTCACTATCGTAAGATTTCTGAATTTTTTCAAGTTGAGCTTGAGCAGTTTTCATTGCTGGCATATTTGTCATTAATTCACTTACATCAATATGCGCTAATTTTGTTTGAGCAGTTACAAATTGAGCACTTACTAAAAATGCTACTGCGATAAAAATTGATTTTAATTGTTTCATTGTTTTGGGTTTAATTTTAATTTATTCTTATTCTCCGGTTTTATTCTCTTCTTCTTTTTTTGCTTTAGCAGCTTCTCTTTCTTCTAAAATTTTTGCTCTTCTTTCTTCTGCTGCTTTTTTTCGATCTTCTATTTTTTTATTTCGATCTTCTAAAGCTTTTTGTCTTACTTCTTCTGGTGTTAGTTTCTCTTCTTCAGTTGAAGTTTTTTTGTCTCCTTCTGTAGTTGTTTTATCATTACCAGTTGTTTCCTTGTTATCCTCTTCAATTAACGTGCCATTTTTTTTCGCTTCCCTTTCGTCAATTAATTTTTGTCTTCTATCAACCGCTTCTTGTTTTCTTGCTTCATAAGCCGCTTTCTTATCCTCAATCAATTTTTCACGAGCTGCTCTTTTTTCATCTAATGCTTTTTGACGTGCTGCCATTTCTGGGTTTTCATCTTGCATGTCTTCTAAAGCATCTCTAGATTCTTGCTCTTTTAACTGCTTAGATGTTAGCTGTTCTCTTTTTTCTGCTCTAACTAATTGTCGTACAACTTGGTCACTAATATCATAGCGTTGTGCTGCAAAAAGCATTGTCATATCTGAAGATTTATCAAAAATAAAATCATATTTTTTTTGTTCAGCTATGTCTTGTATAATTGTAAAAACTTGATCTTGGATTGGTTTTACAAGTACAGATTTTTGTATAATTAAATCTCCTTTTGGTCCAAATCTATTTTGTTGGTATTCTAATAATTCAGTCTCAAGATAATTTATTTCTTCTTCTCTTTCTTCAATTAATTCTTTAGTTAAAAGAGGTCTTTCGATCTTTAAATCTTCTTTTAACTTATTTATTTCGTTTTTTTTGGCTTCAATTTCTTGTTTCCATTTTTGGGCTTTAATTTCTAACTGGTTTTTGGCCTCAGCATAATTTGGAACTTTCTCTAAGATATATTCCATATCAATAAAACCAATTCTTATTCCCCTTGATTGAGAAAAACTGATTGTTGTACTTAAAAATAAAAATAATAAAACTATTTTTTTCATATTACTATATTTTAAATTATCTAAGTCAAAAATTAAAATTGTTGACCTATGATAAAGTGTGTTTGCCATCCGCTTTTTTGAGTAGCACCTGGAACTGCATCAAACCCATGTGCAAAATCTATTCCTAACAATCCAAATGCTGGCATAAATACTCTTAATCCAAATCCAGCTGAACGTTGAACGCTAAAAGGATTATATGCTTTGAAATCATTAAATGCTGCACCCGCTTCCATAAAAGTAAGTGCAAATATCGAAGCACTTGGTTTTAGAGTTATTGGATATCTTAATTCTAACGAAAATTTGTTATAAATAGTACCTCCATCTGTCGAAGATAATGAATTATTAGGATATCCACGCAACTGAATTACCTCTCTACCGTCTAAAGCAAAATTTGCCAAACCATCTCCCCCAAGAAAAAACCTTTCAAAAGGAACTAAACCCCTATCTTGATTATAAGCTCCCATAAACCCAAATTCACCTAAAGAACGCAATACTAATTTATCATAAATTTTAGTATACCAGTCTGCTTTGAACTTAACTTTATAGTATTCTAACCATTTGAACCTTATTTGATCCACTTTTCCAGGATCTGCAACAGCATCTTGTATACTGCTAGCTTTTGCTGGTGTAGGATTTGAAATTGAAGGTAATGCAGTTAAAAGATCTCCATTGTTTACCAAAACTTCTGCTCCAGCTTCATCTGTATAGATGTATCCATTTCCTTCATATACATACTTATTTTCTGCTAAATTTTCTAAATTAGCATAATCAACACCATTTATAAGTGAATAAGGTGGTGTAAATTTTGCACTTACACTAAACTCAGAGCCATATGTTGGGAAAATAGGATTTAATCCTTTATTGTTTCTTGTTAAACCAACCGTGTAAGCTAAGTTTCTTGAAGCGCCATCTCCAAAGGTAAATAGTCCTGTATTGTAGTTGTTTAATTTATAATATTGAAAAGAAACAGACTGAGAAAGTGTAAAATAATCATCGGGTACTGTTAATCTTTTACCTATTCCTAACGATAATGATGTAATAGTGAAACTTTTAGTTTTATCTACACCATTAGAAGTGGAATTAAATAAATATTGCTTGCTTTGTGAAAGTGATGTAGAAAAACTAACTGGTTTTTTTCCTCCATACCAAGGCTCTTGAAAACTTAAACTATAGGTTCTAAAAAACTGACTGGCCTGAAGATTTAACGACATTTTTTGTCCGTCTCCCATTGGTAGAGGCTTGTATGCTTCTTTGTTAAAAATATTCCTGATAGAAAAGTTATTAAATGACAATCCTAAAGTTCCAATAAAACCACCACCACCATAACCACCTTGTAGTTGTATTTGACTAGCCCCTTTTTCTACAACATTGTATTCAATATCAACTGTTCCAGCTGCTGCATCTACATTTTTGAATTTAGGGTCAATAGCTTCTGGATCAAAAAAGCCTAGTTGACCAATCTCTCTAATTGTTCTAATTAAAGCTTCTTTACTATATTTTTTTCCTGGTTTTGTTAGAATCTCTCTATAAATAACATGGTCGTTAGTTTTTTCGTTTCCAACAACTGTTATCTTATTAAAGTAAGCTAGTGGGCCTTCACTTATTCTTATTTCAAAATCAATAGTGTCATTTTCTGTTTTAACTTCAACCGTGTTTATGTTTGAAAATAAATAGCCGTTGTTTTGGTATAAGTTTGTGATGTCTTCTGCATCTGGATTTGTTTTGTCTTCAATTCTTTTTTGAAGCAAAACACCATTATATACATCACCTCTTTTAATGCTGATCATTCTTCTTAAATAATCTTCTGTATAAATTGTATTACCTAAGAAACGAATTTCACCAAAGTAGTATTTTCTTCCTTCTTCTAATTTTACATCAATAAATAGTTTGTTTTTTTCTTTATCATAACTAACAGAGTCATTTATGATTCTAGCATCTCTAAAACCTTTTTCTTTGTATTTAGTAATAACATTTGTTAAGTCTTCTTCATATTTATCTTTTATGAATTTTGAAGCTTTAAATATTCTAATTGGATTCTGTTGTTTAGTGTTTTTAAAGGCTTTTCTTAATTTTCTATCAGAAAATTGCTCATTACCTTCAAAGTTTATTTTCTTAATTTTTACTTTGTCTCCTTTGTCTATTTTAATACGTAAATCAACATTTGTGTCTGTTGAATCTGGAAATGTATTTACAATTACTTTAGTGTTATAAAACCCGTCTTTTTTGTATTTTTTTTGAATGTAATTTCTTGTAGTTGTAATAAGGTTTTCATTGACAATTTTTCCCTTTTTAAGGTCGTTTTCTTTTATCAATTCTTCTTTTTTTCCTTTTTTAACTCCTGTGATTTTAACATCAGCTAGTTTTGGTAATTCGTTTATATTTAACTCTAAATAAATACTGTCATTTTGAATTTTATTTACGTAGACATTAATGTCGTTAAAGTATCCTAGTTTCCATAATTTTTTAATAGCAGTACTTATTTCTTCACCTGGTACAATTATGCTTTGCCCTTTTTCTAAACCAGCAAATGTGATTATAGTTTGTGGGTTGTAATTTACTTTTCCTGTAACTTCTATATCTGCTAAAATATAAGATTTACCATTTTCAAAATCACTTTCTTGTGCAGAAATTTTGAAAAGGCCTAAAAATAAAAATAATATCGCGCTGTACTTGATATTTTTGTTTAAAAGAGAATTTCTTTTATAATTGTTCACTTGTTTTTCCAAATCTACGTTCTCTTTTTTGGTAACTAATAATTGCTTCATACAAATTGTTTTCTGTAAAATCAGGCCATAATACATCTGTAAAGTAAAATTCGGCGTAGGCTATTTGCCATAATAAAAAATTACTTATTCTATGTTCTCCACTTGTTCTGATTACTAAATCTACATCTGGTAAATTATGCGTGTAAAGATGCTCATTAATAATTGATTCATCAATAGCCGATTCAGAAATTATATTATTTTTAACTTTATTGCTAATATTTTTAACAACTTGAATGATTTCTTCTCTAGATCCATAACTTAAAGCTAAAGTCAATGTCATTTTGTTGTTATTCTTTGTTTTTTCTATTACTTCTTGCAATTCTTTTAGAACTTTTTTTGGTAATGTTGTTAAATTACCAATTGCATTAAGTTTTATATTGTTTTTCATTAATGTAGCTTCTTCTTTCTTTAAGGAAGAAATTAATAATTTCATTAATGTATCGACTTCTAATTTTGGTCTGTTCCAATTTTCTGTAGAAAAAGCATACAATGTTAGGTTTCCAATTCCTAATTTGGCACAAGATTCAACAGTTACTTTTACAGATTTTGATCCGTTTTCATGACCAATTGCTCTCAAAAAACCTTTTTGTTTAGCCCAACGACCATTTCCATCCATTATAATTGCTAAATGGCTGGGAAGTTTTTTGTCGTCTATTTGTTCTAAATAATTCATTTATTTTCCTTGTGGGCAAAAACATGGGTTTTCACCAAAAGTATATGTTAATGTTAGTCCAGTAAACATATACCAATCATTACTGTTTAAATTTCCAAAACGAATACTTTCATAATTATCGTTTGGCGAATTACTTCCGTCTAAATTATCAGATAAAGTATATCTTGCTCCAGCTTCTATTCCAATAATAAAAGAATGCGCAACTCTTGCCTTAAACCCTAAAACCATAGGTATAGAAAAAGCTCGTCCAGAATCAAATCCTTTTCTGTTGTTAATACCTTCACTCTCAAAATCATTATGCCAAAAATAATTTACACCTGTAAAAACATAAGGAGTATATTGCATATCAAATTGATGTAGATCAAACGGAAAAAAATTAAATTCAATTCCGGCAGAGACCTCTTTAATTGTATTAGTAAAACTATATTCTCTTAAATACCTACTTGGAACTTTAGAGTCTAAATCGTTTCCTTTAATTCCTCCTTGCATATAACTAAATCTATAAGAGTGTCTAATACTTTTATTCCACTTATAAATAAACCCAAAAGCAAACTCATTTGGATTAACGTATGTAGTTTCTCCAACATCACCAACGTAGTTTGTGCCTCCAAGAAACACACCAACTTCATGTATTTGTGCTTTGGAAGTAGTAATAAATAATGTAAATAATATAATTAAAGCTAGTTTTTTCATTTTTTCAGATTGCAAATATAACAATATTGATGTTTTAACTTCATAAAGAAGCAACTTTTTACTCAATATTAGTAACGCAAAAAAGTGAAAAGTAATATAATTAGGTCTAAAAGAGTTTTTAATTTCTTTTATCTTCACCCCAAAGTAGTTTTTTTCGGATAGTTTTTAAAAAACTTTCTTCAGAAAATTCAACCATCTTAATTTCAAAAGGAGCTTTTTTTATGGTTAAAGAAGTTTCTTTTGTTACAGTAGTGATTCTTGAATCTAATGAAACTAAAAATTGATCTTCTCTACCAGAAATGTTTAATTTAATTTCAAAGTCGTCAGGAATTACCAAAGGTCTTGCCGTTAAATTATGTGGTGCAATAGGAGTGATCACTAAACTAGAGTTTTCGGGCATTAATACAGGACCACCACAACTCAATGAGTAGCCTGTTGAGCCTGTTGGGGTTGATAAAATTAATCCATCTGCCCAATATGAATTTAAATATTCATCATTTAAAAAAGTCTCAATCGTAATCATCGAAGTTGTATCTTTTCTAGAAACTGTAACTTCATTTAATGCAAAATTAATTTCTTTTAAATCTTTATTCGGAGGAGAACATATTAAACTAAGTAATGTCCTTTTTGAAATTTTAAAATCATTAGAAAATAATTTTGGTAAAAAAGTATTAATATTCTCTACTTGAACGGTCGCTAAAAAACCTAATCTTCCTGCATTTACTCCAACAATAGGAATATTTTTGTCTCTAACTAAAGTTGCCGCTCTTAAAATTGTTCCGTCACCTCCAATACTTATTAGAAAATCTATTGATTTATTTAAATCATCATGTTTTTTAAAAGTTTCATATTCTTTTATTTGCTTATATTCTTCTTTTATAGAGTCATAGTATTTTTTCTCAATACAAATTTCTGCCCCATTTTTTTCTAGAACATCAATAACCTGACAACATATTTCAATTGTGTCGTTTCGGTAGTGTTTGCCAAATATAGCTATCTTCATTATTAAATATTAAGGTATTTATCTAAATAATCAGAACGTTCTTTTAAGTTCTCTAAGTATGAATCTTCTTGGTGTTCAGATATAATTACATACTCATATCTTCTAAAACCTTGAAGGATTTCGTTCGTATAACTTTGAGAAATTTTTAGCGTTACTTCAACCAGTTGGTCATTGATGTTTGAAATAAATAAACCTAAAAGCTTTCCACCATTTCCTTCAACAATTTGGCTTATTTGACTAATTGAATAATCAGATTTAGGTTTTTGAACCACAATTATCCCTCCTTCTTCTTTCAAAAACGGACTATCCTGAAAAAATTTAATAACGTCTTCTAGTTCATAATAACCAATATATGCATTTTTTGCATTTAAAACAGGCATAATATTGCATTCATTCTTGGCAAATTCTTCTAAAACATCGAGCCAAATCATCGAATCTCTTACAAAAAAACGTTCAAAGTCAAATTTGTTTTCACTTATCAATATGCTTTTATCTAGAACTTCCGCGTCTTCTTTTCTAAGACAGCCAACATATACATTGTTTTCAGTCACTGGAAAATGTGAATAAGGAATTTCTAAAAACAAATCTTGTGCATCTGCAATAGTTTGAGTTGTTTTTAGAGGTTTAATGTCAAAGTTTATGTAATTTATTAAATTGTGCATATCGTTTAATTTCTTTTGCAAAATAATCAAAAAATACAAGACTAAACCTATTAGACTTTGTATTTTTGTACAAGTTAAAAAACAAAGTTATGACAAAGTTATCAGTTAATATTAATAAAATTGCAACTTTAAGAAATTCTCGAGGCGGAAATGTGCCAAATTTACTTCAAGTTGCTAAGGATTTACAACAATTTGGTGCGCAAGGAATCACTATTCACCCTAGGCCAGATGAACGACATATCAAATACCAAGATGCATACGATTTAAAAGATGTAGTTTACACCGAATATAATATCGAGGGAAATCCAATTAAAAAATTTATGGATATGGTTTTAGAAATTAAACCAACTCAAGTTACTTTGGTCCCAGATGCTGATGATGCTTTAACTTCAAATGCAGGTTGGAATACAATTAAACACAAAGACTTTCTTAAAGAGGTTATCCAGGAATTTAAGAGTAACGGAATTCGGACTTCAATTTTTGTTGATCCGACTATTCAAATGATAGAAGGAGCAAAAGAGACAGGAGCCGATAGAGTTGAATTATATACAGAAGCATTTGCGCATCAATACGGTTTAGGAAACAAAGACGGAATTGAACCTTATATTCAATCTGCTTTAAGAGCGAATGAATTAGGTTTAGGAATTAATGCAGGTCACGATTTAAGTTTAGATAATATTCAGTTTTTTAAACAAAATATCCCAGATTTACTTGAGGTTTCAATAGGTCACGCTTTAGTTGCAGAATCTTTATATTTAGGTTTTGACAATGTAGTTAACATGTATCTTAATAAAATGAAATAATTTTTGGGCGTTACCTCGTTAGAAAAAAACGAGGTCAAGCTGTCCGCTATATCTTTTTTTTCAAAAAAGGATGCCGCTACCATCTTTAACGCACAATCGATAAATAATAAAACAATGATATTAAATTCGCGAATAGAAGGTAGTGGAAAACCATTTGTAATTCTTCATGGGTTTTTGGGCATGTCAGATAATTGGAAAACTTTAGGTTCTCAATTTGCAGAAGATGGTTTTCAAGTTCATATGGTAGACCTAAGAAATCACGGAAAAAGCTTTCATTCCGATGATTTTAGCTACGAACTGATGGCAATTGATGTTAAAGAGTATTGTGAGTTTCACAAGTTAGAAAACATTATTTTACTTGGCCACTCAATGGGTGGAAAGACAGCTATGCTTTTAGCGACATTATTTCCAGATCTAGTTGATAAACTTATAATCGCTGATATTGGGCCTAAATTTTACCCACAACACCATCAACCTATATTGGAAGGGTTATCTGCAGTAGATTTTTCTAAACAACCGAGTAGAAGTGAAGTTGAAGAAATTGTTTCTAACTATATTTCAGATTTAGGTACAAGACAATTCTTATTAAAAAGTCTGTATTGGAAAGAGAAGGATCAATTAGCTTTTCGATTTAACCTATCTGTTTTTAATAAAAAAATTGAAGAAATTGGAGTTGCTTTACCTTCATCACATAAATTCGAAAAGCCAACACTTTTTCTTAGAGGTTCAAAATCTAATTATATTTTAGATGATGATTTTGAAACGATTCATAATCATTTTCCGAATGTAAAAATTGTAACAATTTCTAATGCTGGACATTGGTTACATGCCGAAAACCCTAAGGATTTTTATACTGAAACCATAAATTTTCTTAAATAAAAAGGCAAATTTATTATGCATGCATAATTTTTTTGTTAAAAAAATTGTAAAATTCATAATTTGTATTAATTTTGAAGTATCGATTTTAACAAATTCGAAAAAAAAACTAACACATTAAATTTCATTATGAGAAAATTACTTTCTTTAACAATTTTTGTTTTGGCTAGCTCTACTGTTTTTGCAGGAGGATATAGAGTAAGTATTCAAGGACAAAAACAACTAGCTATGGGACACACGGGTGTTGCTATAGTAAATAGTGCCGAAACAGCTTTTTTTAATCCTGCAGGAATGGCTTATCTAAAAGATAAATTTAATTTATCAGTCGGAGGAAGTGCATTGTTTTCAAAAACAAGATTTCAAAATTCTGAGTATAATTGGAAATCTTCTTCAGACAATGTAGGAACTCCATTTAATGTTTATGCTACTTACAAAGTAACAGATTGGTTAACGGCAGGTTTAGCTATTTATACTCCTTATGGAAGTGCCGTGGCATGGGATCAAGATTGGCAAGGTGCACATTTAGTAAATAATATTGATTTAAAAGCTATTTTTATTCAACCAACTTTTTCAATAAGAGTAGGAGATGAATTTAGTTTTGGTGGTGGACCAATTTTAGCTACAGGTTCAGTAAATTTTAATAGAAACTTATCAATAAACCCATTATTATCTGCTAACGGAAGTGGATCGGATGTAACATTAGATTCAACGGGAATTACAGCGTGGGGTTATAATGTTGGTTTCATGTTTAACCCAACTAGTAAATTAAGATTAGGTTTCAACTACCGTTCTGAAATTATAATGGAAGCTAGAGACGGAGATGCTACTTATGCTGACGTTCCTACTTTTAATCCAATTAATGACACAACTTTTGATGCAGATTTACCTTTGCCAGCTGAAGTTACTTCTGGTTTGTCTTATCAAGTTACGGATAAATGGTTAGTTGCTTTTGATTATAACTACACTATGTGGAGCGTTTATGAAGCATTAGATGTAAAATTTGGTAATGGTACAGAATCATTAAATCCAAGAAACTATAAAAATACTAGCACGTATAGAGTAGGTACTCAATATGTAGCAAATGATAAATTTACGTTCAGAGCAGGTTGGTATTTTGACGAAAGTCCAGTGCAAAATGGATATTTTGCTCCAGAAACACCAAGAAATGAATCAATGGGTTATACTGGAGGTTTGACTTATCAGGTAAATCCAAAATTCGGAATTGACTTCTCGTTATTGTATTTGCATTTTGACGAAATAGATAATTCATATGATTATTCTACTGATCCTGTTTCAGGTACCGCAAACCCTGATTTCGGGGGTACTTATAAATCGTCAGTTTTCTCACCAGGTGTAGGTATAACTTACAGCTTCTAATCAAAAATTTTAATAAAAATGAAAAATAAATTTATATACTTATCAGTTTTGGCAATGGCAGGATTAGTTTCTTGTGAGCCAGAATTTGAAAATGCAGTAGATGCAAATTATACAGCTGGAGAAGCAGATTTCTCTTCTTATGTTGCTGTTGGAAATTCATTAACAGCTGGTTACATGGACGGGACAATGTACAAAAGTGGTCAGGCAAATTCCTTTCCAAATTTATTGTCACAACAATTTGCAACAGTTGGTGGAGGTGTATTTACACAGCCATCTTATGAAGAAGATGTGAATAATTTAGGTGGAATCTCAGGTGTTCCTGGGTTTGGTACTCGTAGAGTAATTAACTTTGCAACAAGTGCTCCAGAAAACATCGCTGGAACTTCTACGATTACTTTAACTCCACAAGCAACTGCTTATAATAACATGGGTGTTCCTGGAGCAAAATCGTTCCACTTGTTAATTCCTGGTTATGGAAATCCAGCTGGTTTAGCATTAGGACAAGCAAATCCTTATTATGTAAGACATGCAACTTCAACAACTTCAACAGTTTTAGGAGATGCAGTTTCAAAAAACCCAACTTTCTTTACAAACTGGATTGGTTCAAATGATATTTTGTCTTATGCAACAACAGGTGGCATTGGAGTAGATCAAACAGGAAACTTTAACCCTGCAACTTATGGATCAAACGATATTACTGATCCGGCTGTTTTTGCGGGTGTTTATAATTTAATTATTAACGGTGGAACTAGCCCTGCTTTTGGAGCGGTAACTGGTTTAGCTCAAAACGGAGCAAAAGGTGTTGTAGCAACTATTCCAAGTGTTACTTCTATTCCTTTCTTTACAACTGTTCCTTATAATGCGTTACCGGCAGAAGCTACTTCTTCGAATGTTAGTGCACTTCAATTATATGGTTTTTTAGCTCAAGTTACTGGAGGAAGAATATCACCTTTATCAACTGCTGCGGGTTCTAAAAATCCGTTATTGATTTCAGATGAAACTTTGTCTAACTTAAATCTTCAAATTGCTGGAGCAGCCGCAACAATTCCATCCTTGGCTCCATATGCAACAGCTTTAGGGCAATTATATGGTAGAGCTCGTCAAGCAACTCCAGATGATTTAATTTTGTTAACTGCTTCTGGAAAAATAGGACAACCAAATTCATTAGGAATAGCACCTTTTAATGTAAATGGAGTTACTTTTCCAATGCAAGATGGAGATGTGTTAATTCCTTCAGAGCAATTAGCAATTGCAAATGCAACTAATGCATATAATGCAGCTATTAAATCAATTGCGGCTTCTAAAAATCTTGCAGTTGCAGATATGAATGCTATTTTAGGTGTTTTGGTAAATGGTTTACGTTCGGTTAACGGTCAAATATATACTGCAAATTACTTTAGTGGTGCAGTTACAGAAAACAAAGTATTGTTTTCTCTAGATGGTGTTCATCCAAATGCAAGAGGATATGCAGTTGTAGCTAATGAAATTATTAAAGTGATTAATTCTCATTACAAATCTAATATGCCTTTTTTAAACCCTTCTTATTTCACTGGAATTAATGTTGTGGCTACAAATTAAAAGATTTAAATAAATATATATTTTAAAAAAGGCACCATTTTTTGGTGTCTTTTTTTTATCTTTAGATTAAAATTTACACTATGAATTTACTTATTAAACTTTTGATCTCTACGATTGTAGTTTTTGTATTAGCACATTTTTTACCCGGTATTGCTGTTGATAGTTTTACTACGGCTTTAATAGTTGCTGTTGTTTTAGCTATATTAAATACATTTTTAAAGCCCATATTGGTCTTTCTTACAATTCCTGTTACAATTATTACTCTAGGGCTTTTCTTATTGGTAATTAACGCTGTAATTATTTTAATTTGTGACAATCTAATTGATGGATTTAGAGTTTCAGGTTTTTGGTATGCTTTGTTATTTAGTTTGCTATTGTCACTAGGTCAATCAATTCTGAGTAGTGTTTTTGTAGATAAAAAATAAAATTTAGCCGTTTAAAATCATATTAACAAGCTGTTTGCCTTAAACTAACATTTATAAAGATAAAGCGATGTTATAAGGCCAATAAATAAACATTAATTATCTGCATATGAATTTCAGTTAATTAAAAATTTGTTTGGGTTGCAAAATTTTTATAATTTTGCAACCCAATTTTATTAGGAAAAAAAAGTAAAAATGAATATTACAAGAGAAAACGTTGACGCATTAAATGCAATAGTAACTGTTACTGTTACAAAAGGAGATTATTCAGATAAAGTAGCTAAAATTTTAGAAGATCATAGAAAAAATGCAAATATTCCGGGATTCAGAAAAGGTGCTGTCCCAATGAGTGTTATACAGAAACAATATGGAAAAGCAGTTTTACTTGAAGAAGTAAATAAGTTTTTACAAAAGTCTTTGAACGACTACCTTGTTAAAGAAAAATTAGACATTTTAGGAAACCCTCTTCCAAGAGTAACTGAAGATTTTGATTGGGAGAAAGAAGATTTCAATTTTGAATTTGAATTAGGATTAGCACCCGAATTTAAAGTTGATTTAACTTTAAAAACTAATGTTACTCGTTTTACAATTGTGGCTGATGAAACTATGTTGACTGAACAAATAGAAAAAATTCAGAAACAATATGGTAAATTAATGCCTAAAGACAAACTTGAAGAAGGTTTTGACGTTTCAGGAACTTTCTTTAATGAAGAAAAAGGAATTGAAAACAGAACAACTTTTGCTTTAGATATTTTTAAAGATAAAAAAACGGCTAAAGAATTCATTGGTAAAAAAGTGGGTGATGTAGTTGTTTTAAATACAAAAGGACTTTTTGAGGATGACCACAAATTAATGGATTACCTAAAAGTTTCTCATGAAGATGTTCATGGTTTAGATGTTGATGTTAACTTTACAATTGAAGAAATCAATGCAACTGAATTAGCTGAATTAAATCAAGAATTATTTGATAAGTTGTTTGGTGAAGGTAATGTGAAATCTGTTGAAGAATTAAGAGCAAAAATTAAAGAAGATGCTGAAGGACAATTTACACAACAAGCTGATCAGAAATATTTAAATGATGTGACAGAATCTTTAATTGAAAATACTAAATTTGATTTGCCAGCTGCATTCCTAAAAAAATGGATTCAAAATGCAGGTGAAAATCCTTTAACAGTTGAACAAGCCGAAGAAGAGTACGAAAAATCAGAAAAAGGATTGCGTTACCAATTGATTGAAGGAAAAGTTCTAGTCGAAAATAAACTTCAAACAACTTTTGAAGATTTAAAAGCTTTTGCTGCCAATTTAATCAAAAAACAAATGGCTCAATTTGGTCAAGTTAATCCAACAGATGAAGAGGTTGACGGAGTAGTAGCTAGAGTTTTATCAAATCAAGATGAAATCAAACGTTTGTCTGAACAAATCATGAGCGAAAAAATGATTAATCTTTATAAAGAGAAAGTTCCAGCTAAGACTAAAGAAGTTTCTTACCAAGACTTTATTAAAGAAATGTATGGAGAATAATTTCTCATAAAAAATAATTATCTTTGAACGTCAGACTTTTTTGTTTGGCGTTTTTTTATTCTGAATTAGTTTTCAGAACCTATTTAACTATAATTTAATTATTCAATAATAATATGAACTACGGAAAAGAATTTAGAAAGTTTGCTACTAAGCATCAAGGGATAAATAATTTGTATTATGATAAAATCGTAAAACAAATCACACCAACAGGAATGACACCTTACATTATGGAAGAGCGTCAATTAAATGTTTCTCAATTAGACGTTTTCTCCCGTTTAATGATGGATAGAATTATCTTTTTAGGAACAGGTGTTGATGACCAAATTGCTAATATCGTTCAAGCACAATTGTTGTTTTTAGAAAGCACCGATGCTTCTAAAGATATTCAAATTTATATCAATTCACCTGGTGGAAGCGTTTACGCTGGATTAGGAATTTATGATACTATGCAATTTATTAAACCAGACGTAGCTACAATTTGTACAGGAATGGCTGCTTCTATGGGAGCTGTTTTATTGTGTGCTGGTGCAGATGGAAAAAGAAGTGCATTACCTCATTCACGTGTAATGATTCACCAACCAAGTGGTGGTTCACAAGGAGTTGCTTCTGATATGGAAATTAACTTGCGTGAAATGTTGAAATTAAAAGACGAATTATATCATATTATTGCAAAACATTCAAAACAAGATTTTGATAAAGTGTACAAAGATTCAGAACGCGATTATTGGATGGTTGCAGCTGAAGCTAAAGAATACGGTATGATTGATGAAGTATTAGTTAGAAATTAAGAAATCAGATTTTAGATTTAGGAAATCCTAAATGCTAACTTCTAAATAAAAAAAAATGGCAAAAGAAATATTAGAATGTTCATTTTGTGGAAGAAAAAAGCCAGAAACTAATTTATTAATTGCTGGAATTGATGCACATATTTGTGATAGATGTATTGAACAAGCCCATGGAATTGTAATTGAAGAAATTAAACAAACCGGCAAATCAGAACTGATAGCTGATTTAGTTTTGAATAAACCAAAAGAAATAAAAGCTTTTTTGGATGATTATGTTATTGGACAAGACCAAACCAAAAGAGTAATGAGTGTTGCTGTGTATAATCACTACAAAAGATTAATGCAAAAGCAAACAGATGATGATGTCGAAATCGAAAAGAGTAACATCTTAATGGTTGGGCAAACAGGAACAGGAAAAACATTAGTGGCTAAAACTATTGCTAGAATGTTAAATGTGCCTTTAGCTATTGTTGATGCAACAGTTTTAACGGAAGCGGGTTATGTTGGTGAAGATGTTGAAAGTATTTTAACTCGTTTGCTTCAAGCAGCTGATTATGATGTTGAAAAAGCCGAAAGAGGAATCGTTTTTATTGATGAAATTGATAAAATTGCTCGAAAGGGTGATAATCCTTCTATTACAAGAGATGTTTCTGGAGAAGGAGTTCAACAGGCTTTATTAAAGCTTTTAGAAGGAACAGTTGTAAATGTGCCACCAAAAGGAGGAAGAAAACATCCAGACCAGAAATTCGTTGAGGTAAATACGCAAAATATCTTATTTATTGCTGGTGGTGCTTTTGACGGAATTGAACGTGTGATTTCAAAAAGATTAAACCATCAAGCTGTAGGGTATAGTTCGTCTATTAACACAGACAATGTTGATAGAGAAAATTTATTACAATACATAATTCCGAAAGATGTAAAAGACTTTGGTTTGATTCCTGAAATTATTGGTCGTTTGCCAGTTCTTACTCATATGGACCCATTAGACGCAGCAACTTTAAGAAGTATTTTAACTGAACCAAAAAACGCTTTAGTAAAACAATACAAGAAATTGTTTGAAATGGATGATGTTGAATTAGAAATAGAAGAAAGTGCTTTAGAGTTTATTGTTTCAAAAGCATTAGAATATAAGCTAGGAGCAAGAGGTTTACGTTCACTTTGTGAAGCTATTTTAACCGATGCTATGTTCGATTTACCTGGTTCAGAAGATAAGTCACTTTTAGTAACTAAAGAATATGCAGAACAAAGTTTAAATAAAAATTTATTACAGCGATTAAAAGCTGTTTCGTAAATTTAGATTAGTATAAGTATTAAAAAGGTTCAAAATTATTTTTTTGAGCCTTTTTTTATTGTTGAACTTGACTTACATCACATCTTCTAGGATTACAACCGTATCTTGGTGTGCTAGAACATGAAACTAAAAACATTGTAAGTAAGAATAAAGCAATTAATTTTTTCATTTTATGCTGATATATATTTTAGCATTTCATAACGCTGAGGATTTGTTTTTTTAAATTGTTGCCATGTGCATTTTCAATAACTGTTCCATATAATTTCTGTCGTTTGAAAGTCTCGGAATTTTGTGTTGACCACCTAATTTGTCATTTTCTTTTAGCCAATCATAAAATAATTTTGTACGAGCAACATTTAATACTAACGGATTTAATGTCATGTTGTTGTAGCGTTTGGCTTCGTAGTCTGAATTTAGATTTTGAATATTCTTATCCAAAACTTCACCAAAAGTTATTAGGTTTTCTGGTAAAGATTTAAATTCAATCATCCATTCGTGAGCACCTTTTTTTCTGCCTTCCATAAAAATTGGTGCAACCGTATAATCTATAATTTCACAATTTAATTCTTTACAAGTTGCTGTTAAAGCCATTTCGGTATTCTCGACCATTAATTCTTCTCCAAAAACATTTAAATGATGTTTAGTTCTTCCTGTAACTCTAATTCTATAAGGATTTAAGCTTGTAAAACGTATTGTGTCACCAATAGAATATCTCCATAAACCTGAATTTGTAGTTATTATAACAGCATAGTTTTTATTTAATTCTACTTCGCTTAAACGGATAATTTCTTGCGTAGGTTGACCAAAAGTATTCATTGGAATAAATTCATAAAATATTCCGTAATCTAACATTAAAAGTAAATCGTTAGAGTTGTTTAAGTCTTGTAAAGCAAAAAAACCTTCAGAAGCATTATAAATTTCATAATACTGAAAATTATCTTTTGGAAACAGTTTTTTATATTGTTCTCTATAAGGATCAAAATTTACACCACCATGAAAATAGACTTCAGCATTTGGCCATATGTCCAACATATTTTTTTTTCCAGTTTGTTCTAGTGTTTTGTTTAGTAAAACCATCATCCAACTTGGAACTCCAGCTAAACTGGTAACGTTTTCGTTTATAGTTTCATTTATGATCGCTGGCATTTTGTTTTCCCAATCACCCATCAATGAAATGGTACTGCTTGGTGTTGAACTAAATTCAGCCCAAATAGGCATATTGTCAATTAAAATAGCTGATAAATCTCCAAAAAAAGTATTGTTATCTTCATACAATTGCTTGCTTCCACCTAGTCGTAGACTTTTCCCCGTAAACATTTGAGAATCTTCGTTGTTGTTTAAGTACAAACACAATAAATCTTTACTAGCTTTGTAATGACAATTTTCTAATGATTCTGGACTAACAGGTATGAATTTACTTTTTGCATTTGTTGTACCACTAGATTTGGCAAACCATTTTATAGGTGTATTCCAAAAAATATTTTGTTCTCCTTTTCGAGTTCGCTCAATTAAAGGTTCTAATTCTTCATAAGTTGAAACAGGAACACGTTCTGAGAAAGTTTTGTAGTTTTTTATAGAACTAAATTCATATTCTTTACCAATAAATGTGTTTTCTGCTTGTTTTAGTAAACTAAAAAGTAATTCTTCTTGTACTTCGTGCGGATATTTTAAAAACAATTCCATTTGATGAATCCGTTTTTTTAAAATAAAAGAAGCAATAGAATTTATGATCGGAAACGCCATATTTTTAAACTGTGAATTATGAATTTCGAAATACGAATTATAACTTTACCAAAAATAACAAATTTTGTTGAATATTATACTTTAATCCAAAATCTTTACGAGAATGACATACGAAGGTGTACTTACCAAAATGCAAACAGAAATAGGAAACCCAATTCAGTACTATTTGGTTTTTGAAAATAGCTTTTTAAATGTAAATCAGTTAATTGGAAAAGAAACTGAAATCGTTTTTCAGGGTTTTAAATGTTTGAATTGTGGGAAACAAAAAAAAATATTTCGTCAAGGATTTTGTTATGATTGCTTTATGAGTAGCGCATCTGTTGGTGATTGGATTATGCGACCTGAATTAAGTACAGCTCATTTAGGTATTGAAGATAGAGATTTAGTTTATGAAAAAAAGGTGCAATTGCAACCTCACATTGTCTATTTAGCTTTGTCTAGTGAAGTAAAAGTTGGTGTGACCAGAAACACACAAGTTCCTACACGATGGATTGATCAAGGAGCAGTGCAAGCCGTTCCAATAGTTGAGGTACCAAATCGTTATTTAGCAGGGATTACTGAAGTTGCCTTAAAAAATCATTTCGCAGACAAAACCGCTTGGCAAAAAATGCTAAAAAATGATGTTCCTCAAGTTGATTTATTAGCTGAACGGTTAAAAGCAGAACAATGGTTGCCAACAGAAGCACAGCCTTTTTTTATGCCTAAAGTTGAATTGTTAGATTTACATTATCCAGTATTAGAATATCCTACAAAAGTAAAAAGTTTAAATTTAGATAAAACACCCTTCTTTACAGGGAAAGTATCCGGAATTAAAGGCCAATATCTCTTATTTGAAGATGGAACTGTTTTTAATATAAGAAGTAATGAAGGTTATGTGGTTAGGATTAGTTTGTAGTTTTTATCAAAATAAAAATGGATAGTTAATTATTTAAATAAAATAAGGCTAAACTTATAAAACCAATTTGTAATCCAAAAATCACTAAAATTAACCCTAATAGATAATTTAAACTTGGAGAGGTTTCTTTAATTAAAATTCCAATTTCACTAGTGTTTTTTCTTTTTTGAAACATTCTTTTTGAAAAAAGCATTGAATCTTTAACCTCTAAATCATTAATGTTTTCAAATTCTATTTTATGTTCTCCAATATTTCTAATTTCAAATTGTTTAAATTCAGTTGTTAATTTTCCTTTATAGAAAAATCTCTTTTTTGGTTTTCTTTCAAGAACTTTAATTAAATTATTATTGTAATTAATTAATATGGAAAAA
The DNA here is from genome assembly GCA_047622645.1 of Flavobacterium sp. Taxonomy (GTDB): domain Bacteria; phylum Bacteroidota; class Bacteroidia; order Flavobacteriales; family Flavobacteriaceae; genus Flavobacterium. The sequence continues at coordinate 20,589 of JBLHNH010000031.1, forward strand.
TTATTGATGTTTTTTACATAACCTCCACCAACAATATTTAATGAATAATCTCCTTTTTTAGAAAAAGTGACTAAATTAGTTTTTTCTGTTAAATCTAATTCTGAAATTGTTTTTTGGTTCTTAATTTTAAGTAAAATTTTACCTCCAAAAAAAGCTAATACTATTCCAATAAAGCTAGAAATGATAAAAATTATTTGCATTGATTTTATTTAATGTTGAATACTCTTTTATCAAATATAAATCAATTCTATATAAAAACCCTTTCCAAATAAATGAAAAGGGTTTTGCTTTAATTTTGAACTGATAACTACTCGTCTTTTTTCTTTTTATTGAATAGGTTATTTAAACCATCTTTTACTTTGTCTTTTACAACTTCAGTGGCTTTTGTTTTTACTTCTTCCTTAACTTCTTCTTTGGTTTTTGGTATTGCTGTGCCTGTAGAATCTGTTTTTGTTGGAAGACCAGCAGCAGCGCCCAATTGACTTAATCCTTGGTTGATGTATTTGTCTTTTTGTTGTTTAACCAATTGTGTTACTAAATTAGTTGTAGCCATTTTTAAGTCGGTTGTGAATTTTGGTGCAGCAAAACTTCCACTCATTACCCCATTAACAGGGATGCTTTCTAATTTCTTAGCATCTGCTGGAGTTAATTTAGCTATCAAATTATTTACTTCTGTTCCTAAATATTTTACTGGAACATCGAATTTTAAATCATAATTTATGTTTTGATCAAATCCGTGAGTTCCGCCAACAGTTACTTTTATATCT
>JBLHNH010000032.1:0-21145 GCA_047622645.1 Flavobacterium sp.
TTAAAAATTACTTGTAACAAAATTTTTACTAAAAAAACATATTCTTTAAAATAAAAGAAATAAAACTGAACCACAACATAAACAAAAAAACCTTGCAAATGCAAGGCTTTTTTTGTGATCGCGCCAGGATTCGAACCTGGGACCTACTCATTAGAAGTGAGTTGCTCTATCCAGCTGAGCTACGCAACCAATACTTTAATTCTTTAAGTTGTAAAAACAACTTCAATATGTCGGGGTGGCAGGATTCGAACCTGCGACCTCCTGCTCCCAAAGCAGGCGCGATGACCGGGCTACGCTACACCCCGAGGTGTAAAAAATAAGCGGAGAGTAAGGGATTCGAACCCTTGGTACAGTTTCCCATACGCATGTTTAGCAAACATGTCCTTTCGGCCACTCAGGCAACTCTCCAATCTTTAAATATGATATAAGAACTTATCTTTTTAGCGGTTGCAAATGTAAGTTTTAGATCTTATGTTTGCAACAATTTTTGAGTTTATTTTTGAGTTAATTGATAATCTCTTTAAAATTGATTAGTAATCAAGTATATAGAAAAGAAAAAAAATATTTAAAAACTAAACTATTCTTTAAACATTATTAAAATTTCATAGATTTTAATTTTAAATTTAGAAAAAATAAGGATTAATTTATTAAATTCGCAAAAAACAAATAGTATGAGTACAAAAGTAGTTATAGTTTCGGCAGTAAGAACACCAATTGGTAGTTTTATGGGGGCATTATCAAGTGTTCCTGCTACACAATTAGGTGCAACTGCCATTAAAGGAGCTTTAAATAAAATAAATTTAGATTTTAATCTTGTTGACGAAGTTATAATGGGTAACGTTGTTCAGGCTGGAAACGGTCAAGCACCAGCTAGACAAGCAGCTATTGCAGCAGGTTTATCTAATAATGTAACATGTACAACCATAAATAAAGTTTGCGCTAGCGGAATGAAAGCCGTTATGCAAGGGGCTCAAGCAATTATTGCTGGAGATGCAGAAGTAGTTGTTGCTGGTGGAATGGAAAACATGAGTTTAATTCCTCATTATGTTCACATGAGAAATGGAGTTAAGTTTGGACCAACCACTCTAGTTGACGGAATGCAAAGAGATGGTTTAGTTGATGCATACGACAATCAAGCAATGGGAACTTGTGCAGATTTATGTGCAACTGAATATAAAATTTCTAGAGAAGAACAAGATAATTTTGCTATACAATCTTACGAGCGTTCTGCAAAAGCTTGGGAAGCTGGAAAGTTTGATTCAGAAATTGTTCCTGTTGAAGTACCACAAAGACGTGGAGACGCCTTAATTGTATCAAAAGATGAAGAATACACAAATGTTAAGATAGAAAAAATTCCTTCCTTAAAACCAGTATTTTCAAAAGAAGGGTCTGTTACTGCTGCAAATGCTTCTACAATTAATGACGGTGCTGCTGCTTTAGTTTTAATGAGTGAAGAAAAAGCAAAATCTTTAGGTTTAACTCCTTTAGCTTATATAAAATCTTATGCTGATGCAGCTCAAGAGCCAAAATGGTTTACTACTTCTCCTTCAAAAGCCTTACCAAAAGCATTAGATAAAGCTGGGATTTCAATAAGTGATGTAGATTATTTTGAATTTAACGAAGCTTTTGCTGTTGTTGGATTAGCAAATGCCAAAATACTTGGATTAAACGAAGATAAAATTAATGTAAATGGTGGTGCAGTATCTTTAGGACATCCTCTTGGTTGTTCTGGAGCTAGAATTATTGTAACCTTAATTAATGTTTTATCTCAAAATAATGCAAAAATTGGTGCAGCTGCTATTTGTAATGGTGGCGGTGGAGCCTCTGCAATTGTAATTGAAAGAGTTTAAAAAAATTGAGCTATGAAATTACTTAAAAATAATTCATAGCTCTTAAATTTATATTTAATTAATGTTTGGTATTTGCAATCTTGCCTTAGTTCCTCTTCGATTTGAACCTTCTGATAAAAGCGAACAGGTTTCGCAACTTTTATTTGGGGAACATTTTGAAATTATAGAACAAAATCTTAAATGGGTTTATATAGAAATTGCCTACGATGGCTATAAAGGTTGGATTGATAGTAAACAATTTCAGCCAATTACTAAAGAATATTTTAATATATTAAATGATATTCCAAATGTTTTAAGTGCTGATTTAATTGAATACATCACTACTCCTACCAATCAATTAATTCCAATTTCTCTAGGAAGTAGTTTGTCTTTTTTGGATAATGATGATATTAATAAATCTAAATTTTTATTTGATGGAATAAAAGTTTGCGGAATAAAAAACAAATCAGAATTAATAAAAACAGCATTCATGTATTTAAATGCTCCTTATTTGTGGGGCGGAAAATCACCTTTTGGGATTGATTGTTCTGGATTTACACAAATGGTTTATAAATTAAACGGTTACAAATTATTTAGAGATGCGTCTCAACAAGCTAGTCAAGGAGAACCTTTAAGTTTTATTGAAGAAAGTGAACCAGGTGATTTGGCCTTTTTTGATAATGAAGAAGGAAAAATAACTCATGTTGGAATTATGATGGATGATAATTATATTATTCATGCTTCCGGAAAGGTTAGAATTGACAGACTAGATCATCTTGGAATTTATAATGTTGATACTGGCAGACACACTCACAAACTCAGAGTTATAAAAAAAGTGATATAAAAAAATCCCGTTTAAAACGGGATTTTTATTCTTTATAATTTGTCCGCTTTATCTTTCGAACCAAGAACTTCATAAGTTGCTTTTAATGTAGTTTTATAATCTACATTTGACTGATCTAGAGAATATGCCTTTTCAAAATAGGGTAATGCTGTTTTAAAAGACTCTTTTCTTTTTAAAACTAAACTTTCATACTTAGTAATATCATTTAAACTATTGTTTATTTCATCTACCAACTTTCCGTCATTTGCTATTGCTAAGTATCCTATTTTATATTGCAAAGTAGCATTAGATGGGTCTTTTTCAATAAGTTCTTTTATAAGTTTTGAATATGTATCTAAATCATTAGAATTATAATATAAATTTGCTTCATCTGTTAAAAGTTCTAAATCATCAGAATTAAACTCTTTTGCTTCTTTATATACTTTTTTTGCCTTTTCCACATTCCCATTACTTGAAACTAACGAAGCATATATTTTATAAATATTTGGTATTTTAGAGGAAACCTTTTCATCTCTAGGCTTCTCATGAGTCCCAATATTGGTTGCATTTAGTCTAGCTTTTACAGATGGAAAGTTTTCTTCCTTATCTGTTGCTTTATTAGTTGCAAAATAGACAATACCGTTTTTTAAATAATCACTATTCAAAAATTCTTCATAAAGAAGTTCTGCTTTTTTATAATTTTCAGTTTGAACAGTTAAAATCGCAGCATTTTCAAGGTTTGAACCATCATTTTTATCAAATTTATAGGCTAAATAAAAGAAATCTGCAGCGTCTTTGAAATTTGAATTAGTATTTAAAGAGTAAGCTTTTTGAAGAACTAAAGGCTTTACAAAAGACACAATATCTTTATTAATATCTTCAGTATGAGGTTTTTTTGAAAGATTTTTTTCAAAATCTAAAACTTTATCAAAATTCTCAGCTGCGACTGACAAGTTATTAAATGTCAGTACATTTGCAATTCCTGTTTTATCACTTGGATTTTTCATTGCAACGACAAAAATATCCATCAAAGGTTGTATTCCTTTATAAAAATTATAATCATTTTTTTGTTCAGGACTTAGATTATTTACCATTCCGTCTAATGAAGTAAGAGCTACTCTAACTTTGTCTATATCTTTTTGGGATGGTGCTGAACTTAAATTAAAAGTTCTATCTAACGTTTTTAGTTCGTCTGTTTGGGCTAAAATAGCAACACTAAAAAAAAGTGTCGCAATAAAAAGTATTTTTTTCATGTATAGTAATTTAAAAAAAAGCCCAAAACTAATTGGGCTTTGTGATTTATTCTTGTGTTTCTGGTTCTTCTGAAGAATCGATATCTGTTCCTTTTTCAACATCATCAATTGTTCCTTCTTCTCCTTCTAATGGCTCTAGTCCTTCTACTAGTTCTACGTCATCTTCACGAAGTACTTTTGTTACAGCAGCAATAGAATCTTTTCCTTTTATATTGATTAATCGAACACCTTGAGTTGCTCTACCCATCGTTCTTAAATCAGAAACATTCATTCTAATTGTTAGTCCAGATTTATTTATAATCATTAAGTCATCAGCATCAGAAACTATATTAATTGCCACTAAAGCTCCTGTTTTTTCAGTTACATTTAATGCTTTAACACCTTTTCCACCTCTATTAGTAATTCTATAGATTGCTTCGCCGTCATCTTCAAGCTTAGTACGTTTGCCATAACCTTTTTCGGTTACAACTAACAACTGAGTATCATTAACGTCATTTACATCAACAGAAACCATTCCAATTAACTCATCGGTTTCATCTTTAAGAGTAATTCCTCTTACACCAGAAGCAGTTCTACCCATTGGTCTAGTTTTTGCTTCTTCAAAACGAACAATTTTACCAGAACGAACAGCTAATAATACTTGACTATTTCCTGTAGTTAATCTAGCTTCTAATAATTCATCATCCTCCTTAATTGTAATAGCAGCAACACCATTTACTCTTGGACGAGAATATTTTTCCAAAGATGTTTTCTTAACTTGACCTTTTTTAGTGGCCATAATCACATAGTGACTATTAATATATTCTTCGTTTTTTAAATCTTGTGTACAGATAAATGCTTTAACTTTATCATCATTTTCTATATTTATAAGATTTTGAAGCGCTCTACCTTTACTTGCTTTTGTTCCTTCTGGAATTTCAAAAACCCTCATCCAGAAACATTTTCCTTTTTGAGTAAAGAACATTAAATATTGATGATTGGTTGCTACAAATAAATGCTCTAAGAAATCTTCATCTCTTGTTGCTGCACTTTTTTGTCCAACTCCACCTCTATTTTGTGTTTTGTATTCTGTTAAAGAAGTACGTTTAATATAACCAGCGTGAGAAATAGTTACCACAACTTGTTCATCTGCGATTAAATCTTCAATACTAACATCACCTCCAGCATATTCAATTATCGAACGTCTTTCGTCTCCGTATTTCTCTTTTACTTCTAATAATTCATCTATAATTACTTGAGCTCTCATTTCTTTACTCGCTAATAACTCTTTTAAATGAGCAATTAACTTCATAAGTTCTTCGTATTCAGCACGTAACTTATCCTGTTCAAGACCTGTTAATTGTCTTAAACGCATTTCTACGATTGCTTTCGCTTGAATTTCAGATAATTTGAAACGTTCAATTAAACTATTTCTTGCTTCTTCTCCATCATTTGAAGCTCTAATTATTTTAATTACTTCATCAATATTATCTGATGCAATAATTAAACCTTCTAGAATATGAGCTCTTTCTTCAGCTTTTCTTAATTCGTATTTTGTTCTTCTAACGACAACATCATGTCTGTGTTCTACAAAATAATGAATCAAATCTTTTAGATTCAACATTTGTGGTCTACCTTTAACTAATGCAATATTATTTACACTAAATGAAGATTGTAACTGCGTATATTTATAAAGAGTATTTAAAACTACATTAGGAACTGCATCACGTTTAAGTTCATAAACGATACGCATTCCGTTTCTATCCGATTCATCACGAATATTTGAAATACCTTCAATTTTCTTATCATTTACTAAATCAGCCGTTTTTTTAATCATATCGGCTTTGTTCACTTGATAAGGAATTTCCGTAACGATTATAGCTTCTCTGTTGTTAGACTCTTCAAAAGTAGCTTTTGCACGCATTACAATACGTCCTCTACCTGTTTTAAATGCCTCTCTAACACCTTCATAACCGTAAATTGTTCCTCCTGTAGGAAAATCTGGTGCTTTAATATGATTTATTAATTCATCAATTTCAATTTCAGGATTATCAATGTATGCTAAAGTCCCATCAATAACTTCTGTTAAGTTATGAGGAGCCATATTTGTTGCCATACCTACTGCAATTCCAGATGCACCATTAATTAATAAAGTAGGGATTTTTGTAGGCATAACGGTTGGTTCATACAAAGTATCATCAAAGTTCAACTGAAAGTCAACTGTTTCTTTATCTAGATCAGCTAACATATCTTCAGAAATTTTACGCATACGAGCTTCCGTATAACGCATTGCTGCTGGACTATCTCCATCAACAGAACCAAAGTTACCTTGACCATCAACCAACATGTAACGTAAACTCCATTCTTGAGCCATACGTACCATAGCATCATATACAGATGTATCTCCATGTGGGTGATACTTTCCTAATACTTCCCCAACAATTCTCGCTGATTTTTTGTGTGCACTATTTGCTCTAACTCCTAATTCGTGCATTCCATATAATACTCTTCGATGTACAGGCTTTAAACCATCTCTAACATCAGGAAGGGCTCTAGATACAATAACTGACATTGAATAATCAATGTAAGCTGATTTCATTTCATCTTCAATGTTAATAGGAATTAACTTTTCTCCTTCAGACATAGGTATTTTGTATATTAAAATTATTGTTCTACTTAATCGTGCCAATTTACTGCTTTTTTAAATTTTTTACAGTATTTTTTTGAATAAATATAAAAGATTTATTAACAAAAAGATGTTGTTTTTTGATGATAACTCAAGTTAAATTAACTTTTATAATTGATTTTTTTTTTGTCAATTAGCTTAAGAATATAAAATAGGCTTTCTTTTTTATATTCTATATTATTTAGTATATTTACTTGATTAAACAAATAAAATGGACGATAATTTTTCACCAAGGGTTAAAGATGTAATTACTTATAGCAAAGAAGAAGCTTTGCGATTAGGTCATGACTTTATTGGTACTGAACATTTAATTCTTGGGATTCTTAGAGACGGTAGTGGAAAAGCTATGACTATATTAAATAGTTTGGCTGTTGATTTTAATCATTTGCGTAAAAAAGTTGAAGTTTTGAGTCCTGCCAATTCGACAGGAATCCAAAACAACGATAAAAAAAATCTTCACTTAACGAGACAAGCAGAGCGGGCAATTAAAACAACTTTTCTTGAGGCAAAGCTATACAATAGCTCAGCTGTAAGTACAGCACATTTATTATTGTGTATTCTACGGAATGATAATGATCCAACTACCAAGTTGATGAAAAAATTAAAGATCGATTACGAAACCGTTAAAGAAAATTATATTGCTATGATAAATAACGAAGAAGATTTTATAGAAAATTTACCTAAAGCCGAATCGTATAATGACGATTCAGGTAAAGATGATGGAATTAAAGATAATTCTTTCAATAACCCAACATCTGGCAACAAAACAACAAAAAAATCAAAAACTCCAGTATTAGATAATTTTGGTAGAGATTTAACCGAAATGGCAGAAGAAGGGAAATTAGATCCTGTTGTAGGCCGTGAAAAAGAAATTGAAAGAGTTTCTCAAATTTTAAGTCGTAGAAAGAAAAACAATCCTTTACTAATTGGTGAACCTGGAGTTGGAAAATCTGCCATTGCAGAAGGTTTGGCTCTTATGATTATCAAGAAAAAAGTGTCACGCGTTTTATTTAATAAGCGTGTTGTGACGCTTGACTTAGCTAGCTTAGTAGCTGGGACAAAATACCGTGGTCAGTTTGAAGAACGCATGAAAGCCGTTATGAATGAACTTGAAAAAAATGATGACATCATACTTTTCATAGATGAAATTCATACTATTGTTGGTGCAGGTGGAGCAACTGGATCATTAGATGCTTCAAACATGTTTAAACCAGCTTTAGCAAGAGGTGAACTGCAATGTATTGGTGCTACAACTTTAGATGAATACAGACAATACATTGAAAAAGATGGTGCTTTAGAAAGACGTTTTCAAAAAGTAATTATTGAACCAACTTCTGTTGAAGAAACCATTACTATCTTACATAATATTAAAGGTAAATATGAAGATCACCACAGTGTGACCTATAGTGACGAAGCAATTGATGCTTGTGTAAAGTTAACAAGTCGCTATATGACTGATAGATTCTTGCCAGACAAAGCTATTGATGCTTTAGATGAGGCAGGTTCTAGAGTTCATATTACAAACATTGATGTTCCAAAGCAAATTTTGGATTTAGAACGTCAGTTAGAGGAAGTTAAGGTTTTGAAAAACTCTGTAGTCAAAAAACAGAAATATGAAGAGGCAGCTAAACTTCGTGATGATGAAAAACGTATTGAAAAAGATTTAGCTATTGCTCAAGAAAAATGGGAAGAAGATGCTAAAAATAATAGAATTGAAGTTTCTGAAGACAATGTCGCAGATGTAGTTTCAATGATGACTGGAATTCCAGTAAATAGAATTGCACAAACAGAGAGTAATAAATTAGCTCATTTACCTGAACTTATTCAAGCAAAAGTAATTGGTCAAAACGAGGCTGTCAATAAAGTTTCGAAATCAATTCAAAGAAATAGAGCAGGTTTAAAAGATCCAAATAAGCCTATTGGTTCATTTATATTTTTAGGACAAACAGGTGTTGGTAAAACACAGCTAGCCAAAGTATTAGCCAAAGAATTGTTTGATTCAGAAGATGCGTTAATCCGTATCGACATGAGTGAATACATGGAAAAATTTGCTATCTCAAGATTAGTAGGTGCTCCTCCAGGATATGTAGGCTATGAAGAAGGTGGACAATTGACTGAAAAAGTTAGAAGAAAACCTTACAGTGTAATTCTTTTAGATGAAATAGAAAAAGCACATCCTGATGTATTTAACATGATGCTTCAAGTTTTAGATGATGGTCATTTAACAGATAGTTTAGGGCGTAAAATTGATTTTAGAAACACTATTATCATTATGACTTCAAATGTTGGTGCACGTCAATTGAAAGACTTTGGTCAAGGTGTTGGTTTTGGAACTGCTTCAAAAGTGGCTCAAGCTGATGACAATTCAAAAGGAATTATTGAAAATGCTCTTAAAAAAGCCTTTGCTCCTGAATTCCTAAATAGAATTGACGATGTTGTTGTTTTCAATGCTTTAGAAAAAGAAGATATCGATAAAATTATTGATATTGAATTAGATAAATTATACCTAAGAATTAAAGATTTAGGATACACTTTAAATTTATCTAATAAAGCAAAGAATTACATTGCTGAAAAAGGATTTGACAAACAATTTGGAGCAAGACCTCTTAAAAGAGCCATTCAAAAATATGTCGAAGATTCTTTAGCTGAAGAAATCATAACATCAAAAATACATGAAGGTGATGAAATTTTTATGGAATTAGATGACGATAAACAAGAACTAACCATTAAAATAAAAAAATATGAAAAACCTGCTGAAAAGTAGGTTTTTTTTTATGACACATCAAAAAAAAATATTACTTTCGATTATTATTAAATTTAAAGAATAAAATGCAACAAAAAGTCATTGTAGGATGCGAAGAATGGTGTTCATTACCCGCAATTGGAATTCCAACTATCAAAGCAAGAGTAGATTCAGGAGCTAAAACTTCTGCCCTTCATGCCATAAACATAAAAACATATTCAAAAGATAATCAAGAGTGGGTAAAATTCGATATTAATCCTATTCAGAATAATGCAAAAGCACTTATACATTGTGAAGCCCAATTGGTGGATCAAAGAATTGTAAAAAGTTCAAGCGGTTTTCGTGAAAAACGATATGTTATTAGTACAAACGTATCTTTGGGTGGTAAAATTTGGGAAATTGAATTAACCTTAACTAATCGTGATTCAATGGGTTTCCGAATGTTGCTTGGTAGAGAGGCAATGTCTGGAAGAGTTATGGTTGATCCAGAGCAAAAATTTGTGTTAGGCCAGCCATCAAATGAAAATTTAAAGGAATTTTATTATACAGAATCTTCAGAAAAGAAAGGTTTACGAATTGGTGTTTTAGCTAGTAATCCACAATTATATAGTAATAAAAGAATTATGGAAGCTGGCGAAATGCGTGGTCATGAAATGCACTTCTTAAATTTGAAGTATTGCTACATGAAATTAGATGCAGATACTCCTGAAATTCATTATCGTGGTGGAAAAATATTAGATAATTTCGATGCTGTAATTCCAAGAATCCGTCCAAGTATGACCTATTATGGTTGTGCATTAACTCGTCAATTTGAAGCTTTAAAGGTTTTTGCTTTAAACAATGCAGCAGCTATAACACAATCTCGTGACAAACTATTTTCATTGCAATTACTTTTAAACAGTGGAGTTGATATTCCTACAACAGGTTTTGCCAACTCTCCATTAGATACAGATGATTTAATTAAAATGGTTGGTGGCTCTCCTCTAATCGTTAAATTATTAGAAGGTACACAAGGAAAAGGTGTTGTTTTAGCTGAGACAAAGAAAGCAGCAGAATCAGTTATCAATGCTTTCAAAAGTTTAAATGCTAATATATTAGTACAAGAATTTATTAAAGAAGCCAACGGAAAAGATTTACGCCTTTTTGTAGTTGACGGAAAAGTTGTTGCTTCAATGCAAAGAGAAGCTGCTCCAGGAGAATTTAGAGCGAACATTCACATGGGTGGAACCGCCTCTATCGTAAAAGTAACTCCTGAAGAAAAGAAAATTGCTATAAAAGCAGCAAAAGCAATGGATTTAAAAGTTGCTGGTGTTGATATTATTCGTTCAAGCAAAGGACCATTATTGTTAGAAGTAAACTCTTCTCCGGGTTTAGAAGGAATTGAAGGTGCAACAAACAAAGACATTGCTGGTGAAATGATTAAAGCGATTGAAAAGAACTTTAAATGGAAATAAGTCAATTTAGCAGATTTCAGTAACTAGCTAGCAGTTTAAATAAATTTCAAATTATGATTAAGCAATATAAAATACCTTTAATCATGTTTTTATCAGGAATGGCAACTACTATTTTAGGGGCTTTATTTAAGATAATACATTGGCAATTTGCAAATGCATTGTTAATTATAGGTATGACTTTAGAAGTCATTGGTATAATTTTATTAATCAGATTAATTCTAAAAAAATAAAATCATGAATATTCTATCTCAAATAATTATCGGGTTTGTTGCCTTTTTACATTTATATTTTCTTTGGCTAGAGATGTTTGCTTGGACTACGCAAGGGCCTAAAGTGTTTACCAATTTTCCAAAAGATTTATTTCCAAAAACAAAAGCTATGGCTGCTAATCAAGGCTTATATAATGGATTTCTAGCCGCAGGATTACTGTGGACATTTTTTATTTCAGATGAGATGTGGTCAAACAATATAGCATTATTTTTCTTAAACTGTGCACTTATAGCTGCCATTTATGGAGCTAATTCTATTTCTAAAAAAATATTTTACATACAAGGACTCCCTGCTATAATCGGAATTTTGAGTTTATTTCTTTAAGACCTAATCCTCCAACTCTATCTGAAAACTTTGTAAAAAACCAATAGTTTTTTCAATATCGTAATGCAAGATTCTATCTTCTTTTACAAAAGAAACTTCATCTCTGTATGATTTGATAAAACTTTCAATAAATTCACTTGATTTTAAAGGTCTTCTGAATTCTAAAGCTTGAGAAGCATTCATTAATTCAATGGCTAAAATTCGTTCTAAATTATCAACAATTCGTAGTGTTTTTGTTGCACCATTTGCGCCCATTGATACGTGATCTTCTTGTCCATTACTAGAAACAATACTATCAATACTCGATGGTGTTGCTAATTGTTTATTCTGACTAACAATACTTGCAGATGTATATTGTGGAATCATAAAACCTGAGTTTAATCCAGGATTATCAACTAAAAAGACAGGTAAATCACGTAAACCTGAAATTAATTGATACGTTCTTCTTTCTGAGATACTTCCTAATTCAGCTAAAGCTATTCCTAAAAAGTCAAAACTTAATGCCAAAGGTTGACCATGAAAATTTCCACCAGATATAATCTCATCTTCTCCAACAAATATATTTGGGTTATCAGTAACAGAGTTAATTTCTGTTCTAAAAACTTTCTTAACATATTCAATAGTATCTTTACTTGCCCCATGAACTTGTGGCATACATCTAAAAGAATATGGATCTTGCACATGTTTCTTTGGTTGTGCTATAATTTCACTATCTTCAAGTAATTCTGTTAATCTTCTTGCAGTTTGAATTTGCCCTTTATGAGGTCTTATTAAGTGAATTAAATCGTTAAAAGGTTCAATTCTTCCATCGAATCCTTCTAAAGAAATTGCTCCAATTAAATCAGCTAAATATGATAATTTACAAGATTTTAATAGAATATAAGTTCCATAAGCACTCATAAATTGGGTACCATTTAATAAAGCCAATCCTTCTTTAGATTGCATTACAATAGGTTGCCAATTCATTTTTTCCAATACTTTACTTGAAGGTTGTCTAAACCCGTCCATATAAACTTCACCTTCACCAATTAAAGGCAATGCTAAATGAGCCAAAGGTGCTAAATCACCACTTGCTCCCAAAGAACCAAGCGTATAAATTACAGGCAAAATATCATTATTAAAAAACTCTATTAAACGTTCAACAGTAGCTAATTGAACACCTGAATGTCCATAACTTAATGATTGTATTTTCAACAACAACATAATCTTCACAATTTCACTCGGAACTTCTTCACCGGTTCCACAAGCATGAGATTTTATTAAGTTTTCTTGAAGCTTTGTTAAATTTTCATTGGAAATTTTAACATTACACAACGAACCAAATCCAGTATTAATTCCGTAAATTGGTTCTCCATAAGATTTCATTTTATCATCTAAATACTTTCTACATTTTTCAATGTTTACAATTGCTTCTTCTGATAAAGCTAATTTTTTATTTTGTACTATTATGGTATGAATTGAATCAATAGACAATAAATCTGAACTTATATAATGTATGGTTTCCATTTCTTGTTTTAAATATTCCCCAAAATTCTACAAACGTTTGTTAAAAAGCAACATTTTTGACTACTATTTATTATCATATTGTCTTTTTGAGCCATATATTATTAGTAATATTTTGATTTACAAGGGAACTATAAGTTAAAAATGACATATTCATAAAAATGGAAACACTTATTTTATACTCAAAATAAATGTCCTACATTTGAATTATGTTGAAACACAATAAAATATACGCTACTTCTTATACAACCCAAATTGAGGTTAAAATTTTTATTAGCTCAACTTCTACAACAACTACAACCCCTTTTGGGGTATAAATTCTACATATAATCCTTTCTGTATGTTCTTTCGTAAGAAAGAAAATATTCATTATTCTTAAAATTCAACAAAATGATTGTATTAAAATTTGGTGGAACATCTGTTGCCAATGCTCAAAACATTAAATTAGTTCTCGAAATTGTGTCCAAAAAAGCTCAAAAAGGCAAATTAGCCATTGTAGTTTCTGCCCTAAGTGGTGTAACGGATTTGCTTTTAAAAGCTTCAAATGAAGCAGCGTCTAAAGATGAAACGTACAAAGTAACTTTAGATGAAATTCAACAAAAACATTTCGAAACCATTAGTAATTTAGTTTCAGAAAGTCATCAAAAACAAGTAATTGAAACGATTACTACTGAATTCAACCAATTAAAAACACTTTTAGATGGTTGTTTTCTTTTGGGTGAATTATCTCCAAGGACTTCTGATGCTATTGCCAGTTTTGGTGAACTTTTGTCTTCTCAAATTATCGCTGTTAGTTTGAAAGAAAAAATATCAAGTTCAGTTTTTAAAGATAGTCGTGAATTAATTAAAACGAATTCAAATTTCGGAAAAGCTTCTGTTAATTTCAATACAACCAATTCATTAATAGAAGATTATTTTAAATCTAATCAATCGCAAGTAGTTTTGTTACCAGGATTTATTGCTTCTGATGAAAAAGAAAATACAACAACTTTAGGTCGTGGTGGTTCTGATTTTACGGCAGCAATTTTAGCTAATGGATGTCACGCTACCTCTTTAGAAATTTGGACAGATGTAAACGGAATGTATACGGCAAATCCAAAAATGGTAAAACAAGCGCAACCCATTGAAACAATTTCTTATGAAGAAGCTATGGAATTGTCTCATTTTGGTGCCAAAGTGCTTTATCCACCAACTATTCAACCTGTTTTAAAAGCGAATATTCCTATTTGGATTAAAAATACATTTGATGCTGATGTCAATGGAACTTTAATTTCAAATGCTCCAGAAAGTAATGGAAATCCAGTAAAAGGAATTTCACATATCGAAGATATTGCTCTACTAACTCTTGAAGGTTCAGGAATGATTGGTGTTGCTGGTTCTTCAAAACGTTTATTTGAAGTTTTGTCTAAAGAAAATATCAATGTAGTTTTTATTACTCAAGCTTCTTCTGAACATTCAATTTGTATTGGAATTTCAAATAATGATGCTTACAGAGCCAAAAATGCAATTGACGAAACTTTTGAATTAGAAATTACTCAAAATAAGGTTAATTCTTGCATTGTTGAAAAAAACTTATGTATTGTTGCACTTGTTGGTGAAAATATGAAGAACCATCAAGGTTTAAGTGGTAAAATGTTTAGTACTTTAGGAAAAAACAATGTCAACATTAGAGCTATTGCTCAAGGTGCCTCTGAACGAAATATTTCTGTAGTTATTAACAAAAATGACGTTAAAAAGGCTTTAAATACTTTACACGAGCGTTTCTTTGAGGACAATACCAAGCAATTAAACCTGTTTGTTATGGGAGTTGGAAATGTTGGTGAGAAATTCATAGATCAAATTCACCAGCAAGAGAAATTCTTAAAAGAAAATTTAAAAATAAATGTCAGAGTTATTGCTATTTCTAATTCAAGAAAAATGTATTTTAATGAAGAAGGAGTTTATCTAAAAGAATGGAAAGAACTATTAAAAAAAGGTGAAACAGCTGATTTGAATGCATTTATAGCTAAGTCAAAAAGGCTAAATTTACGCAACAGTATTTTTGTTGATATTACTGCTAATGATGGTATAGCTTCAATTTATGATCAATTTTTAAAAGAAAACATTGCAGTTGTTACATGTAACAAGATCGCTTGTTCTTCTAAATTTGAAAATTATAAAAACCTTAAAAGTTTAAGTCGAAAATACAATGCACCTTTCTTATTTGAAACCAATGTTGGTGCTGGATTGCCTATTATTGACACACTAAAACATCTGATTGCTTCTGGAGATAAAGTAAATAAAATACAAGCTGTTTTATCAGGAAGTTTAAACTTTATTTTCAATAACTTTAGCAAAAATTACAGCTTTCATGATGTTGTAAAAGAAGCTGGTGTACAGGGTTTTACCGAGCCAGATCCGAAAATAGATTTAAGTGGAATTGATGTAGCAAGAAAAATACTAATTCTTATAAGAGAAAGTGGTTACCAAATGGAAATTGAAGATATTGAAAACAAATCATTTCTTCCAGAAGAGTGCATGAATACAACAGATAATGAATCATTTTTTACCTCTTTAATCAAACATTCATCTCACTTTGAAAATTTATTAAATGAAGCTAATTCTAAAAATAGCAGATTAAAATTTGTAGCCACTTTTGAATACGGAAAAGCAAGTGTTGGTTTAGAATTTATTCCACAAGAAAGTCCCTTTTATAACTTAGAAGGAAAAGACAATATTGTCCAGTTTTACACAGACAGATATATTGACCAACCTTTACTAATCAAAGGTGCTGGTGCTGGTGCAGCTGTTACGGCTTCTGGAATTTTTGCAGATGTGGTTAGAATTGGAAATATTTAAGTAAAGGTATTGCAATGCAATAATATCTAAATAATTAACCTTAAAATAAGATTGCTTCGTGCCTCGCAAAGACTATGAACGAAATAAAAATATTTTGCCCAGCAACAATTGCCAATTTAAATTGTGGATTTGACATATTAGGTCTATGTTTAGAGGGTATTGGTGATGAAATGATAATTAGAAAATCAATAGAAAAAGGAATAAAAATTACTAAAATTGTTGGAGCAGATTTACCTTTTGAAACAGATAAAAATGTCGCTGGTGTTGCAGCTTTAGCTTTAATTGAAAATTTAGAGTTAGACCATGGGTTTGAAATTGAAATTTATAAAAACATAAAAACAGGAAGTGGAATAGGAAGTTCATCTGCAAGTGCAGCAGGTGCAGTTTACGGAATAAATGAATTACTAGGAAAACCATTTTCAAAAGTTGAGTTAGTTAACTTTGCTATGAAAGGTGAAGTTGTTGCAAGTGGTTCTGAACACGCAGATAACGTTGCTCCTTGCCTATTAGGTGGATTTACTTTGATTCGTGGATACAAACCTTTAGATGTGATCCAAATTAAAAGTCCAAGTGAACTGTATGCTGTTGTTTTACATCCACATATTGAAGTCAAAACTTCTGATGCAAGAGCTGTAATTCAACCAATGATTCCTTTGAAATTAGCGATAACTCAAACTGGAAATTTAGGTGGATTAATTGCAGGTTTATATATTAATGATTATGATTTAATTGGACGTTCCTTAAAAGATGTTTTAGTTGAACCTTTTAGAAAACATTTAATTCCAAATTTTGATGAAGTAAAGAATGCTGCTTTACAAAACGGTGCTTTAGGTGCTGGTATTTCAGGAGCTGGTCCTTCTATTTTTGCTTTATGTAAAGGAAAAGTAAATGCTGAAGAAGTTGCTAAAGCAATGAAAAAAAGTTATTCATCTACTGGAATTGAGTTTGATATTCATGTTTCTAAAGTGAATTCTAAAGGAACAGTAACAATATAATTTAGCAACACAGATTTAAGAAATTTGACAAATTTAAACATAAAAATTTTCAAAATTTCTTGAATTTTTTAAATCTGTGTTCCAAAAAAACAAAAAATGAAATACTATAGTCTAAACAATAAAAATCACCAAGTTTCTTTTGAGGAAGCAGTAATTAATGGATTAGCTCCAGATAAAGGATTATATTTCCCTAAAAGTTTATCGAAATTAAGTACTAAATTTTATGAAAACATAGAAAACCTTTCTAACCAAGAAATTGCTTTTCAAGTGATTCAACAATTTGTTGGTGATGAAATTCCGCAAACTGAATTAAAACGCATTGTGACTGAAACTTTGTCGTTTGATTTTCCTTTAGTCAAAATTGAAGACAATGTTTATTCGTTAGAATTATTTCATGGACCAACGATGGCTTTTAAAGATGTTGGAGCACGATTTATGTCGAGATGTTTGGCTTATTTTAATCGTAATAAAAACCAACAAAATACAGTTTTAGTGGCTACTTCTGGAGATACTGGAGGAGCAGTTGCCAGTGGATTTTTAAACGTAAAAGGTGTTAAAGTCATAATTCTATATCCTTCAGGTAAAGTTAGTGACATTCAAGAAAAACAGTTGACTACTTTAGGGCAAAATATTACAGCTTTGGAAGTTGATGGAGTTTTTGATGACTGTCAAGATATGGTTAAGAAAGCGTTTTTAGATGAAGATTTGAAAAGCTTTAATCTAACTTCAGCAAATTCAATAAACATTGCTCGCTGGTTGCCTCAAATGTTTTATTTTTTCTTTGCATACAAGGAATTGAAGAAACTTAACAAGCCTTTGATTGTTTCTTGTCCAAGTGGAAATTTTGGGAATATTTGTGCTGGAATTTTAGCTAAAAAATTAGGCTTACCACTCACCCATTTTGTGGCTTCAACCAATGCAAACGATACAGTTCCGAGGTTTTTAAAAGATGGAATTTATGAACCAAAACCTTCTGTAGCAACAATATCAAATGCAATGGATGTTGGAAATCCGAGTAATTTTGTACGCATTCAGGAAATGTATGGAAATGATTTAACTGAATTTGAAAAGGATTTTTCGTCTTATTCATTTACAGATGATGAAACAAAAATGACAATGAAAACTATTTATGATTCGTTTGGATATATTGCTGAACCTCATGGTGCTGTTGGTTATTTAGGTTTAAAAAAGGAAATGAAAAACAAACCAGAAAGTATTGGTTTTTTATTGGAAACTGCTCATCCAATTAAGTTTTTGGATGAAGTTGAACCTTTATTAAACGTTATACTTCCTATTCCTAAACAAATTGAAGGTGTTATGAACAAAGAAAAAGTGAGTATTAAAATTTCGACTTATGAAGACTTTAAATCTTATTTATTAGATTAAAAAATGGTTTACACAGATTACACGAATTAGCACAAATTAATCTGTGTAGATTTGTTAAATCTGTGAAAATTTCAAAAAAGTTGTTTCTTCATAACGAGATTACCTAGCCCTGACAGAAATGGCATCCTTTTCTTTTTTTTGAAAAAAAAATAGAAAAGATATAATGTATGGCAGGAAATAGCTTCAAATTAATAATTTTTCAATAAATTCGCATCACATTATTAAACATACTCTAAAAATGAAAAATACAGCTTTATCACACATTCACGAAAGTTTAGGCGCTAAAATGGTTCCGTTTGCTGGTTTTAATATGCCTGTGCAATATGAAGGAATTAATGCAGAACACGAAATTGTAAGAACTGGCGTAGGTGTTTTTGACGTTTCGCATATGGGTGAATTTTTGGTAAGTGGTGAAAATGCTTTGGATTTGATTCAGAAAGTATCTTCTAACGACGCTTCTACTTTAGAAATTGGTAAAGCACAATATTCATGCTTGCCAAATAATGATGGTGGAATTGTTGATGATTTAATCATATACAAAATTAAAGAAGAGCAATATTTACTGGTTGTAAATGCTTCAAACATTGAAAAAGATTGGAATTGGATTGTGTCTCACAATGATATAGGTGCTGAAGTAAAGGATTTGTCAGAAGAATATTCTTTATTAGCAATTCAAGGTCCAAAAGCTGTTGAAGCTATGCAATCATTGACTTCTGTTGATTTATCGCAAATTAAGTATTATCATTTTGAAGTAGCCGATTTTGCTGGAATTGACAACGTAATTATTTCTGCAACGGGTTACACTGGTTCTGGTGGTTTTGAAATTTATTGTAAAAATACCGAAGTTGAACAAATTTGGACGAAAGTTTTTGAAGCTGGTGCAGCATTCGGAATTAAGCCAATTGGTTTAGCTGCAAGAGATACTTTACGTTTAGAAATGGGATTCTGTTTATACGGAAACGATATTAACGATACGACTTCTCCTCTAGAAGCTGGTTTAGGTTGGATTACAAAATTCTCAAAAAAATTCGTGAATTCTGAAAACTTAAAAGCTCAGAAAGAAGCTGGTGTGACTCGTAAATTAGTTGGTTTTGAAATGATTGATAGAGGAATTCCTCGTCACGATTACGAAATTGTTGATGCTGACGGAAATAGTATTGGAATTGTAACTTCTGGAACGCAAGCACCTTCTCTTGGAATTGCTATTGGAATGGGTTACGTAACTATTCCTTTTACGGCTCCAGATTCTGAAATTTATATTAGAATTAGAAATAAAGACATTAGAGCTAAAGTGGTTAAAATGCCGTTTTATAAAAAATAGAAAATATTGAAATAAAAAAAGACGCTTAATTAGCGTCTTTTTTTATAAAATAGTTAAAACTATAATTTTATTACAGCTCCAACATTAAATGAACCAAAAACGTTTCCAACATAACTATCAGAATTTTTACCAATTTTATTAAGACCTATCATTTCTTGATGATCAATTAAAATACTAAAGTCATCATGTCCATTGCTTCTACTTGGTTTTTAGTAATAAACAATCCTAATTCACTTGAGTCTTTACAATTGGTGAAATTTTTGTTCATACCAAAAATTTTATTTGTGTTTTTTCTAAATCTATTCCATTATCTGTAATCTCTAAATTTTTGATTCATTTTCTTTCTAACATTTTATTGTAATAACGGAATCTCTTTCATTATCATAAGTATTTTAAAAAAAAATACTTATGATAATGAAAGTAAGTTGTAAAATTCTGGTTTATTGGTTAACTAATTTTGATATTGAATCTAAAAAAATTATTTTTGCACTGTTTAAAACAATATAGTAATGGGTAGAGCATTCGAATTTAGAAAAGCACGAAAAATGAAACGTTGGTCTGCAATGGCAAAAACGTTTACACGTATAGGAAAAGATATCGTTATGGCTGTAAAAGAAGGTGGTCCAAATCCGGAAGCCAATTCTCGTTTACGCGCTGTTATTCAAAATGCCAAATCGGCAAATATGCCCAAAGATAACGTTGAACGTGCTATCAAAAAGGCTACTGATAAAGATACTGCAGATTATAAAGAAGTATTATTTGAAGGATATGCTCCTCACGGAATTGCTATATTAATCGAAACAGCTACGGATAACAACAACAGAACAGTAGCAAATATTAGAAGTTATTTTAACAAATGTAACGGAACTTTCGGAACACAAGGTTCGGTTGAATTTATGTTTGATCACACGTGTAATTTTAGAGTTCCGGCTCAAGGGCAAGATGTTGAAGAACTTGAATTAGAATTAATTGACTTTGGTGTAGAAGAAATATTTGAAGACGAGGACGGAATTGTTATGTATGCACCTTTTGAAAGCTTTGGTATTCTTCAAAAAGAATTAGAATCTAGAGCGTTAGAAATACTTTCTTCAGGATTTGAAAGAATTCCTCAAGTTACAAAAGAACTTTCACCAGAAGAAGCAGCTGATGTAGAAAAATTATTAGAAAAAATTGAAGAAGATGAAGATGTTATGAACGTTTATCACAGTATGCAAGAATAATACTTAAGTCTTTTTAAATTTATAATTATTTTTTTTATCACAACATTTTAATTATGCTCTATTATAGAGTAAAAACTCATTTAGGGTATTTTCAAGAAATCTTTACTAATAAAATTATAAAGCCAAACAATTAGAGGTAGATTCTTTTAGTTATTTTGTTAATTCTGAATAGAGTTATCGAATCACTAAGTTTTATTATAAACAAGAATCTTATAAGGGTACAAAAGATAATTTTATTGATGCTTTTAAATATACTGAAAGCTGTCCGGATATATTGGATAATTATTTTAAGACTACAACTTATATTAACTATAGACCTAAGTAGTTATCTCCTTTTAAACAATTATGATGGTGTAGAGTATTATTATCAATAGGTATAATAATTTAAAACTACAAATTCAAAATCATGTTAAGCAAGGATATAGAAATTAATCTTACAAAAAATAACGATATCAAACATGGTCAATCAAGTTATTTGAATCTAGTAGAATTACTTTTAAAAGAAGAGAAACTTGATAGCA
>JBLHNH010000033.1:0-21124 GCA_047622645.1 Flavobacterium sp.
CAGCATCATGCTTTACCATTGGAGCCTTCATACTTAGTCCTAATACAAAATGACTTGCAGTATCTAATTTTAAAGGTGCTCCCCAAGCTACTGGCTTTAATAATTCTCTTAATGCTGCATCTTGAACAACAATAAAATGCCAAGGCTCAAAACCAAAAGAACTTGGCGATAAATGAGCTGTTTCTAAGATAAATTTCATCTCCTCATCTGAAACTTTTTTAGTAGCATCAAATTCTTTAGTTGCGTGTCTATAGTTAAAAGCGTTTAATATATCTTCTTTGGCAATGTTTGGTGTATTCATTTTTTTGTTTTTATATATGTTCGTTTAATTATATAATTTTAGTAATTTCGTTTACAGTGAATTCTTCAATAGCTCCTTCTGTACTCTGTTTAAAAGCTAAAAAGTATTCTGAATTAATATGGTTTTGCAAATGTGCTTTACTTTTCCATTTTTCATAAACTAGAAATAAATTAGCATTGGTATTATCTTGATGTAAATCATAAATCAAACATCCTTCTTTTTCTTTTGTTTCTAATACTAATTTTAATAAGTCTGATTTTACTGTTTCGACCTTCTCTTCCCTTGCTAAAATTTTAGCAACTATGATTAATACTGTTGGGTTCATTTATTTTAAATTTAAAATATTAGCTTTTAATAGGATACAAAAGTAATTCTTAAACAAGCATATTTATAGTATAAAAAAAGGAATACAATGTATTTTTAAAGGTTTTTAAAACATAATTTGAACTAATAAAATTTATTATCCTTAATTTTGTCCAAAACAAGCACAAAATGCAAGTAATAGAAGCCTACGAACCTTTTGAAATACAAGAAATAGAATTATCGGAATGGAAACAGCGTCCCGTAAAAAATAATTTTTTCGAATTGGTTTTAATAAAAGAAGGGGAAGGCACACAATGTATCAATTATAATGAAACTGCTTTTGGCAAAGGGAGTATTTTTTTATTACCTCCATTAAAATGTCATTCCTTCAATTTAAGTAAACCTACTCAATTTGTCTTTTTAAAATTTACGGATACTATTTTTAAAGCCACAAACAGAATGGCTATTGATCGTAATGAATGGTTTAAGGAATCGGCTTATATCCTTTCCAACTACAATCAATTGCCTGGTGATATTATTAAAAATGACATTGATAGACAACATTTAGACAAGTTAATTTCCATAATTTTACAAGAATCAAGAAATCATAGTTCTGAATCTATTACATTGATTATGAGTTTAATGGCAAGTATTTTAGAAATTTTAATCCGAAATATTAAAAAAGGCATTTTTTCTGAAGTTCCTCAAAATAATTCAGATGAGCGCATCACAAAAATATTAACCTACATTAGCGAAAATATTGATAAAACCGAATTGTTAAGAATAGATAGTTTAGCCGATACTTTTTCCATGTCACCTACCTATGTGAGTGAATTTTTTAAAAAGCAAGTCAATATGCCTTTGCGGGAATACATCATTAAATCAAAATTAAAATTAGTTGAAATTAGACTCTTAAATTCCGATTTTACCTTAACCGAAATTGCAGATGATTTAGGCTTTACCGATGTAAGTCATTTATCAAAAACATTTAAAAAATATGTTGGCATATCTATACGCGAATTCAAGAACAACGGAGAATATCATTTATTGAAAAGAACAATTTGTGCAATACAATCTTAGTTATTAAATATGAATAAAATAAGAACAGCTCTTTTATCTTATGGAATGTCAGGCAAAGTATTTCATGCTCCTTTTATTGAATTGCATCCTGGTTTTGAACTTATAGGTGCTTGGGAACGAAGTAAAAAACTAATTCAACATAATTACTCCAATGCAAAAAGTTATTCTTCTATAGAGGAATTACTGGCTGATGATATAGATTTAGTAATTGTAAATACTCCTGTAGACACACATTTTCAATATGCAGAACAAGTTTTAAATGCTGGCAAACATGCTATTGTTGAAAAAGCTTTTACTACTTCAGCCAAAGAAGCCGAAAGCTTAAAAAAATTAGCAGACGAAAAAGGACTTAAACTAGCTGTTTATCAAAATCGAAGATGGGACAGTGATTTTAAAACGGTAAAAAATATCCTTGATAAAAATATGTTAGGAGAAATCGTAGAAGCAGAAATTCGCTTTGATCGATTTAATCCTTTGTTAAGTGCAAAAAAATGGAAAGAATCTACAAATGCAGGTGCCGGAATTTTAAAAGATTTAGGGCCACATATTATTGATCAAGCTTTGTGTCTTTTTGGCTATCCTAATGCGATTTTTGCAGACATTCGTAAACTTAGAGAAAACTCATTAATTGATGATAATATTGACATCATACTGTATTATCCGGGTAAAAGAGTACGATTACATGCAGGTTTTTTTAATAAAGAACAATTACCTGGTTTTACTTTACAAGGTCGAAAAGGAAGTTTTTTAAAATACCGTGCTGATGTTCAAGAAGATATTCTAAAAACAGGTGAGAAAGCAACCTTAGAAGATTGGGGAAAAGAACCCAAAGAAAAAGAAGGAATTTTAAACATAATCAGTAACGGTAAAACTGTCCGAAAAACTATTCCAACCTTAAATGGAAATTATTATGATTTCTTTGAAGGAGTTTATCAGTCAATAATTAATAATACAATAGAACCCGTCACAGCTGATGATGGTTTAAAAGTTATGCAAATTATAGAAGCTGCAATTGAAAGTTCTAACCTAAAAAAAGTAATTGATTTATAAAAATGGAAAATAAATATTCAATTACTTTTATTCCAGATGCTATTGTCATTGATAAAGTAAAAGAAATAAAACTTCGGTTAGCTGATAATATTGGCTGGTTCAACAGTAAGAATTCTTTAGCACATATAACTATTTGCGAATTTACTTCAAATGAAATTGAAATAATAAAAAATCAAATAAGTCGAACAACAGCAACCTTCTCCCCTTTTGATGTTAAATTAGTAGATTTTGATAGTTATCCGAATGGAACTTTTTTCATAAAACCTTCTAAAGACTCAAAAGAAAATTTAAAAAAAATAATGAAAAATTTAACTGCGACATTAATTATAAAAAAAATGTATAAAAGCAGTGAACCTCATCTATCCATTGCTAGAAAGCTTGATAATGAAAAGCTAAAAATTGCTAATGATCTATTTCAAAAATTAGAATTAACTTTCTTGTGTACTAGCGTTTTTCTGAGGGAATTCAATCCCAACTTAAAACAGTTTGAAGTAATAGATTCTTTTGTTTTTAAAAGCGAGAAACCAACTCATGCAATTCAGGGCACTTTATTTTAAAGTAGAACTTTCCGAACTTTATTCTCATTCTATTTTTTTATTGTAAAAAAGTTATTCTTTTGCTATATTGTGTCTAATAAATTGTAATCAAATATAAATATGGACATCAGTAAAATTTCTGACTTAATAACTGAAAAATTAACCGATTGGGTTGAAGATTTAATTAAATTGTTGCCTAACATAGTCATGGCAGCCATAGTTATGGTTATTGGTTTTTATATCGCTAAGTTCGTTCGTAAAATCACTAGAAAACTTATTTCTAAAATATCCAACAACATTTCGCTTAATAACTTATTCAGTTCAATAATTTATCTTGTATTTCTTGGTATAGTAATTTTTACGGCATTAAGCATCCTTAATTTAGACAAAGCCGTAACTTCCATTTTAGCTGGAGCAGGTATTTTAGGATTGACTTTAGCTTTTGCTTTTCAAGATATTGCTGCTAATTTTATGTCTGGAATATTTATTTCATTTAGAAAACCTCTAAAAGTTGATGATATCGTTCAAATTGGGAATTATATGGGGAAAATAAAAGAAATTAATTTACGAGATACTGTAATGGAAACTTTTCAAGGGCAAACTGTTATTATTCCTAATAAAGAAGTATTTCAAAACCCTTTAGAAAATTATACAATCTTACAAAAAAGACGATTTGATTTAAGCATTGGAGTTTCCTATGGTGATGATTTAGAAAAAGTAAAACAAATTACATTAGATGCTGTTAGCGATATAGAGGAACTTTCAAAAGAAGACCCAGTTAATGTTTATTTTTTCGAATTTGGTGATAGTTCTGTCAACTTATCACTAAGAATGTGGGTTAACACGCCCGAACAAGACGTTTACAATAAGGTAGGAAGTGAAGCCATCATTAAAATTAAGAAAGCTTATGATGCTAATAACATTATGATACCTTTCCCTATTCGTACATTAGACTTTGGAATTAAAGGAGGTACAACTTTAAATGAAATGCCAATTCAACTGTCAGATAGAAAAGAGTAAACTTTAATAACACTCATTAAAAAAAACATCAGTGTTTACAAAAACGTAGTTAAAATGCAGATTTTATGCACCCATTCTAACCAATTGATTATACTAAAAAATGTGTGAATAGTATATAATTGAAACTTTAACTTTTTGAGATTGTGTTAGGTTGGTAATCGCTTATTTTTCGGATTTACGAAAGAATTATGCGAAACAATAATTGAAGTTTCTTAAAAGGACTGTTAATGGTCTTCCTTATTTAAGGAAACTATTTTATTGTATAATTACTGTTTTTATATGTCTTTTCTCTTTAGACACTTTCCTCTAGGTTCATCTCCTTCGTAGAGGACAATTTCAGAATGAAGAAACTGTGCAGCTTCTGCTGAGTCTTTAACTTTGGTAGCACTACGTTGTAACATTTCTGATTCAAAGTGAGTTAATACACTTTTCCTTAGCCCAACTTCTCTCCATTGAGACAAGGGTTTACATCCTTTTGCAATTGCTCTTGCTAATGCTAATGCATCTAGGAGTGCTTGATTGGCGCCTTGTCCTTTGAATGGACTCATTGGGTGCGCTGCATCTCCAATCAGGGTCGCTTGTCCTGCTTTTTGTAATAAATCGGGATTGAGTAATTCTCGGTCATATACGGGATAGCCAGAAACCTGAGCTTCTAAAGTTGCTGCTATAATCTGAGGAATTGGTTTGTGCCATTGCGTTCTTAGACTTGCTTCTTCCTTTAGTGCTTGAGCTCCTAAAGCACTAAAGGCTTTTGCCTCTTTTTCTGAAATTTGGAAGCTGAGTTGCCACATGACGGAATCTTTAGCATAAGGCATTATGTAGATACGCTCATTACCATTGGCGGTTTGGAACACAGTTGCCGAGTCAAGCAAAGGGCTTTCTATATCTTTCAGCGCCGATAAGGGACAAATGCCCAATATCACCATACAATCTAGGTAACGTAGTGGGTTGCAGTCCTCGCCTATCAATAATTTTCGAACGGTACTGCGAATACCATCAGCTCCCACGACAAGGTCTGCTTTGACTGTCTTGGTTTGTCCGTTTACTTGAAAGGTTAGTTCAACTACTTTTGCATCGAATTGGTCACACTCTATTAGTTTGTGTCCCCATTGAACAGCATGATGTCCGCCGAGTTGCTCTAGCAACGCTAAGCGTAACGACTGACGTGCAATATGAATATTTGTTCGCTTAGGTACTTTTTTTACAGCTGACTGCATCCACTTTCTCATTCCCCACTCGGCTATTACTTTTCCCTCTGGGGTAATTACTAGATGTCTTGTTGATATTACGCCTTCATCTAACGAAAAAATACCCAATCCCTCTATTGCTTTACTGGCTTGTTGTAAGGTTAGTCCATAGCCCTGCGATCGAACATTAAAACTACTGTCGCGCTCATAAAGAGTAAATGGAATTCCTCGGTGCAAGCATGCTACAGCAAGCGCTGTTCCTCCTATTCCGCCACCAATAATAGCTATGTGTGGGTAGTTTTCTTTATCTGCTATAGGATTACTTGCTGATGGTTTCAGGCCTGAACCAGAACAGTTTGGGCATTTATATAAGTGTGGCTTTGGACGAATTGGAGCCGTACCTTCACGATTTGATATTTCAAATTGTTCGAGTTCTTTTTGGAAGCGGAGTCGCACTTGTTTTCGGAGTTTGCGCCTTTTTTTTCCGCTTCCCTGGCATTCGGGGCAAACAGTATAGCTAGCAGCTGTATTTTCTACCTTTTTCACTTTTTTTTGGTTGGGAATTAATTTGTCACAAATTACACAAATTTTTACAAATTTTTTACGACAGATTGAAAATATTAGTTGTTGCGGTAGGAATTTGATGGATTTAGAGAAGCTGATGAAATTCAAAAAAAACTTTTGGTAGAACTATTATAATTTGCGAAATTGGGTTAAACAGTCTAACAATTGTTAAAAACACGAAAAAGTTAATATAAAAACCTAAATGTAAATTGTTTAGAACAAAGAGGGAAGGGTTGACTTGAATCAGTATTATATGATGAATATCATGTTATTAGCCCTTTTTTTTCTCTACTTTTGATGTGTTAATTATAACATAATCATAAAAAATAAATTAAACTATTCTAAGCCCTAACTTTAGTACCAATCTTGGATTTGGTATAAACTATTGTAAAAATTGACTATCTCTAGAAATTTAAAATTGTTTGTGGCAATTAAAAAAGTAACACTGATGAAATTTATTTAAAGGCATAACCACTCAAGGAAATCGAAAAAAACAATACCACTGAACTTCTACTTCTATATAAGCCCAAGAGGGTATTGATTCTATTTATAATCTATTAAAGCAATTATAGTTTCTGCAAAAAAAAAATAGTGCTCCTTAACAGGCTAAATCATTTTTAACCTTAAAATATTATAAATGCTAACATTTAAAAACTTTAATATTGCAGATTGGTTTTCGTTTTATAGAATTGCTGCGGCACCTATTCTTTTAATATTGTTATTACTAGATGAAAGGCAACTTTTTTCATGGTTTTTATTAATTAGCTATTTAACTGATGCTATCGATGGCTATTTAGCCAGAAAGCTAAAAATAACAAGCTCTAGAGGTTCTCAATTAGATTCTTTTGGCGATCAAATAACACTTATTATAGGGTTGATTGGGTTATTTATTTTTGAAAATGAATTTATTAAAAATAACATCATATTAATTAGTGTTTCATTTGTACCTTATATTATACAAATGATTATTGCTTATTTTAAATATGGCAAGGCTACCGCCTTTCATACTTATTTGGCTAAATTATCTGCTATACTGCAGAGTCTTTTTATTCTATATTCTTTGTTTTTTACTCCAAATTATACCTTATTTTATGTTATGATTGGTTTTGGATTGTTAGAAACCTTTGAAGAAATTACACTTATTTACATGTATGATAGTTGGTCTTCAGATGTAAAAGGCATCTACTGGGCCTTTAAAGATAAACGTCGTCTTAAAAAAAAGTAAAAACAAAAAAATACTCTAATGCGAAGCTATTCGTTATTTACTGTTTTTCTTATGTGTTTGGCAATATTAATAGTAGATGCTTTAGCTTTTTATTGGTTAGAATCTATCACTAACCTTATAACTTCTGAATTATTAAGTAATAGTATACACATTATATTTTGGGTTTTTACCATTGGCCTTATCACATCTATAATAACATTAAAAATTAGACTTGATAGTATAGATCCAAGAAGAAAACAATTGCTAATATCGTCATTGTATGGTTTAGCAATATCTTCATTTATACCTAAAATAATTTTTGTAATTGTTTTATCGTTTTTGTTTTTTACAAATTTTGTATTTTCAGAAAAAGAATCTCTTTTAGTTATTCCTCTTGTAGGTTTGTTTTCTGGATTTTTGCCTTTTTTTGTTATTGCTTATGGTATTTTTAAATCGATTTATCATTTTAAAATCTATCATATCAAAATTGAATTTAAACAACTACCTAAAGTTTTTGAAAACTTAAGAATTGTGCAAATTTCAGATTTACATTTAGGTAGTTTTAATTATCGCTTTCCTATTTTAAAGCGAGCCGTAAGTATGATTAATGATTTAAAACCAGATTTTATTTTCTTTACAGGAGATTTGGTTAACAATTATGCATGGGAATTACGGGGATGGAGCAGAGTGTTCAGAAAATTAACAGCAACGATGGGTAAATATGCTGTTTTGGGTAATCACGATTATGGTGATTATAGTATATGGAAAACTACTGAAGAAAAGCAAGAAAATTTTAAGGCCATTAAGGATTTTTATAAGGATATTAATTTTAATTTGTTGCTCAATCAATCTGATGTTATCAAAATCAATAATGATTCTATTGCCATCATAGGTGTCGAGAATTGGGGAAATCCCCCTTTTAAACAATATGGTGATTTACAAAAGGCTATTGAGAAAGTGCAAAGTATTCCATTTAAAATTTTATTATCTCACGACCCTTCACATTGGACACAAGAAGTGATTGATAAAACCAATATTGCATTAACATTATCTGGTCATACTCATGGTATGCAAGCAGCTTTTCAATATAAAAATTTGCAATGGAGTCCCATAAAATATAAATATAAACATTGGGCAGGTTTATACAATAGCAAAGACCAATATTTACATGTTAATCGAGGTTTAGGTTGGTTAGGATTTCCTGGAAGATTAGGTATGCGACCAGAGATTACTTTAATAGAACTTCAAGCAAGAGATTGATTAAAACTATTTGACAACTTTAACATTAACTGCCCGTTTTAGTATAAATATACCTAGTACAGCGGATAAGGCAGAGGCTATAAGAATGCTTAATTTAGCTCCGTTTAATACTTCACTTTCAAAAGCTGCACTTGCCACAACAATAGACATAGTAAAACCAACACCGGCTAAACATGCAACTCCAATCAGTTGAGGCCAACTAATTTCATTTGATAAAGTGGCTAAATTAAATTTAGATGCTAACCAACAGAATCCTACAATACCAAGAGGTTTTCCAATACATAAACCTATTACAATACCAAAATTAATTGGGGTTAGTATATTAAAGTGCGCTCCAACAAGTAATATACCCGTATTAAAAAAAGCAAATAAGGGTAAAATCGTGTAATTAACGACTCCTTCTAATGAATGTTCTAATTTTTCTCTTGGTCCAGTTAATCTATTAAGAGCTTTATAAATTGATTCTAAAGAACTGTGCCTAATATTTTCTTGATCATTATTTGAATTTTTAATATTTACTATTTCCTGATTGAAAATAACGGTAGCTTGAGCTGCAATACCAACCAAATTTCCTTTTCGTCTTGATGGAATTAATATTGCAGTAATAACACCTGCAAGGGTTGCATGTAATCCACTTTGATAAATAAAGAACCAAAGAATAATACCTAAAATAATGTAGATGGTTTTAGAGTAAACTTTAGAATAATTAAGGAATCCCATTATTCCAACTATGATAAGTGCGACAATAAATGCATTGATGTAAAAACCGTGCCCATAAAATAATGCAATAACAAGAATAGCACCTAAGTCATCGAAAACTGCTAAAGCTGTTATAAATGCCTTTAAAGCCCATGGCACTTTACTTCCTAGCAAAGCCATCAAACCCAATGTAAATGCAATATCGGTAGCCATTGGAACTCCCCAACCATGAGCTCCTTCTCCATTGTAGTTGATAAACATATATAATAATGCTGGAATTATCATACCACCAATGGCTCCAATAATAGGCATAGTCGCCTTTTTTCTAGTCGATAATTCCCCAGAAATTATTTCTCTTTTAATTTCTAACCCAATTAGCAAAAAGAAAATTGCCATCAATCCATCATTAATCCAGATTTCTAGCGGCAGAAGAAAATTTGAATTACCTGCATAAAACCCTATTTTAAAATTACGCAAAAATTCGTATTCTTCACTAAAACCAACATTAGCAAAAACCAGAGCGATTATTGAAGCAATTAATAACATTATTGCTGCAGATGCTCCCCATTTTACAAAACTTTCTAAGGCTTGCCCAACATGTCTATTTTTAATATATTCGATATATTGAATAAGCGCATGCTCATCCCAGGCACCATTATATAACTTACCGTTAACAGTAATTGCTGGAACTAACTTTATTTCATTCTGTTTAGCCAGATTTATATTGTTTTTAAATTCTTTAGCAATTGCATCCGAATTATAATCTTCTTTGAATTTTAGACTATCGATACCTAAACTTTCAGCCATACTATAAATAGCTTCTTCTGTATAAATACCCTCATAATACAAAAGTAATTTGTGCATTTCGTCTAGCTTACCATATAATTTGGCAGTCAACGCCGCCTTTGTTGTTAGATGAAACTCAGGGTTATCCACGTTATTTGAAAAATATTGAAATTTCACTTTAATATTATCACCATAATGTTTAACAACATTGTCTAGGATATGTTGACCATTTCGAGCGATTTTCTTTGTATAGTCTATAAAGACGACTAGTTCTATTTGGATATCTTTGTTCATCGATAATTTTTAAAAGAATTAAATTAGTCCATTATAATATTGATTATCAATATCTTATAAAAAAGGTCTTAGATATAAATCGTGTGAATTTGCTAATATACTATTATCCATTGTTGTAGACAATTTATTATTCATTTCGTGGTATTATTTCTGTGCATTGTACAAATTTGACTATTAAAATATATTTTCTAAAACCTATTAAATATCCTAAAATGATTCTTTTAAAAAAGCTCATTTAGTTAGTTAAAATCCGATTTAGCAGTTTCAATCACTTCTGCCGTTTTACCATATCGGTTTCCCAATCCATATAGCCTTCCACTCTCATTTCCAACTTTACAACACCTAAACATCTGTTGTTGAATATGATAATTTTGACAGGTAATTTATTTTGGTTTATGTTCATTAGCAAGTGATGCCAATATCATCAAAAAGCCAATTACTTATCTGCTGGGATATGAAAGACCGCACTTATTGCCGTAGATATGGTATTGCCCATAGAGCCATAATTTTATGTACCTGTAAGATAACGATTTCTCTCGGCTTTTAAATAACGTGCA
Organism: Flavobacterium sp.; assembly: GCA_047622645.1. Classification (GTDB taxonomy): domain Bacteria; phylum Bacteroidota; class Bacteroidia; order Flavobacteriales; family Flavobacteriaceae; genus Flavobacterium. The sequence goes on from JBLHNH010000033.1 coordinate 10,842, forward strand.
GCCCAAACAGCACGCATCGCTTCAAAACCCTATTTATTGCCCAATAATCCATTTAAGCCAATAGCAAACGGATGTTGAATTGCCATTTGCAATCCATTAATGACTTGTTTGAGTGTATTTGCTAAAAACACGTATTTAAAACAATCTTAAATATAGAGACTAGTTGTGTTTCCTGAAAATTATCAAGTCCCCTTTTTCCTTAAATATGGTTGACGCTATGGGTAATGTCAGATTAGCCGCTCTATTGGCATTATATAAAACATTGAAAGATGTAAGTGTCTGAAACTACATCGAAAATACAACACAATTCCACTTAACTCCGCTTCTATGGAAGAGTATAATCACCGACTTATTGGTACCTAACATGAATCCATTGTAATCTTCCATTTATTCATATTAGTATAAATTATAGGGTTTAAACTATCGCAAGTAATTGCATAAATGCATTTTACACCTGCATCTACAAGCATTTACAGTAAATAATCTGATACGTTTTTGAACATAAATTTTTTAATTTTTGTGTTATTTTTCAATCTGTACACAAATAATCAAAACACTTACGAAAAGTTATTCTAGTACAACTTTTTCTATTAAAGGTTTGCCTGAATTATAATCTTCTCCATAAAACAGAACAAATTCGACTTTAAAATTGATACCAAAAAGGCTTTTTTTAAGTTGTACAAACATCTTATCTAAATACATTTTATTCTTATTGACAGTAACATAAATTCTAGCATCCTCACTATTTTCATGTTTTAGATAAAAATCTATATTTTTCTTAGAAGCAAGTCGTAATTTGAATAAATTAGGTTTTGACTCTACTAGAATCATTCCATAAGCTAATTTTTTTTGTATCCTTGACAAAGGTTTTTTTATTCCCTTTTGAGTATAAACTATTCGATATTCTTTTATAGGTTGAGACGAATTAATAACTCCTCCTTCTATATTTGCATCATAGACATAAGTATTATGGTTTTTACTATGTTGAATGTAAAATAGTCGGGTAGTTGTTTTTGCTGGTTTTGGATAATCGTTTTGAGAATACCCTGAAAAAAGGCAAAAAAACATCAGAAAAAAAGATATAATAATTTTCATATTGATTGTTGTTTTATTTCTAATTAATTATAGCCCTATTTTTAAGGTACAACTGTCTTTTAATACTAAATAACTTTTTTATAATGTTAAAAAAAGTGAAATTATTGTATTGTTAAGATTGAGGAATATTGAATTTTGAGGTGCTTACACCATTACAAAATTAGGAGATGTTGTTATCGGTAATGATTTTAAATCTGCTCCATCGGATTTTTAAATTCAAAATTATACTCTTTTTTTGGTTTATTAAACTTTAACTATCATTTTCCCTACGTTTTTACCTTTAAATAAATCGATAAAAGCATTTGGAATATTATCAAAACCATCTACAATAGTTTCTGTGTAATACAATTTACCTTGCTGTAACCATTCTGACAATTGCTTGATACCTTCAGTATGTTTGTCTGCATAATCAAAGATTACGAAACCTTGCATAGAAGAACTTTTTTTTATCAGAAAGGATTGTACGCTAATGCTTTTTGGCAGTTCGGTTTCGTTATATACAGAGATGGCTCCACAGTTCACTGTTCTTGAGAACTTATTAATATTGAAAAGTACAGCTTCAGAGATTTCTCCACCAACATTGTCAAAATAAATATCTACACCTTCAGGACAAGCTTCAGCAATAGCTTTCTTCATATTTTGTATAGTATTGTAATTGATTGCTTGATCAAAACCGAATTTAGTTTTAAGCATTTTTACCTTTTCATCGGTTCCGGCAATACCTACTACCCGCAATCCAAGAATCTTACCAATTTGACCTACTATACTTCCAACAGCTCCCGCTGCACCAGATACAAGCAAGGTCTCGCCTTTTTTAGGTTTTCCTATCTCTGTTAGTCCCAGATATGCTGTAAGCCCTGTCATCCCTAAAACTCCAAGATATGAAGAAAGAGGTGCTTTATTTGAATCTACTTTAATTAATCCATTGGCTTTTGCTACTTGTGTTTCTTTCCACTGCAACGTCCCGGAAAGGTAATCTCCTTTACTGAATTTACTGTCCTTAGATTCTAAGACTTCAGCAATAATACCAGATTCAATTGGCTTATTTAGCTCAAATGGCTCTATGTATGATGTAGCATTGCTCATTCTGCCTCTTAAATAAGGATCTACAGAAACATATTTAGAACTTAGCAAAACGTCTCCTTCCTGTAATTCAGGTATTTCTGAAGTGGTAAAGTCAAAATCTGTCAACTCAGGCATTCCTTTTGGTCTGTTCTTTAAATTGATTGTTCTAATTGTGTTCATAGTTTTATTTTTTACGTTAATTCATTTTTTAAAACAAGGTTTAATTTATATTTAGCCTTGTTAATTAATGATTTCCTAAAAGGGAAAGTTTAGGTAAAAAATAAGGCTTCCATATTAAGTAAAATATTAATCTGTATAAGCACCGGAAGTATAAGTTAACTAATAGCTATGCTTATAAATTTCAAAAATAATTCCGAAAGTCTTCTACATAACACATTCTAAAAGGTTTGTCTTTTGGATAATATTCTCTAATAGGCATTCATTATTTACCCTAATAATGTACAATTTTTCAATAAGTTTTTACAATATTTGGTTCTTAAATGCAGAAATGAAAGGTGATTTTTGATTTTTTTCTACTAGTTAAAGTGTTATTTGTTTTTATTTAATCGAGAGTAACTGCGTTTTCAATTGGTGTCTCTCCAGCCAGAATTTCAAATACCTGATTATGTTTTACATTATCTTCCAAAACTCCAACTAAGGTTTGAGCAACATCTGCTCTTGAAATACTTCCGTGATTTTCTATTTTTTCATTTAATTGAATTTTACCCGTACCTTCTTTATCTGTTAGTGAACCAGGTCTTACTATAGTATAGTCCAAGCCACTAGCTTTTAGATAATCATCAGCATTTTGTTTTGCTATCAAATAATCTTCAAGAGTATCACTCACAGAAGGGTTTTCTGCTCCCATAGTACTGAGCATAACGAACTTTTTTACTCCAGCATCTTTAGCAGCATCAATTAGGCGTTTTGCTCCTTCTTGATCTACTCCAATTACATTTTTACCTTTAGACCCTGCTGCAAAAATTACTTTATCTGCCTTTTTTACAGCGTGTGTTAGATCCTTTTCTAGATCAGCTAGCACAACTGCAACATTCTCCTTTTCAAAACGGTCTTTTTGCTCTTGTTTTCTAACCATAGCAATAGGCCTATAGTTTTCAGATTCTTTTAATAAATTAATAATGATTCTTCCTGTGGTGCCGTTCGCACCGGCTATTACTACATTTTGCTTTTCGTTAGTCATCTTTTCTTTGTTTATTAAAAAATTAATAATTTGGTCTATCCCATAAAATAGATTAGGTCATGCTAATAATAACTTTCCCTTTGGCTCTTCCTGTGGCTAAGTATAGATAAGCATTAATTCCATCTTCGAAAGGATAAATCAGATCTATTATAGGCTTAATATCCCCATCTTCTACCATTTTGCTGATAGTATTCAACTGTTCAGCATCAGGCTGCATCCAGGTTAGTTTATAAGTAGCCGATTTCATTTCAATCAGTTTTGCTAATTTTTCGGGCAATTTATAATCTTCCATACCCATATGCCTAGCTGTTTCTTCGTCAGGAGGACCTGATATCGTAGTCACTTTTCCACCTTCTTTAATGATTTCAAAGGCATCAAAAGTATAGTCATTTCCTAAAGTGTCAAAAACAATATCTAAATTTTGAGCAACTTCTTTGTAGTCTTCCGTTGTATAATCGATTACTCTGTCAGCACCTAAAGCTTTAACCCAATCAACATTTTTACTGCTGGTAGTTGTATATACGATAGCTCCTTTTACTTTTGCATACTGAATTGCAAAACTACCTACACCACCAGAACCTGCATGAATAAGAATCCTATCGTTCTCTTTAATACCGACTCGATCTAAGGCTTGTATTGCTGTTAGACCTGCTAATGGTAATCCGGCTGCTTCTTCGAAAGATATATTTGTGGGTTTTTTAGCAACCAAGTTACTTTTTATACTTACAAATTCTGCTACAGTACCCATTTGTTCTTGTGGTACTCTGGAATATACTTCGTCTCCTATTTCGAAACTAGTTACATCTGCACTTTTGTCAACCACAACACCACTTACATCAAAACCTATTGTACTTGGTAAGTTTAAAGAAATCATATCTTTCAGTTTACCTTCCACCATTTTGTAATCAATTGGATTTAACGAAGCTGCTTTAACTTCAACTAAAATATCATTTGGTTTTAAAGAAGGCTTTTCGATCTCATTAAATGATAAACTATCTTTAATTTCACCGTACTTTACTATTTGTAATACTTTCATAATTTTTTTTTATTAAAACAGATGAGTTTGTCACATACTCCTTGTGTTTTTTTTTATTAATTATCTCAAATTTATTGAGATTAACCATTGTTCTGATTATTGCTCGAGAGTATTTTAATCCATTCATTGAGCATTTCATTCAACTATAATAAATCAGATAACTTGATGTTTTCGGTAAGGAAAGAGAGTTGAATTCGCAAACCTCTGGTTTTGAACAGTAAACTGTTTTAAATCGTTTATAACAGATTCAATACTAACAATTTATACACTATAATTTTCCGTTTTATTTATCTTTTAAGGATTATCAGTTGTTACTTCTTGCGCCAATCTTGCATCATCTTGAGTTTCACCCATTTCTTTATCTAAAAAATACAGCGTATTACTTGTTGCTTTTTCTCCACCTGCAATTTTAATTTTATCCAATAAATTGATAGCAAGATTTTCTTCTTCTGTTTGCTCTTTCACAAACCATTGCAAGAAATTCCAAGTAGCCCAATCTTCTTCATCGTGGGACAACTTTACTAATTTATAAATGGCATTAGTATTACTTACTTCATGCTCAAATACTTTTTCAAAACAATTGTTTACACTTACAGGGTCTGATGAGGGCTCAGGAATAGCAACAACTTTGACTTTTGCTCCTCTTTTTAGAATATATTCAAACAACTTCATCATGTGATTACGTTCTTCCGCTGAATGACGGAAAAGAAAGTTTGAAATACCACTATAACCATTGTTGTCAGCCCAAGCAGCATACGATAAGTAAATTTGTGCAGCATGTGCTTCTTTTGTCATTTGCTCATTCAATGCGTCTGTGAGCTTTTCTGATAGTCTATTAGTTTTCAAATGATATTTATTTAATGGGTTGATTTTTAAAATATAGTAAGATGAATCTTTAAAATTTTACTATTTAATTCTGGTTTCTTATCTCCGGAAATACTTATCTGGATTCCTTATTTTACTTTATGTTCTAAAACACCAGGTAAAATTTCCTGGTGTTTTAAAGTATTTTTCCATAAGAAATGTTATTTCTATTGGTCTTTTTTTTAATGAAAAGTTAATCCATCTTTTTTAGGTATTTATACAATTCGCTATCTGTTGAAATAAAAATAGATGTTTTTTTATCAAATGTTTTCTCAAATGTTTCCATTGATTTAAGAAAGCCATAAAGACCTCTCGATTGACTCGACTTATCATAAGCTTTTGCATAAATCGTAGCTGCGGTCGCATCTGCCTTACCTTTGATTTTCTCAGCATCTCTGAATGCAAGGGATTGAATGTTTTTAAGTTCTCTTTCCTTCTCACCGTTAATACGTGAGGCCTCTCCCTGACCTTCCGAGCGGAATTTATCAGCGATACGGAAACGTTCACTTTTCATTCGCTCATACACCTGATCTTGTACTTCCTGCACATAATTGATTCGTTTAAAACGAAAATCCAATATCGTAATTCCTAAGTCAGCAGTCTGTTTATTCGCCGATTTCAATATCATTTGTTGAATCTTATCGCGACCTACAGAAATCTTTGCAAGAGAATCACCAATAATTTCAGTATCGGAAGATTCAGGAACTCTGTTACTGGTTCGTACAGCCTCTTCTATGTTATTATTTGCTATGAAATTCCTTGTGTCCCCATCTAGAATATCATCTATACGTGATTGTGCACCTCGTTCATTCGTTAGACGTTTAAAAAATTGAAGCGGATCTGTAATTTGCCATCTTGCATAAGTAGAGACAAAAATGAACTTTTTGTCCTTGGTTGGCACTTGGTTTGGATCTCCATTCCATTCCATATAACGCTTTTCGAAATAATTAGCAACTTGTATTAAAGGTAGTTTGAAGTACATTCCAGGTTTAATAATCGCTTTTCCGACTGGTTTTCCAAACTGAGTGATTACCACCTGGTCTTTTTCCTGTACAATAAAAATACTGCTGTTTAAACCTATTAGGATGATAATGGCAGCTATTGAAATTATGATTGATTTAGTTTTCATTGTTTTCTGTTTTTTTGTTCATCTGCATTTGTAATAACGGCAACACGTTGTTGCCTTTTTCGTCAGTTATGACTACGTTCCCTATTTTTGGTAACACATTTGACATTGTTTCAAGGTAAATTCTTCTTTTTGTTACCTCGGGCGCCTTCACAAATTCATTATACAATGCCGTGAACCTAGCAGCTTCACCTTCCGCATTATTTACACGCTCGGCAGCATATCCTTCAGCCTGTTGAATTGTTTCTTCAGCTTGACCTCTTGCTTTTGGTATTACTTTATTGTATTCTGATTTTGCTTGGTTAATTAACGTTTCCTTTTCTTGCTGAGCTTCATTAACTGCGTTGAAAGCTGCTTTTACCGGCTCAGGAGGATTAACATCTTGAAGCACGACTTGTTCTATTTTTAGCCCCATTGAATACTCTCTACATATTTGCTGAATGAGTTGCTGTAACTTATTTGCTATTTCCGTACGGCCAACTGTCAGTACCTCATTTACTGTACGGTCACCCACAATTTGTCTCATTGCAGCCTCTGATAGCGTACGAAGAGTGCTTTGAGGGTTTCTTACTTTGAAAAGATTATTATAAGCATTATCCACTCTGTATTGTACAACCCACTGCACCTCGGCAAGATTAAGGTCGCCAGTAAGCATGAGGGATTCATCTTTCGTACTTAGTGATTCTTCTTTTGTGCTTATTGATTCGCTATATTTTGTATTTATTCCAGCTTTGGCAGTTCGGAAACCAAATTCTAGTTTTTGTTGCCTTTCTACTGGAACTTTATAGACATCCTCAACGAAGGGTATTTTAAGATTCAATCCTGGTTCTACTTGTCGTACATACTTCCCAAATCGAGTAATAACACCAACTTCTTCAGTGCTTACCTGAAAAATTGATGACCACAAAGTGACCACTAAAAACAGAAATGCGACAATAAGCTGCCAGTACTGAAGTATTTTTTTTAAATTCGGTAGTAGATCTAAATTTTTCATATTCATATTTGTTTATTTGTTTATTTGTTTTTAAACTTCTAAAAGTGGATTATAAAGATTTTTTAAGTTTTTCTATCACCACTGAAACCTCAATTTTATAGGTATTTTGATTCATTTTATTTTTCCAATTCGGCTTTTCTTTCTTCATATTCTTTGCTAGTAATTTCTCCAGCAGCAAAGTATTTCTTAAGAATAATTAATGACTTCTCTTTTTTCGCTGAAGAGTCAATCTTATTTCGACTGAAGTACCAAAGTGCAATTAGTATTAGCGGTATTATTATAATCCATCCAATCATCATAATTTCTAAAATTTAATAGTTAATGAAATGATACTTATTTGCTATTCATTCCTTATTCAATGATGTTTATGCTATTTTTTTAAAACTCATCATTGTAATGTCTTTCATCATTATTTGCATAACTTATACTTGTCTATTTTTTTAAATTCTGTCTTAAAATGATGGTTTTCAAGAATGTTCTTAATGATTTCGCTCCTCATTTCAGAATTAATTCTGTTTTTATATTTAGCTATTTATTGTTTTTTTTTAAGCCTTATAATTTTTCAACTACATTTTCTAACATTGAAGATATTTCATTGGCAACATTACTCAATTTTTCGTTTTTCACAGCCTGCATTGATACCATTGGGTTTATTGCAGCTACCGCTATAACTCTTTCTCCCATTTCCTGTACAGTGACATTGCAGGGTAACATTGTTCCAATTTTGCCTTCTGCTAGCAATACTTTATGGGCTACACAGGATTACAGGCTCCAAGAATTTTGTACTTCTTGAAATCTACATCCAATTTTTTCTTAAGGGTTTCCTTTATATCTATTTCTGTGAAAATACCAAAACCTTCTTCCTTCAAGACTTCTGTAACTTTTTCAATCACCTCTTCAAATGTTCCAGCAACTGTTTTATTAAAGTAATATGTCATTATTTTTTAATTTTTAGTGTTCAACGTTCGTTTTTATTTGTAATTACCCAAAATCTTTTGGATAGAAATTTATTACCCTTAATTTTTCATTTTACCTTTCATCTTCTTCATCATTTCATCCATCATTTCAGGGTTTTCATCCATCATTTGCATCATCTTAGCCTTCATCTCCTTTTTCATCATTTTATTATTATGGATTTCATCCATCAGCATTTTTCGTCCCTTTTCACTCTCCATCATTTTATCGAGCATTTTAGATTGCATCTTTTGCATCTTTTCCGGATTTTTTTCCATCATCATCTGCATATGAGATTGCATTTTTTCTTTCATTTCTGGATTTTTGTCCATCATTATTTTCATTTTTCCAGATTCCATCTGTTCCATATGAGCCTTCATCAATATCTTTTTGGCCTCTTCACTTTTTTCTGCCTCACTAATGAAATTGGTAAAATGAACAGGGTTTGAAATAATTTCTTGATAAATGACTTTTCTATTTTGTTCAACTTGCAATGTTTCGGTAGCATTGAAAGTTGATGTACAACTTATCATTGTTCCCACTAATCCAATTAGCATTAAAATTCTTACTGTAGTTTTCATACTATTTCTATTTATTTTTTATTAATTATTACGGCATCTCAAGCAATTCGCTTAGGTTCTAAAACTCATTGCTTAATTAAAATTATCCTTGTCTACTTTGATGATTTTAGTATTGGAAGACCTAATGTAATCCAGTCATGCATTCCCCCTCTGTAATATAAAATTCTATCAGCTGGATAACCTGTATCCAAGAGATTTTTTATAGCTGTTGATGACTGTGGGCATTGAGGACCATTGCAAAAAAAGATACTGGGGTTGTTTTTGTCCAATTCATCCATTCTTTCTATCAATTCGTCATAAGGAATATTTATTGAGCCTGGAATAGTTACTTCATCAAACGTATCAGGTTTTCGTGCGTCGATAATGGGTAAACCCTTCATATGGTGTTGATATACTTCTAGTTCACCAACTGTATGAACAGATTGTGCGGCATTCATAGGTTGAATACTTCCCCATGTTACATCAACTTCCACTAAGCCGGATTCTGTTCCTATATTTTTGGGAATCATATGGTTCGTATTTCTTTTAGAGGTTCTAATCTCAGATACATCCCTATTTCTTGCATTTAAATCATTTACTATATCTATTTCGGGCATACCAATAGATTCTACTTTTCCATCTACAATCAATAACGGTGTTTCTTTTAATTGATATTTTTCAAATATTTCGGGATGATTCTCGAAATAATTTACCTTATATGGTAACCAAGCTTTTTGAAGCAATTTCTCAAGTAAAGGTGTATGGTAACAGGTTTTTGTTGCTACTATTAAAATCTCCATAATATTTTTTCTTTAATTAATTTTTAGTGTTAAAACTATTTTAATTTTTTATTGATTTTTTTTCGGTCTTGACTTTGAGTTTAGGACAATCTCATCTGGGTTCCAAAGTTGAGTCTTCGTTACTTAAAACTCCTTGGAAAGAAGGTTTATAAACCAGCTTAATTCTTGAAAAAATTTGAGCATTATGTAAGTAACATACAACACGAATTGTAAGTTTTCACCTCAGAAACCATAGTTTGCTACTAAAAGAGCAATCAAGGTTTTTTTATTTCCTTAAGCATAACAAATTCTTTTGAATGCAAAATGCCATTTGGTCATCCCTGTTGAAATATACCTTTAAATCTAAAGTTTCTGTTTCTGCGAGCGAATTAAGATAATGTTATTGATCAAACCCAACGAAAATATTTTTTTTTTCAGAAAGCGTATGAATTAAGTACTAGCCTATCATTCCTTTACTTCTGTTCCTAATTACTACTTCGTTTTTATCTTTCATGCTACTCTTTAATTTGTTTTTTAATATATGATTCTACTCATAACCACTTTTAATAACGGTTGAGATCATTTTGAACCGCTCATTTGCTTTTATTG
>JBLHNH010000034.1:0-20702 GCA_047622645.1 Flavobacterium sp.
ATGGAGACATGGCAAAAAAAGCTATTCAAACCATGAATGAAGAAGCTAAAACAGGCAAACCATTCTTTAATCATTGGATGACAGTTAGTAATCACAGGCCTTTTACATATCCTGAAGGGAAAATCGATATTCCTGCAACTATAAAATCTCGTGATGGTGGCGTAAAATATACAGATTATGCTTTAAGACAATTTTTTAATAATGCAGCTAAACAACCTTGGTTTAAAAACACGGTTTTTGTAATTGTAGCTGACCATTGTGCTTCTAGTTCTGGAAAAACAGAATTACCAATGGATAAATACAGAATTCCTGCGATGATATACGCACCAGGATTTATTAAGCCAAATAATAACAACAAATTAATGTCGCAAATCGATTTAATGCCAACACTTTTTGGATTATTAAACTTCGATTATGAAAGTAAGTTTTACGGACAAGATGTTTTAAAATACGATTATAAACCAAGAGCTTTTATTGCAACCTATCAAGATTTAGGTTTTATAAAAGATAATGTATTGACGATTATTTCTCCTGTAAAACAATCAAAACAATTTGCTTTAAAACAAATTGACAATCCAACATTAGGGGCAGATTTTAGAATTTTCTATGAAGAAACCTTAATGACTACAAAACGACAAGACTTAATCAAAGAATCCACAGCTTATTACCAAACAGTTTCGGATATGTTGAGTAAGAAGAAATACGAAAAATAATATTTTATAGTTCAAAAATAATTAAATTTGAGTGCAAATATTTAAAACTCTTTGTACTCAAATTTTTTTTTATGAAAATCGTTCACTTATATCTCATTCTTTTTTTAGCACTTTTTATTAGTTGTTCTTCAGTTCATAAAAATCAAGTAGTTAAAACTTATTCAAATACTAAAACAAGCTCTACATTTGAACCAAATGATGGTGAATGTTTAGTATTTATTGGTCAAGATTTAGAAGCAATTGGTGGTTTAGATAACTATACAAAAGGCTACTGTGATACTTTTGAAATGCCAGCTGGAATTACACTTTACACAGGATTTACAACTAATAAAGAATCATACGGTTATTTTCAAAAAGGTAATGATGGCTTGTATTCCATTGTAAATTGGGGTGCTGGTGATTCTTGTTTGCAATGTATTTTAGAAGATAAAGGTTTTGACAATACCATTATTTCTATAGGTTTATCAATGGTTGATAATGAAAAAAAGGTTGCTAATGGAGAACATGATGACTTGATTAGTGAATTAGGCACCTGGATAAAAAACAGTAAAAGACCTATTTTCCTGAGAATTGGTTACGAATTTGACGGTTGGAGTTGGAATCACTATAACAAAAAACACTATTTAGAGGCTTGGAAACGCATTTATTCTATGTTTAAAGAAATGAATGTAGCTAATGTAGCCTTTGTTTGGCAATCCAAAGGAAATGGTTCTAATCAGCAAGTTTTAGAAGATTGGTATCCTGGTGATGAACTAGTAAATTGGTGTGCTTATTCCTATTTTGATAATCCTGATAGTGAAATGTTGACTTTTGCTAGAAAACACCAAAAACCTGTTTTTATCGCTGAAGCTACACCAACATTAAGCATTGATGGTTTATATTTTAATTCTCGTTTAGATAATCCAAAAGTGGCTTATGTAGCTTGGGAACAATGGTTTATTCCTTTTTTTAAAACCATTAACGATAACAAAGATGTTATAAAAGCTTTTAGTTATATCAATGCCGATTGGTCTAAAAGGCCTATGTGGATTACTAACAAAGTATTTGAACAAGTAGATTCTCGTATTCAAATAAGTGATTATATTAGCAAAAAATGGAAGGAAGAGTTGAAAAACCCAAGATACTTAAAAGCTTCTCCAGATTTGTTTGAGAAATTAGAGAAGTGATTTTAATATTGAAAATTATCTTACAGAAAAATGGTTTTTTAATTGGTTTTTTGTTAGATTTGAATAATAAAGGAAATAGGATAGCATCGAAACCATAAACAATGCCTCAAGAATACTCGATATTGAGTGAATAATATAAAAATAAAAGAATGAAAAGAACGTTCAAAATCATGGCAATTGTTTTTTCAATGTCAATTATGCTAACATCTTGTTTTTCATATACAAGTGTTGTAGGTAAAGGTGCTCAAGGAAGTACAAAAGTTACTCAATGGAATCATTATGTGATTGGTGGTTTAGCTCCTGTTGGAGTTTCGGATTCAAAAGAAATGGCTGGTGGTGCAACAGATTATTCTGTAACTACTAAACAAACTTTTGTAAACGGTTTAATTGCTGCATTAACTTTCAGTATTTACACACCAACTACGACAACAGTAACAAAGTAAAAAAAATGGCGATAATATTTTAATATTATCGCCTTTAATTAAAAAAAAATGAAAAAAATTATATTTTATATATCTATTATTATATTTTTATATTTAATTTATATAATATTAAATATTTTATTGTATCACTTCGAAAATTTAAATAATTATGGAAATGGTTTTTTAATTGGAAAATTTATCTTGTTAATTATCTTCGGACTATTAATTTATAAAACAAGTCCGTTTATTCTAAATAGAAAAGTAAATAAACATTAAAACCAAATATTTAAAAACTTTTTTATTCAATCGTATTGTCTTCATTTTTTAATTTATTTCAACTTCTAAATAATTTAGGATATTCCTAGCGGAAAGACCAAACTGGGTTTATATAATGTGTTGAGACCTTGAAAATTTTTAGAATGACTAGGTATACAAGAATTACTTCAAAAATTATTAAGCAACAATCTTCCATCAAACTAACACTAACTGCTTACTGGAAACTGGCAACTTTCTAAAGCAATCCATTATATTTCCTAACAAACCATTCCGTAGCTAAAGCAATAGCTAATAAAACCAATAACCAAACCCAATCAATCAAAGGAGATTTCTTAACGATTTCTTTTTGAATGGCTTTGTAGTTATCGTTTGCTAATAAATTATCGATTAAGGCATTAATATTTGTAGGATAAAAGACTTTTCCGTTCGTGTTTTGAGCTAATTGAATTAATCGGTTTTTGTCAGCGTTTACAAATTGTTTTTCGATTTCAAAATCAAGAATCTCAAAAGAACCTAAAAATTTGGTATTGCTGTTCTTTTCTGTTACTGTGAAACTGTAATTTCCAGCTTCTAAATTGTCTAAACTTACTTTGTATTCGTTGTTTCCTTTTAAGAAATCGTAGGTTTTAGAAGTGTTTTTGGTCTTGTTTTGAAGATTGATAGCCAATTTAGCTTTTTCATCAAATTCATAGTTCTTATTGAAGAATTGAGCTATAATTTCGATAGGTTCACCCGAATTATAAAACGATTCGTGATTGACAACTAATGATTTTTTAGCACTATTTATCGTTAAGAATTGTACAATTTTATCCATAAACGTATCAAATTGTGTGAATTCTTTCGTTTTAACGTGACTTTCGATTCTCCATTTCCATATATTTTCTCCTAATAAATAAGCATTTCTATTAGAACCATTTTCTGAAAAACTCAACATTGGATTTTCAATATCAATTCTATTGATTTTTGAACCTAATAAAACCGAAACATTACTATTCGTTTTCACAGAACCAAATCCGTTTTCCAAAGGTGGAAAATAATCAAAGCCAATATTGTCTTGTGCAAAAAGATTAAATTGTTCCTTAAATGAAGCTACATAATTCTCTTTTTGATTAGCCATTTTAAAAGTTAAATCGGTTTGAGATTGATTCATAACATTAAAATCAGTTGACTTTCCTGTGATGAAAAACGCATTTAAACCAAGTTTTTTAGCTTGACTAATTACGGAAGAAAATTCGTTATTTGGTTGATAAAATACACAAATATTATATTTTGATAAATCACTAACGCCCTTTGGTTTAAGAATCGTAACTTTACGTTGTTGATTAGCTTCAATACTTCGTTTTATTGCTCCTAAATCTGGATGATTTATTGCTGAAATTAAAGCAATTTCTTTTCGTTGGTCTAGAACTTCAACCGCAAAATATTTGGTGTTATTGGTTTTGTTCTTTTCGGTTAAATTACTTGAAATGGAAACCGTGTATTTCTTGACACCTATCGAATTTGCATTCAACAAAGCATTAACTGTTTTTACTTTTTGTTTCGCTGAAAAAGATATAGTTGACTTAAAAATAGTACTTCCATTTTCTGAAATTGTAACCGTTGCACTAATCGCTTTTTGACCGTTATATTGTGCAAATACTTCAACCGGAAATTTATTCTTCAAAAACGCATATTTATTCACGTTTACTTGATTGATTTTCAAATCTTCCACTTCTGTTGTATCACCAATAATCACTGGAAACACATTCGCATTCGACTGAAAAGAATAAATATAATCGCTTCCTTGTGTTTGATTTCCATCAGTAACTAAAATTACTGGAAAAATTGGTGCTTTATACAATTGCTTTATATCTCTAGCAACTTGATCAATTTTAGTTTGTTTTCCTTTAAAATCCAAGACTTTATCTTGATAAATTTCGTCATCAAACAAATAAGTCTGAACCTCAAATTTATCTTTTAACTTACTATTTTCGCTTAAAGCTTTAAAAACCTTTGTAGCATTTTCATTTGCTTCTAATTCACTGATTGATTGCGAATTATCAAAAAATATAGGCAAAGGAGTTTTAGAAATTTCCAACGTTTTTCGAGAAATAATTGGATTAATCAATAACAAAAACACCGTAAAATAAGAAACAAAACGCAAAAAAGTCAAAAACAAATTCAATTTTGACTTGTTCTTGACTTTATGTAAGTATTGATAAAACGACAATAATCCAGCAATTACTACTGACAGAATTAGAAGAAAGATTGTGGTTTTGGTCATATTTTTTTTAGTGTTCAGTGTTCAGATATTAGTATTCAGTTTTGCTCACAGTAAATAACAGCCAACTGTTTTATATCTAGACTTTAAATCTTAAATTATTTATTTAGAAAATTATCTTTTTTATTGGTAGTAAGTTTTATAATTAACAATATTATTCCAAGTACTTCAGCTAACATACCTATTGAAAGCAATAAGCTACCTGTAATTATACCAAATTGAAAGTGCATAATCTTTATTAAAGCTCCAAAAATGGTAATTATAACTCCAATAAGTATTATTGCAATTAAATATTTATTTTTCATTTTTACTTTTATTAAACTGCCTACTAAATACTGATCACTGCCAACTATTTAAGTAAGCATTCCTCCATCAACATTTATAACTTGACCGGTTACGTAAGCACTCATTTCAGACGCTAAAAACACACAAACATTTGCAATGTCTTCTGGTGTTCCACCTCTTTTTAAAGGAATAGCTTCTCTCCAACTTTTTACTATATCTTCGTTTAATTTGGCAGTCATTTCTGTTTCGATGAAACCTGGAGCAATTGCATTACAACGAATATTTCTTGAACCTAATTCTAAAGCTACAGATTTAGTAAAACCAATCATACCAGCTTTTGAAGCTGCGTAGTTAGCTTGTCCAGCATTACCTTTCACTCCGACTACACTACTCATATTAATGATAGAACCTTTACGGTTTTTCAACATTATTTTTTGAACAGCTTTGGTCATGTTAAAAACAGACTTTAAATTGATTTCGATAACTTTATCAAAATCATCTTCAGACATTCTCATTAATAAGTTGTCTTTTGTGATTCCAGCGTTGTTAATTAATACATCAACATTTCCAAAATCAGCCATTACATCTTCTACTAACTTTTGAGCTTCGTTAAAATCTGCTGCGTTTGATTTATATCCTTTTGCTTTAACTCCTAAAGCGTTTAATTCATTTTCTAATACCAAAGCAGATTCTACAGAAGAACTATAAGTAAAAGCAACATTTGCACCTTGTTCAGCAAATACTTTTGCTATTCCACTTCCAATTCCACGACTTGCTCCTGTAATAATTGCAACTTTCCCGTCTAATAATTTCATCTTAATTCAGTTTAAAATATAAAGTCCAAATATACTATTATTTTAATGTTTTAAAAAAATAGATTTTTAAAGATTTTACGTGCAAGAAATAGTTACTTTTATCGTCTAAAATAACAAGAAGCCTTTTTTTTGATACAAAAGAACCAATTTGAATTAAACAAAATTTATCAAGCTCATAAGGCATTGGTTTATAATGTAGCGCTAAATTATTTGCAAAATGTTGAAGACGCAGAGGAAATTACACAAGATGTTTTTGTAAAAGTGTATCAATATTTGGATACTTTTAAAGAAGAATCACATATAAAGACTTGGATTTATCGCATTACAATTAATCAAAGTTTAGATTTTATAAAGAAAAAGAAGAGTAAAAAAAGCTTTTTTATTTTTGGTACGAAGTCAGATAACGAATATGAATATAATAATTCATCTGATTTTGAACATCCTGGAATATTGATGGAAAATAAAGAAGATGCAAAAATATTATTTGAAGTTATAAATACATTACCTGAAAATCAAAAGACAGCATTTATATTAGCAAAGGTTGATGGATTAAGCAATCCTGAAGTTGCTGAAATTATGGAAATGAGTATTTCGGCTATTGAATCCTTAGTTTTTAGGGCAAGAAATAGTTTAAAAGAAAAATTATCAAATAAATTTGAAGAATATCGCAAGAAAAAATAATTTCTTACGTCAAAGTATATAGAAGTCAGATTTTAGACTTCAGACTTTAAAAAGTTATAATAACTCAGAATTGAAAGATTCTTAAACAAGTTAAGAATAAAATGAAAAAAGAAGATTTTATCGAAAACATACTAAATAGCACTAATGGAATTACAAAAGTAAATCCAAATGAGGATTTGTTGCATAAAATTCAAGCAAAACTTGAAGATCAAAAACCTGCTGAAAGTTATACAAAATGGCTTATTGCAGCTTCAATTGTATTGTTAGTTTCTTTAAATGTTGGGGTTTTATCAAATGTAAATCAAAAATCAAGTACAAATTATGAATTATCAGATTTAGTGTCAACAACTGATAATCAATTATATTAAAAACATGAATAAGTCAAAATTATTAACCTTTGCAGTGATTATGTTGTTTTTAATCAACATAGTTACGTTGTCATTCTTTATTTTTAAAGGGCAAAAAGGTAACGACATGAGAAGCAAAAGACCAATGCCTAGGGAAATAGTCATTAAAAAATTGCATTTTGATGATGAACAAGCGGCACAATATGTAGCTCTAATCAAGACTCATAGAGATTCAATTTCTAAGATTGATGAAAAAATTAAAATGTATAAAAACGGTTTATATAATGAGTTATCAAAAACTGATAATCAAAATGTAATTGATAACTTATTTGTTCAAATAGCTACTGCACAAACATCTATTGAAAAGTTACATTACAATCATTTTTTAGATATTAAAAAGTTATGTAAACCCAATCAATTAAAGGATTATAATGATTTAACAACTGAATTAGCTATGATTTTTGATAATAAACTTCCACCTCCAATGGATAAAAGACATGAACATTAAATTTAAATTATGTATTGGATTATTTTTACTTTGTATTAGCTTAAGTGCTCAAAACAAAATAGACAGTTTATACATTAATGTCAATTTAAAATTCAATGAAGAAGATTTTAAATTAAATTCAAATTATGTTTCTGCTCAAAAAGATACTTTGTCTTTTGAAACTGTAAAGTTTTATTTAACGGGCTTTCAATTGAAATTTAAAGATAAATTAATTTATACTGAAACCAATAGTTATCATTTAATAGATGTTGAAAACCCTGAAACTATGCAGTTTTCAATTGCAAATCACATTAATAAAGAAATTAAAGCTATTAAATTCAATATAGGTGTCGATAGTTTAGCTAGCGTTTCTGGTGCTTTGGAAGGAGATTTAGATGCTACAAAAGGCATGTATTGGGCTTGGCAAAGTGGTTTCATCAATATGAAAATCGAAGGCACTAGTCCAAGTTGTAAAACAAGAAAGAATAAATTTCAGTTTCATATCGGTGGTTATTTAGAACCTTATTATGCAATGAGAAAAGTCAATATTCAATTCAATTGCAATGACAAAAATCATATAAGTCTTGTAATGGATTTAGGAAATTTATTTTCAGAAATATCTTTGAAAGAATCCAATACCATTATGATTCCAGGCAAAGAAGCTATTAAAATTGCTGATTTATCCACAAAAATATTTTCTATTGAATGAAGAAAATAACACAACTATTAGGCTTTGGTATTTTGTTTTTTGGAATTTACTCCTTTTCAAAATGGTACTCCACTCCTATTTATTTAGATATTCCAAAAGATTGGCCAAAACCTGTTTATGATTTTTCTAAAAACCCATTAACTGAAGAAGGTTTTCAATTAGGTCGAAATCTTTTTTATGATCCAATCCTTTCTCGCGACAATACTATTTCTTGTGCAAGTTGTCATTTACAACAGACTGGTTTTACTCATGTTGATCATGATTTAAGTCACGGAATTGAAGGAAGAATCGGTATTCGAAACTCTATGACATTAATGAATTTGGCTTGGTCAAAAGCGTTTATGTGGGATGGTGGTGTAAATCATTTAGAAGTTCAATTTATTCATCCTATAACTAGTGAAGTAGAAATGGATGAAACTATGGAAAATGTGGTTAAAAAACTTCAGGAACTTCCAAAATACCAAGAATTATATAAAAAAGCGTTTGGTACCAATAAAATTACTGGACAATTAACCTTAAAAGCCTTATCACAATTTGTGGTCATGCTAACAACTTCTAATTCAAAATACGATAAAGTAGTTCGAAAGGAAGAAAAGTTCACAGAAATGGAACAAAAAGGCTATAATTTATTCAAGCAACATTGTGCTTCTTGTCACAAAGAACCTTTATTTACAAGTGATAGTTTTGAAAATAATGGTTTAGCAATTGATACTACTTTAAATGATTTTGGTCGAATGCGAATTACTCAAAATGTAAAAGACAAACAGAAGTTTAAAGTACCAACCCTAAGAAATGCTCAATTTACGTTTCCTTACATGCATGATGGACGATTTAAAAACTTAAATGATGTTATAAAGCATTATAATTCAGGTATAATAAAAAGTAAAACATTGTCAAAACAATTGAAAAAACCGATGAATTTATATGATGATGAACGTACAGAACTAGTTGCTTTCTTAAAGACTTTAACGGATAAAGAGTTTTTATTTAATCCTCGATTTAGTTATCCAAAAGTTAAATAAAACAAAAAAATACAAGAATATTTTATTTGACACGTCTAAACTATTATATCAAAAATATAAATAAATGAAAAAGTTAATTTTAAGTTTAGCAGTCACTTCCTTATTAATTTCTTGTAAATCAAACCAAGAATCTACAGAAACAGTTTCTAAACAAGCAAGAATAGTAGAAGTAAAAGGAGAAAGACATAATCCAGAAGAAATGTTTGCACAAATGGATTCTAATAATGATGGAAAATTATCTAAAGATGAAGTTAAAGGGCCATTAAATGAAAAGTTTTCTGAAATAGATTCAAATAGTGATGGTTTTATTTCAAAAAATGAATTAACAAACGCTCCTAAACCAGAAAGACTAGGTGGCGGACAAGGAAGAAGATAATAACCTAATTAAACCAATAAACATGAAAAAATTAAAAAACAGTAAAGTTTTAGCCTTGTCAGTTGTATTTACAATTGTATCAATTTTTTTTATTGCTTGTAGTAGTGATGCTGATGAAGTAGCAGTTACAACTGGAACATTAGATGCTGCTTATGCAGAATTTGATACAGATGAAACAGATATATATTTAAGTGGAAATAAAGTAGTTATTGAATCAACAGGAAGACCAAACCATACTTCAACTTATTGGGGTCCAACAGATGCTTTGTATTTAGATGAACCAACAGTTCAAATGACAGCAGGTGGAGCAACCTTAATTACAGGTTTTGATGCTTCTGGATCATTAACAGTTCCTCAAAACCCTTCTTTTGCAAGTTCAACAACGGCTACTTCACTTAATCACGTAGGTATTGCAGTTAGTGGTGCTGCCATTTTTAATGATTCTGAAGGAAATGGACCATTATCATCTGCTGCTGGAAGTCTTGATTGGTGTGGTGCTCACATTGGACCATCCGTTTATCACTATCACCTAGAGCCAAAAGCTTTTTCTTTTGATGATGAAAATTTAGTTGGTGTAATTTCTGATGGATATTTTATTTATGGAAGAAAATGTAACTCTACTGGAGCATATCCAACAGATTTAGATGCTTCTCACGGACATTCATCTACTACACAACATTCAACTACTGCAAAATATCATTATCATGTAGAAAATGAAGTATATACAACTACTGGAAGTTATATAGTGTTTAAAGGTCCATACAAAGGAACTCCAAATGCGTTTAACTAAATTAATATATGTTTTAATACTTATTTGTTTTTTTGGTTGTAATAATAACTCTTCTATTGAAGTAGATTACAACCAAGAAGACAATACTTACACTATTGTACCAAAAGAAAAGCTAACATTAAATTCTAATGAAGGAAATTGGTACTATAAAAACATTCCTTTTACAGGAAAAGCAATTACCTACTTTCCAAATAAAAAAATTCAGGAAGAAATTATTTATTCTGAAGGTAAAAAAAATGGCAAATCCACTAAGTATTTCATAAACGGAACAATTCAAAAGAAAGGTTTTTATAAGAATAATAAATTAGAAGATGTAGTTAAAACCTGGTGGGAAGATGGTACTTTATCATCTGAATCTATTTATAAAAATGGTGTTAGAAATGGAATTCAAAAATCTTGGCATCCAAATGGAAAAATGGCTAGACTGAATACCTTAAAAAATGGAATTGAAGAGGGTTTACAACAAGCTTGGTTAGAAAACGGAAAGATATATGTGAATTGTGAAATGAAAAACGGGAGAACTTTTGGACTCAAAAGAGCCATTCTTTGTTATGAATTAAAAGATGAAAAAGTACAATATGATGAAGAATAATGTTTTAATACTAGTTAGTTTAATTTTCTTAATTGGTTGTAAAAAAACGGAACAAGAAAAAGTTGTTAGTAGAGTTGAAGTTTTGCCTTTTTATGATGAAGCAACTTTTACTCCAAAATGGTTTGTTAAAGATAATGATTCATTGAAAAATTTTCATAAAATAGCTGATTTTTCATTAATCAATCAAGATGGAATCATAATTACAAATCAAACATTTAATAATAAAATTTATATAACTGATTTCTTCTTTACAACTTGTCCTGGGATTTGTCCAAAAATGACAGCAAGTATGATGGATTTACAAAAGGAATATTTAAATGATGATGAAGTAATGCTTCTCTCCCATTCTGTAACTCCAGAAATTGATTCAGTTTCAATATTAAAGGAATATGCCCTAAAAAACGAAATTGTTTCTTCAAAATGGCATTTGGTTACAGGAAATAGAAAAGAAATTTATGATTTAGGTAGAAAATCTTATTTCGTAGAAGAAGATTTAGGAAAAGAAAAAACAGAGGATGATTTTTTACATACTGAAAATTTTGTTTTAATTGATAAAAATAAATATATCAGAGGGATTTATAATGGTTTGAATTCTAATGACATAAATCAATTAATTGCTGATATTAAAACATTAAAAAAAGAATAAAAAAATAATTTTGTTTTTGTAAAAGAAATTAAAATTAAATGCGTCTAAACTTCTGATGTTACCAAATTGTTTAATTAATATACACTTATGAAAACCAAATTACTCGTTGTATTACTATTATCTAGTATGTTTAGCTCTTTTGCTCAAACTTTTTACGATTTAAATACGATTCAAACCATCGAAATTACTTTTGATCCAGCTGTTTACCCAAGTTGGGATGCTTCACTAGATGCTGCCGAAGCTTCTGATGCATACATTCAAGCTCAATCGGTTTCAATTAACGGAACGGTATTTATTGGTGTTGGAGCCAAATACAAAGGAAATAGCTCTTACAATGCCAATCAGGTAAAAAATCCTTGGCATATTGAATTAGATACTTATACCGATCAAAATTATCAAGGATATACCGACATTAAATTAAGTAACGTAATATTTGACCCTTCTTTTGTAAGAGAAGCATTAGGGTATAAAATATTAGGAAATTATATGGATGTTCCTTTAGCTAATTACGCAAAAGTATATGTAAATGGAACATATATTGGATTATATACAAATGTAGAATCTATTTCTAAAAAGTTTGTAGACAATCGTTTTGGTTCAAAAACAAATTCTTTTTTTGATTGTAGTCCTCCTGCAGGGGCTGGTCCACAATCTACAAATTTACCTACTTTGCAATATTTAGGTTCAAATTATACAAGTTATGAAACAGCTTACGATTTAAAATCAACTACTGGTTGGGATGATTTAATTACTTTAACCAATGTTTTATCTACTACAACTTCAACTAACACTCCAAATATAGAAGCAGTTTTAGATATTGATAGAGCTTTATGGATGCTTGCATTTGACAATTTTTTTGTTAATTTAGACAGTTATATTGGACAATTTAAACAAAACTATTATTTATACAAATCCGATAATGGACAGTTTAACCCAATTGTTTGGGATTTAAATATGTGTTTTGGTGTTTTTGGTAGCACAGGTTCTTCTGGTGGTGGACCAGGTGGTGGAAGTTTAAGTACTTCTGGTAAACAAACTTTATCTCATACTTTACATTCTACAGAATCTACTTGGCCTTTAGTTCAAAAATTATTGGCAGTACCAACCTACAAAAAAAGATATTTAGCACATTATAAAACTATTTTAACCGAAGTAGTTTCTAGCGGAAGTTATTTAACCGATGCTCAAGCATTACAAGCATTAATTAGTGCTGATGTAACTGCTGATGTTAACAAATTTAGTTACCAATCAAATATTGCAACAAATATAAATACGGATATTTCTGTAGGAAACAACATTGCTCCTGGATTAACTAATTTAATGAATAGTAGAAATACATATCTCACTGCATTATCTGATTTTACAAACACACAGCCAATTATTACAAATGTTAATCCTTCAACTACTAGTCCTGCTGTTGGTGGTACTTTATCAATTACTGCAAATATAACCAATACTACAACTAGTTCTGTTTATTTAGGATACAGATCCCTTACCAATGATATTTTTGTAAAAACACAAATGTTAGATGATGGTGCTCACAATGATGGTGCTTCTGGCGATAATTTATATGGAGTTTCAATACTTGTAAATGATGTTGCTGTTCAATATTATATTTATGCAGAAAACACAAATGCTGGTGCTTTTTCACCAGCAAGAGCTGAACATGAATTTTATACTATTAACGCAACGTATCCAACAATTACAGCTAGTCAACTAGTAGTAAATGAACTAATGGCTTCTAATGGTGTAACTGCATCTGATCAAGATGGAGAATTTGACGATTGGTTTGAATTATATAACAATACTGCTAATACATTAAGTTTAGATAACTTATATGCAACTGATGATGCTACTAATTTATTAAAATGGCAATTTCCTACAGGAACAACTATTGCACCAAATAGCTATTTAATTGTTTGGGCTGATAATGACATAACACAAGTAGGATTACATGCAAGTTTTAAATTTTCGGTAGGTGGAGAAGCCTGTATATTATCGTATGCAAACGGAATTATTGTAGATACTGTTACTTTTGGAGCTCAAACTACCGATATGGGATATGCTAGAAACCCAAACGGAACTGGAAGT
This sequence comes from Flavobacterium sp., assembly GCA_047622645.1. GTDB lineage: Bacteria > Bacteroidota > Bacteroidia > Flavobacteriales > Flavobacteriaceae > Flavobacterium. The sequence continues at coordinate 13,679 of JBLHNH010000034.1, forward strand.
TTTGTAATTCAAGCACCTACTTTTAATGCTAATAATGAAATTCCATTAAGTGTAAGTCAATTTAATAGTTTTAATTCAGGTTTAAAATTATATCCAAATCCTACAGCTAATATATTAAATATTTATAACGAAGAATTTACTATTGAGAGTGCTGAAGTAATAAATTTACAAGGTCAAATTTTATTTAAAAGATATAATTTAAATCAAAATAATATGACAATTGATTTGTCAAATTATTCAAACGGAATGTATTTAGTTAATATAAATAACCAAACAAGTATCAAAATAATTAAAAAATAACTCATGAAAAAATATATTTATCTTATTCTTATTGTTTCCCTTTTATCAAGTGGATGTGCTAATTTAGTGTGAAGAATAGTTTAAGAGAAAAACCTTAATTTTAGTACAAGAAATTATTTTATATTTCGTCTAAACAAATAATAATTAAATTTAACAAATGAAAAAAAATTTTACTTACTTAACATTATTTGTAGTATTTTTAATGAATGCTCAAACAAATCCGGCTATTACAAAATGGTTGCAAAATACAACAGGAATTACAGGAAGACATTATGTAGCAGGAAACTCTACTCCTATTGTTGATGCAGTTCAAGCAAATGTTCAATCTGTTCAATATAACACAACTCATGCTTATGTTTCTGCGACTGGAATTCCTGCATATATTACTGGACCTTTTCAGGATGGAAATCCTTCTTTAGCAACAGCACAAAATAAAATTTTTAAAATTCCATTAACTCCAACACAAAATACAGGAACTGCAACAGCAACTACTCCAGGAAATATTGGTGTTTTTATAAACGGTGTTGCTTTATTTGATTATCGTGATGGTGTTGCTTGGAATAATACAACACAAAATATTTGTGGTGGTCCTGGAAATGCTAACTGTCCTGGTGGACCTGGAGCAACACAAACTTGGAACAGAGATGCAATTCCGGCAGAAAGACCAGGTTTTGACTGTGCAAAAGCTCATCCAGCTATGGGAAATTATCATCACCATCAAAATCCAAGTGCTTTTAATCTTGATTTAGTAGTCACATCAACAATTTGTGATACTTATCCTGCAGATGGATTATATGTAATAAATACTGCTCAACATTCTCCATTAATTGGTTATGCTTACGATGGATTTCCTATTTATGGTGCTTATGCCTATACAAATGTAAACGGAACAGGAGCAATAACAAGAATGAAATCAGGTTACCAATTAAAAAATCAAACTACAAGAACTAATGGCCCAGCAGTTAATCAAGTAGTTGGCACTCAAACTTTCTTTAATGGTTATTTTAGAGAGGATTATGAATTTTTCTCACATCCAACTGATCCTTCTTATTTAGATGCTAGTAACGGTCGTTTTTGTATTACACCCGAATATCCAAATGGAATTTACTGTTATTTTGCAACTGTTGATGCAAATCATAATTCAGCATATCCTTATGTTGTTGGTCCAAATTTTTATGGAAATGTAGTTGTTTCAACTGTTACAACTGTTCCTACAGGAACTACAACTTATGTTTTAGCTAATGATTCATTTAATTTAAATAATGCAAAATTCACTTTATATCCTAATCCAGCTTCTGACTTTATTGCAATTCAAACAGATTTAGTTGAAAGTAACTTAAAAGTTGAAATATTTAATGAGTTAGGACAAATTGTAAAAACAACAACAATTTTACAAGGAAGTACTTTAAGTATTATTGAAACTGATACTTTTTATAACGGTATTTACTTTGTAAAAATTTCTGATGGTAAAATCACAAAAAGCCATAAAGTAATTATCAATAAATAAAAATTTGTTTAGTTATAATTTTTTTAAAGGTTTAGTCTTTAATTAGATTAAACCTTTTTGTTTTAAATTCGTCTAAACTTAATAACAAACTAATTAAACTATTTTATGAAAAAAATTAATTTATTAATTCTACTTTCCATTATTTTTATTTCTTGCGGAAAATCAGATGATGATTATATAGAAATTGCAACTTATCCTTTTGTTGAAGCAGAATTTGGTAGTTCTTTAAATTTAAACAATTTAGATAATTATGCCAATCAATCAATACCTTCGTACATAACAAAATTTAATGGCCAAAATAATCCTATTACTGATAAAGCTGTAACTTTAGGAAGGGTTTTGTTTTATGACAAAAAATTATCTTCTAATAACACCATTTCATGTGCCAGTTGTCATAAACAAGAAAATGCTTTTAGTGATACTGCTGTAGCCAGTTTAGGAGTAAATGGCACTACAGAAAGGCATACAATGCGATTGGTAAATGCACGATTTTCAATTGAATCAAAATTTTTCTGGGATGAAAGAGCTGCAACTTTAGAAATACAAAGTACAATGCCAATAAAGAACCATGGAGAAATGGGTTATAGTGGTGAAAATAGTGATGGAAATTTTAATGACTTAATTACAAAACTAAATGATGTAGGTTATTATAAGGAATTATTCAAATTTGTTTTTGATTCTGAAGAAATTACTGAATCAAAAATGCAATTAGCACTTTCACAGTTTATAAGAAGTATTCAGTCTTTTGACTCAAAATATGATGAAGGAAGATCACTTGCTCCAAATGATGGAGTTCCATTTACAAATTTCACACAACAAGAAAATCAAGGTAAAAATTTATTTTTAACTCCTCCTGTTTTTAATGCAACTGGAAATAGAACTAGTGGTGGATTAGGTTGTAATGCTTGTCATGGTGCTCCAGAATTTGATATTGATCCAAATTCCTTAAACAATGGATTTGGTGGTTCAATTGCTGGTACTCCTGACGTTACTGTAACTAGAGCTCCTAGTTTACGCGATGTTGTTAAACCAAATGGTGAATTAAACGGTCCTTTAATGCATACAGGAATTATCACAAGTTTACAAGCTGTTGTTGGACATTATGGTGATATGACTAATAATTTAAACAACACAAATTTAGATCCAAGATTGAAACCCAATGGATTTGGACAGCAACTTCATTTAACCGCTCAAGAAATAAATTCTGTTATAGCATTTTTGAAAACATTATCTGGAAACAATATATATGTAGATAGTAAATGGTCTGACCCTTTTTAAAATAGCAATAAAAAAGGCCAATTTCAAATTTAGAAATTGGCGCTTTTTTTATTATCCCATAATGTTATAACCACCATCAACTTGTCTAATTTCTCCAGTAATTCTTCCGTTTGGTCTAAAAAGATGAATAACTTCATTTGCTAAATCATCTGGTGTTGCATTTCCTAAAGGACTTAATTTATCAGCAGTATCAAAATCAGATTGATTTAAAGTTGCAGTTCCTGCTTTGCTTCCCATATAGGGTGAAAATCTAATAGCATTTACTCTTGTTCCATCTCTTCTGCCTAATTCATCCGCTAATTCAATAGTAATTCGCTCCAAAGCCGCTTTTGCAATACTCATATTTCTATATGGATGAAAAGTTACTTTTGCAGCAGCAATATAACTTAACGAACAAATAGATGATTTAGGTTGCATTAAATTATATTTATATAAATATTGAGCAATACGAATTAAGGAATAAGCCGAAACTTCCATTGTATCGCAAAATTCATCTTTTGTGACTTCTAAAATAGGCTTAACCACTTTTTGACGAATGGTTTTATCCATTGCAATTGCGTGTAAAAACCCATCTACCTTAATATTATTTGTTTTTAATTTCTTAGCAAATGCATCTACACTTTCTTCAAGTGTTACATCTAATATTTCTGTTTGAGCATCTCCCAATTCATTTTTAACTGATTTTTGAAAATCTAGATAATTGGTGTTTAAAAACCGCTTTGCCTTATCCGATAAATCTTTGTGAAATTCACTTACACCTAATCCTGTGCAAATAACCTTACCACCGTTTTCTATTATTTTTTTTGCTACAAACATGGCTAATGAATTTTCATCGGCAATACCTGTGATTAAAAATGTTTTATTTGTAAACATATCTTTAATTTTAAATTATTTTACCATTTATACAAAGCTGTTCCCCAAGTCCAACCAGCTCCAACAGCTGCGAACAAAAGAATATCTCCTTTTTTGAACTCGTTATTCTTATGTGTTTCATCTAATATAATAGGTACAGTTCCACCAGAAGTATTGGCATATCTGTCCATATTTGTTTTTACTTTTTCGAAAGGTAAATTAACTTTTCGAGCAATTTCTTGAAGAATTCTAATACTTGGTTGATGTGGTAGCATAAAATCTACATCATCAATTGTAAGGTTGTTTTTACTCAATATTTCGTTAATATTTTCTGGAACAACTTTAGTAGCCGTATCAAAAACGGCTTTTCCATCCATTTTAAAATAATGTTCTCTATTATTTACAGTTTCAATTGAAGCAGGTTTAGCAGAACCCCCAGCAATAACTGTAAAATGTTCTTTTCCTGTTCCATCAGAATGCAATGCAAAATCTATAAAACCTTTATCTTCGGTTGTTGCAGATAAAACCATTGCTCCTGCACCATCTCCAAAAAAGACAGCATCTCTTCGTTCCCAATCAATAATAGTTGAAAAAGTATCAGCACCAATTACTAAAACATTTTTATACATTCCGGTTTTTACAAATTGAACAGCAGTTGCCATTGTAAATAAAGCACCAGAGCAAACTGCAGAAATATCGAAAGCTACAGCGTTAACTGCTTTTAATTTATCTTGAACAAAACAAGCACAAGATGGTGAAGGTCTATCTGGTGTTGTTGTAGCCACAATTATCAAATCTATTTCTTCTACCTTTAAATTTGCGTTTTCAACAGCTATTAGCCCTGCTTTGTAAGCCAAATCACTTGTTGCTTCTCCTGTTGATATTCTACGCTCTTTAATTCCTAATTTTGAAAAGATCCATTCATCGGATGAACCAATAGCTTCAAAATAGTTGTTTTTTACAATATTCTCGGGTGCATAAGAGCCTGTACCTTTTATATAAACGTTATTCATTTATTTAAGTTTTAAACAAATTTGATTTTTTATTTTTACATAAAATTCAAATTAAAAAACTTTCTTCTCATTATTATCATATTCTTAAAATAGAAGTTATTAAGTATGATATGTATAAAAAAACCGATACAAAGTTGCATCGGTTTTTTTATATTTAGGTGACAAAATAAATTATCCCATTACTTCTTTTACTTTTAATCCAATTTCAGCAGGAGAATCAACAACGTGTATTCCACATTCTCTCATGATTCTTTTCTTAGCTTCTGCAGTATCGTCAGAACCTCCAACAATTGCACCAGCATGACCCATTGTTCTTCCAGCAGGAGCAGTTTCACCAGCAATAAATCCTACGATAGGTTTTTTACTTCCACTTTCTTTGTACCACTTAGCAGCATCAGCTTCTAATTGACCTCCAATTTCACCAATCATAACAACACATTCAGTTTCTGGGTCGTTGATTAATAATTCAACAGCTTCTTTTGTTGTTGTTCCAATAATTGGATCTCCACCAATTCCGATAGCAGTTGTGATTCCCATTCCTTGTTTTACAACTTGGTCAGCAGCTTCATACGTTAATGTTCCTGATTTAGAAACAATACCTACATTCCCTTTTTTGAAAACGAAACCTGGCATAATACCAACTTTAGCTTCACCTGGAGTAATTACACCTGGACAGTTAGGTCCAACTAAACGACAATCTCTATCTTGAATGTAAGCATAAACTTTAATCATATCTGCAACAGGAATTCCTTCAGTAATACAAATAATTACTTTAATTCCAGCATCAGCTGCCTCCATAATTGCATCAGCAGCAAAAGCTGGTGGTACAAATAAAATAGAAGTATCAGCTCCAGCTTTTTCTACTGCATCTTGTACAGTATTAAAAACAGGTCTATCCAAATGAGTTTGTCCTCCTTTACCAGGAGTTACACCACCAACTACATTTGTACCATATTCAATCATTTGTTCGGCATGAAAAGTTCCTTCGCTACCTGTAAATCCTTGAACTATTATTTTTGAATCTTTATTTACTAAAACGCTCATAGTATGTTGTTAATTTGATTTTTAAAAACTGTCACAAAAGTAAGGTTTTATCAATAATATTAAAAAATTATATGACACTTATTTTATTATAATTCGACAATATTCTCTTTTTTATAGGGGTAACTTGATAAAAACATGTGAATATCTGAATTTGGATATTTTTTTATCCACGCTTTTTTTAATTGAAGACTTGTAAAATTATCTGAATTAATAGGAGTATATAAATCATTCATCGTCCATTTAAAAACATCTATTTCATTATAATCATTACAAATCGAGCTATTTTTCTTTTATATATATTGTTCAAGTTCAGGATAAGTTTTAAAATTTTTAATACACAAGCTTAGTTTTTTTAAGTTTCCTGTATACAAATTAAAAGAAAAATGATTGTACCAAAAGCCAAATTTATTGGAAATAGGCATGATGAATAATATAGTTAAGAATAAAATATTTATTTTGCTTCTTAAAAATCACTTTGTTAACTCATCCTTTTCTTTATTGTTGAACATTACAAAAACAACAAAATCAAAGCTATATTCCAAGGCCAAACTATGTGATTGTAATTACTAACTAGGCCAATTTATGGTAATATAAAAATGTGCATGAAAACAATTAAAATAACAATTACCTTTTTATTTTTCAAAAAAAAAAAGGCTAAACCAAATAACAATTCAATTATAGCAAGTAAAGTACCTAAATGATGTATCCATAAATTATTATGAATAGTTTCTTTAGATATAGTAAACATTCTATTCAAAATCATGTTTTCCCAACTAAAAGTCAAAAAACCTCCGTTTAGTTTATTAAGACATCCATAAAAATAGGTAGCTATTAATAATAATGTTAGTTGTATAAATTGCTTATTGTCTTTTGAAAGACTGATATATATATATTGATATTCCAAAGGTTGCCATCGCATTTGAACTAATAAACAAGATGTTATTTTTATTTCTTGGAAAAATAAAAATAAAAACTAATCAGGTTAAAGATAAAATGTAAAGAACTAAATGAATTGTATTAGGAATTTCTG
>JBLHNH010000035.1:0-20654 GCA_047622645.1 Flavobacterium sp.
AAGACAAATAGTATTTATAAAGTTTGCTTTTTTAAATAATCAACAGCATATCTTCCTTCATTAAATAATAAATCTAGAATACTGAGATTATTAATAAAACCATGTTTGTCATTAAAAACTTGAGTGTAAGATTCTAATTGAGTAGTGTCTTTTTTTCCATTGACTAAATACCGTAAATCATTTTCGTTTTCCAAAGTATGTAAATATTCAATCGTTTTTGAAAAAGGTAAATCAATTCCTAAACAAGAATTTACGATTTCAAAAGTTTCAAAATTTAAATCGATTAAAAATTTATGTTTCTTCTGATAAATGGGTAAAATATCATCAATAAAATATTCAAAAAAAGGCGAATTTTTATAAGCTGCTTCAAGTGATTTTAAATGGTTTTTTTGCCATTCAGAAGTTTTATCAATAATTACATCTTTATATTTCTGGTTTTTTTCTATAGAATGTTTAACTGAAATGTTTAGTAAATGCAAACCATTCGCACCATAAATGTACATACGATTTCTATTGGTTTGCTTTTGAAAATTATCATCTACTTCAAATACAATTTCATCAGCTTGAATCATTGCTATATAATGACTAATCGATGGGAAATAAGTAGGATGAAGAATAGTTCTCATTTTTTAAACTGATTATTAATAACCTAACTTGGCTACTGATTTTCTTCTTTACTCTTCTTTTTACTTCTAAAATAGTCAAACACAAAATACCCAGCTAATAAGAATAAGAAGTATTTAAAATACGATTCCGGTTGGCCTTTACCACTTACTGTAGTAAACATTCTTTCCCAACGAATTTTGTTCATTAATCCTGTTGCATTTGAATCCCAACTCATCCAAATAAAGATTGGTTTTCCAACAATATGATCAGCTGGAACATAACCCCAATAACGAGAATCTTCTGAATTATGTCGATTATCTCCCATCATCCAATAATAATCTTGTTTAAAAGTATATGATGTTGCAACTTGGCCGTTAATTCTTATTTCGTTACCAGTTTGTTGTAAAGTGTTTCCTTCGTATTCTGTGATTAATCTTTTATAATAAGGAAGTGTTTCTATATTTAATTCCACTATTTTTCCAGCTTCAGGAATATAAATTGGTCCTAAATTATCTTTAGTCCAATTCTTTTGATTTGTCCCATGAGGGAAAATGTCATGCATTTCTTTAGTGCTTATTACCGATTTTTGACTTTTAATCAAATTAACAAATTCAAAAGGAAGCCTGTTGATGCATAATAAGTTTTTGTTTTTATCTTCAAATACGACAAATTTATTTGATTCTTTAATTCTAGTTACAATGTTCTGTAATTCATTGTCTTTAATTTTTGGATCAATTTTAAATTCATAAGAAAATATAGTATTTGTTGTGTCAATCATTCTTTCAACATCTGAGACACCTGGTATTTTCTTTAATTTATCAACGTTTTCTGAAGTTAAAGCAGGGAAATAAGCTGTTTTTTGTTCCGCATTAAATCCATATCTATCATGAGTATTTAAATCACTAAATAATGTATTGTAGTCAATATTATCCAAAGGCTCAACTCTTGCTGAATATGAAAATTGTGGTTTTGCTCTTTCTGATAAAACTAAAATTTTACCGTTTACATATAATTCAGAATTTTTAACTTCAATTTTATCACCAGGAATTCCTACACATCTTTTTACATAATTAGACCTTTTATCAATTGGTTTCCAAGCATATCTGTGTAACGGATCTCTAAATTGGTAAACCGTATCAATTGGCCAGTTAAAAACTACAATGTCGTTATTTTTTATTTTTTCATAACCAGGTAGTCTAAAGTATGGCAATTGTGGCCAAATAGAATATGATTTAGTTTTTACAAAAGGAATAGTGTCATGAACCATTGGTGCAGCAATCGTAGTCATTGGAGTTCTTGCTCCATAATTATACTTACTTACAAATAAGAAATCACCAACTAACAACGATTTTTCTAAAGAAGAAGTTGGAATAGTAAAAGGTTGTATGAAATAAGTATGGACAAAAGTGGCAACAACAATTGCAAATAATAATGAACTAATAGTGTCAGCTGTTTTGTTTGTTGGCACTAAACTTCTATCTGTAATATAAGTTGGGTTTTGCGTATAATTGATGTAATAGATGTAAAAACCTAAAGTTAAAATTACTAAAGCAGTATCTTTTGTCGAATTATACCCAAAACTTCTAACGGTCTCTACCCAGACAACAGGTATCATTATTAGGTTAATAACTGGAATAAATAGTAAAAAAGTATACCATTTAGGTCTATTGATAATTTGCATTAAAACTATTGCATTATATACAGGAACAAATGCTTCCCAAGCTTTTCTATTTGCTTTTACATATAATTTCCAAGTTCCTAGTCCGTGAATTAGCTGAACTATCAATATGAAGAATAACCATTGTAATGCTGTCATTTTTTTATTTTTTTTGTTAAACTGTTTCGAACTTTTGGAATCGTATAACCGTTTATTTCTATTAAAATTTTACCTGCTTTCTAAAATCTACAGTCTTATTATATTCCTAAAACGTCTTTCATTCTAAAGACACCTCTTTTTTCAATTAACCATTCTGCAGCAATTACCGCACCAAGTGCAAAACCATCTCTGCTATGTGCTATGTGTTTTATTTCGATTTGATCTACTTCTGAATCATAAAAAACGCTGTGTGTACCTGGTACTTTTTCAATTCTTTTAGCTTCAATATGAATTTCGTTATTTTTTGGATTTTCTAAAGTCCAATTCGTGTAATCTGAATTATCGATTACACCTTTTACTAATGAAATAGCTGTTCCACTTGGTGCATCTAATTTTTGTGTGTGATGTATTTCTTCCATTGAAACGTTATATTGTTTCAAGTTATGCATCATTTTTGCTAAATAATCATTTAATTCAAAAAAAACATTTACTCCTAAACTAAAATTTGAGCTGTAAATGAAACTTCCCTTATTAATTTCACACAATTCAACCATTTTTTCATAGTTATCTAACCAACCTGTTGTTCCTGAAATAACAGGAATGTTGTTATTTAAACATTCAGATATATGAGTTACGGCAGAATTTGGAACACTAAAATCAATCGCAACATCAGCTTTTTTTAAACCTTCAAAAGAATCAGTACTTGTTTTCTTTAAAACTATAGAATGTCCTCTTTCTAAAGCTATTTTTTCAATAACTCTTCCCATTTTTCCGTAGCCTAAAAGTGCAATTTTCATTTAGATTAGTGTATAGAAATTAGTGTTTGTTACAGTTTGAAGCATTAATTATAGTTAAAAATTGTAATTAAAAGATAATCCTACATTTTGCCTGCTGTTTAACTGATTTTGATATAAATCTGGTTTTACAGATAGGTTGTCATTAACGTTAAACTGAATTAAATGTGCGTCAACATTAGCGTCTACTATATTTAGAATGTATATTCCAACAGTAAGTAGCATAGATAGGTCTCTGTTTCTTTGGTGAAATTTTTGAGCACTAATTAATCTTTCATCGTCTAAATTCCCATAAATTGGATGATTTAGATCTGATGTTCCGTCAAGCCTTCTTTTGTACTCATCTCTAAACTTATTATATTCCCTTTGATTAAAAGTATAAGAATATATTGAAATTCCCAAACCTGCATAAACAATTGGTATTTTCCAATATTTTTTATTATATGCTTGTCCAAGACCTGGTAAAATAGCCGAATAAAAAGCTGCTTTTGATGGTGTCAAAGGATCAATAGCTGTAACAACAGTATCTTTAGACTTAATGATTTCGGGTTTTTGTGCAAAAAGAGTAGTGCTACAAAAAAACAAAATAAGAAAATATATGAAAACTGTTTGCTTCACTATCCTTTTATAAGTTTCAAAATACGTTCAAAATCTTCTTCAGAATAAAATGGAATAGTAATTTTTCCTTTTCCGTTTCCAGCTGACTTTATATCTACTTTTGCCCCAAAATAGTGCGCAAAACTTTTCTTTTGTTCTTCATCTATTTGAAAAGCATCAGACTTAGGTGTCTTAGCTTTTGGTAAAAGACTTTCTTGGTATTTTTTTACTAAAGCTTCTGTATCTCTAACGGATAAGTTTTCAGTAACTATTTTATGGTAAATATCTCCTTGAACATCATTGTCTTCTATATTTATTAAAGCTCTACCATGACCCATAGAAATAAATCCATCACGAATTCCGGTTTGGATAATTGGATCTAATTTTAGTAAACGAAGGTAATTGGCAATGGTTGAGCGTTTTTTTCCAACACGATCACTCATTTGCTCTTGTGTAAGATTGATTTCGTCAATTAAACGTTGGTATGACAAAGCAATTTCAATAGGATCTAAATCATGTCGTTGGATGTTCTCTACCAAAGCCATTTCAAGAGATTCCTGATCATTTGCAATACGAATATATGCAGGAACAGTTTCAAGACCAATAATTTTTGAAGCTCTTAAACGTCTTTCTCCAGAAATTAATTGGTATTTATTAAAGTCAAGTTTACGAACCGTAATAGGTTGTATTACACCTAGTTCTCTAATTGAAGTTGCTAGTTCTTTTAGCGTTTCTTCATTAAAATTTGTTCTAGGTTGAAATGGGTTTATCTCAATTGAATTAATCTCTAATTCAACAATATTTCCTACTACCTTATCTGCATTTTTATCTTCTGCCGATTTTATATCATTGGCAGGATCTTTTAAAAGAGCTGATAGTCCTCTTCCTAATGCTTGCTTTTTTACAGCTTTTGTCATGCTTTATGCTTTATTTTTTCTAATAATTTCTTCTGCCAACTGTAAATAATTAGAAGCACCTTTACTAGTTGCGTCATAATTTATTATACTTTCTCCAAAACTCGGTGCTTCACTTAATTTAATGTTTCTTTGAATGATTGTATTAAAAACCATATCAGAGAAATGTTTTTGTACTTCTTCCACCACTTGATTTGACAAACGTAAACGGCTATCATACATAGTTAACAATAAACCTTCAATATCTAAATCGGCATTATGTATTTTTTGAACACTCTTAATTGTTGTTAATAGTTTTCCTAAACCTTCCAAAGCAAAATACTCGCATTGAATAGGAATTATAACACTGTCAGCAGCAGTTAAGGCATTTAATGTTAGTAATCCTAAAGAAGGAGCACAATCAATTAAGATGTAATCATACTTATCTTTAATGCTTTCCAATGCTTGTTTAAGCATGTACTCGCGATTTTCTTTATCCACTAATTCTATTTCAATAGCTACTAGATCGATATGAGCTGGAATAACCCATACATTTGGTGCAGAACAAGTTATTATAGCTTCTTCTGGTGTGTTGCTGTGTTCTAAAATTTGATAAGAACCAATTTCAACAGCTTCTACATCTATACCTAATCCGCTACTGGCGTTTGCCTGAGGATCAGCATCAATTAATAGTACTTTTTTTTCCAAAGCACCTAATGAAGCCGCTAGATTTATTGAAGTTGTTGTTTTACCTACACCACCTTTTTGATTTGCAATTGCAATGATTTTACCCATCTGATATATTAAAATTACGAACGGTAAAAATACAATTAAATATGGTTTTTTCAACTCTAATTTGTTAACAATAGAATAAAGTTATTAGCGTAAAATTAAAAAACATTCAATATAAATAATATAAAGTATTTAATTTAAATACAAAAAACACGAAATAAATCGTGTTTCTGTAAGGTTTTAATCTCTTTTTGGACTACTTTTCTTGTCTCTTTTTTCTGCTTTTTTTTCTTTTGCAGTTTTAAGCGGTTCTTTTTTTTCCGTTTTTTTTGCGTCTTGACTCTTTGCCATAATATAAATTTTTAAGTAAAGATAATAAATTTAATTTCACCAAATACAAAAGAAATACTTATTTGCTTATCGCGATAAGCTAAAATGAGCTTTAAAAGTTCTAGGAATATTATTTTCTTCAAAATTAATAGTAAACCAATAATCATCTGCAGGTAAAGAGTATCCATTGAAAGTTCCGTCCCAAACAGAACTATTAGGTAAGATTTGTTTAATTAATTTTCCATACCTATCAAAAATAAATATTTTTACTTTTTTTAAATTATTTAAACCATTAATTGTCCAATAATCATTAATTCCATCGCCATTTGGTGTAAAAAAATGAGGATAATTTAATATAAAAATATCTTTTGATAAAGGGGGTGAACATCCATTTTGATCAATTACTGTAACCGTATGATTACCAGAGGTTACATTGCTAAAAATGTTGTTATTTTGAAAATCCCCATTATCTAATTGGTATAAATAATCTCCACTATTAAAGGCTAAAACGGTTACAATTTGATATTCTGAAAAGGCCCCACTTGTTGTGTATTCAATACTTATTAGAGTAGGTTCTAAAATTGTTACACTTATGGTTTGTGAAACTGCACACTGATTTGAATTTGGAGTAAAAGTATAATTTGCTGAAACTATATTGTTAATTGTTGATGGATTCCATGTACCGATAATTCCGTTAGGAGAAGTTGTGTTTAATATGGGTGCATTTGTACCTGAACATAAAGAAAGAGTAGCATCAAAATTAGGCGTAATATTATTTGTGACCGTAATGTTTAAACTATAAGTAGTATAATTTATACAAGTATTTGACTGAGGTATAAAAGTATAAGTAGTAGTTCCAGTATTTGACGTGTTAATAGTTGCTGGACTCCAAGTCCCATTAATTGGAGTTGCGTTTGAAGAAGTCGTTGGTAAAGTTGGAGCGGTTGCATTCAAACAATAAGTTGTTGGAATAGTTGTAAAAGTAGGAGTAATGTTCGTTTGTGGATTTACAGTAATTGTTATAGTTTCAGCCATTCCTTGACAACCGTTAACTACTGGAAAAACTGTATAAGTAACTGTTCCTGAAGTGCTTCCAGAATAGTTTAAAGTTTGCGTAATTGTATTGCCAGTTCCGTTTGAGAATCCAGTTACATTTGATGAAGAGGCTGTCCAATTAAAAGTTGCATTTGTATTTGAAGCTGTTAATGCAATAGCTGTTGTTTCAGTTGAACATAGTGTTGTTGTGCCTGAATAGGAAGCTGTTGTGTTGCTGGGTATGATAGTTACACTTATAGTTTGTGAAACTGCACACTGATTTGAATTTGGAGTAAAAGTATAATTTGCTGAAACTGTATTGTTGATTGTTGATGGATTCCATGTACCGATAATTCCGTTAGGAGAAGTTGTGTTTAATGCGGGTGCATTTGTACCTGAACATAAAGAAAGAGTAGCATCAAAATTAGGCGTAATATTATTTGTGACCGTAATGTTTAAACTATAAGTAGTATAATTTATACAAGTATTTGACTGAGGTATAAAAGTATAAGTAGTAGTTCCAGTATTTGACGTGTTAATAGTTGCTGGACTCCAAGTCCCATTAATTGGAGTTGCGTTTGAAGAAGTCGTTGGTAAAGTTGGAGCGGTTGCATTCAAACAATAAGTTGTTGGAATAGTTGTAAAAGTAGGAGTAATGTTCGTTTGTGGATTTACAGTAATTGTTATAGTTTCAGCCATTCCTTGACAACCGTTAACTACTGGAAAAACTGTATAAGTAACTGTTCCTGAAGTGCTTCCAGAATAGGTCAACGTTTGCGTAATTGTATTGCCAGTTCCGTTTGAGAATCCAGTTACATTTGATGAAGAGGCTGTCCAATTAAAAGTTGCATTTGTATTTGAGGCTGTTAATGCAATAGCTGTTGTTTCAGTTGAACATATTGTTGTTGTGCCAGAATAAGAAGCTGTAGTCAGTGGTAAAAGTGTAACAGAAGTTCTTGTATTGCTAATACAACCTGTAGATAAATTATAGGCTTCTGCATAAAAAGTTCCCGTAGCTGTTGGAGTGTAATTTAATGAATTTGATTGCAGTAAATTTCCGTTTGTTGAAGCATCATACCAATTGACACTTTCATTTGTATTTGCTGTCACACTAAGCATAGTAGCTTGATTACTACAAAGCGTTTGATTCCCATTTGAGACAGGTGGATTTGGTAATGCATTAACGAATATAGTAAAAATATCTGACAAAGTCGAACAAAAAGAATTGCCTAAATTTGCAATGTCATTTGCTACTTTTACTCTATAATAGCTAGTTGCTGTTATAGTTGGAATAGAATAAATTGAAAAAGTTGCTCCTGCTATGTCTGTATAATTAACGTTATCGCTGCTTTGTTGCCATTGATAAACATTTGAAGCGGTTCCGTTTGTACTGACTTGTAATTGGTTATTAGTAATAGTTTCATTTTCGCAAATTGCAACTGAATTTGATGGATTTCCACTGTTTACAATGGTACTGTATTCTCCACAAGCACGAAACATAATGTCGTCAATAGCTAAATCATTTCCACAACCACCTATTCCGTTGTTTCTCATTTTCAGTATTACCGAAGTTTGACCAGCACCCATAGTAAATACTAAACCAAATTGATTCCATATTGGATTTGGTGTTCCGTTAATGTTTCCTGTGTTTCCTGATTGTAGTAAAATAGTATCTGATGCGTTCCAAATTTCAAAAGTAACATTTATAGGAATTCCTGTTCCCGAGCAACCACCAGAGGCAGAGTTTATTATGTTTATTACCCAAGCCGAAAATTCAAAAGTAGTATTACTGCATAAACCCGTTACGGTTCTTTTATAAAACTGCCCAGGAGTGTTGCTTGCATTTACTATTAAGCATTTTCCATCGACACCATTTGGTTGATTATCTGGAGTGTGGTCTAATGAATAGAGCCAATTATTGCCAAGAAGATTAGTTCTATAGAATAAAGTGTACTGACCATCATTTGGAAAACCACTGTTTACATATGTATAATTTGTTGTTCCAGCAGGTAAAGCTGGTCCGTAAGTTGTACCGCTACCAAAGTTTTCAAAAAAGATAGGTGCACCACTACTGCCATTGCAGAAACCTAATTGACTAAAAGCGAATGTATAGTTTAATAAAAGGACTAGTAAAATGTAGTTCTTGTTCATTATTATTGAAATTTGTAAGGTAAAAAAAACACTTTTATAAATGTAATACCAAATATTTTAGAATTATGACAAAAGAGTTTTATTAAAACTATACAAAGAAAACAAAAATAAAAAGCTGATATCACTGATTTTATCCTAAAATGTACAAATAAAGAAAGTTTGCTTGTAACGTTGTATAGGTGATGTTAAGGTTAATATAACGTTTTCGTAATTTTTTTTCAAGTAAAAAAATATAAATATGAACTTTATTTTAATGTACATAAGTATTATTGATCATATCACTACAAATTTTATCTTTGCAAAAAAAAAATGAAAATAATTATCCTCACTCCAATGGAGATAGAGCAGAAGAAAGTGCTTGCTGCTTTGTCGCGAATTACTTCTTTAAAGCATATTTATGAAGTAAGAGTTTCTGGTATTGGTAGAGAAAGTACTGCTAAAGCTTTATTGAATTTACCGCCCAACGATATTTGTGTGTTAATGGGTTTTGCTGCTGTTGTAGGTAAAGAAACAAACTTGCCTTCTTATTTGGGTTTAGGAAAGCCTATTGAAATTACAACTTCATCTTTATATGGGTATAAAGGAGGCTTGTTCGAAAATGGGCAACCTATAATGACTGAGCCAAATTTGAGTTTACCTTGTTTGTCTTCCTTGACTTCTGATAAATTTGTTAGGACAACAGATTTGGAGGAAAGTACAGTAGTGAACATGGAAGATTATACCTTTATGTATTTGAAAAAACCTCAAGATTTTATTGTTCGAATTATTTCTGACTTCTTACCTCATGAAACCGAAATTGATTTTTTTGAACATGTAAAGGCAATTGATTTTATGGAAGGAGTCTTGGCTGTTGAAGGTTTAGTTTTGTAGGTTTTTTTTATCACTTTAGTCACAAGTTAATCCAAACTTTGTGTAACATAGTATTAACATATTCTTATTTTGTGCTCAAAAAAAAACACCAACGTTTGTTAGTGTTTTTTGTAAATACAATGCGATTCTTACTTCATCAGAATGATAAACTGTGTTTAATCTTCTAATAAAACTTCTAAAATTGTAATTGCTGCTTCACTTATTTTAGTTCCAGGACCAAAAACAGCAATAGCTCCTGCGTCAAACAAGAATTGATAATCTTGAGAAGGAATTACCCCGCCAACAACTACCATAATATCTTCTCTTCCATGTTTTTTTAGTTCTTCTATTACTTGTGGTACCAAAGTTTTGTGTCCAGCTGCCAAAGAGGAAACACCTAAAATATGAACGTCATTTTCTACAGCTTGTTTGGCTGCTTCTTTTGGAGTTTGGAATAAGGGACCAATGTCCACGTCAAACCCTACATCCGCATAACCAGTGGCTACTACTTTTGCTCCTCTATCGTGACCATCTTGTCCCATTTTAGCAATCATGATTCTTGGTCTTCTACCTTCTTTCTTTGCGAAAGCATCTGCTAATTGTTTTGCCTTTTGAAAACTTTCGTCATTTTTTATTTCTTTACTATACACTCCGCTAAAACTTCTAATTTGTGCTTTATATCTTCCATATATTTCTTCTAAAGCATCACTGATTTCACCTAATGTTGCTCTTTCTTTGGCTGCTTCTACTGCTAAAGATAATAAATTTCCATTTGCATTTTTTGCACAATCGGTTAATTTAGCTAAACACTCTTTTACTTTAGTATTGTCGCGTGAAGCTTTTATTTGTTCTAAACGTTTTATTTGTTGCTTTCGAACCATGTTGTTGTCTACATCCAAAATATGTAAGGGATCTTCTTTTTCTAAACGATATTTGTTTACGCCCACAATAATATCTTGTCCACTATCAATACGAGCTTGTTTTCGAGCAGCAGCTTCCTCAATACGTAATTTCGGAATTCCTTCTTCGATTGCTTTTGTCATTCCACCAAGTGCTTCTACTTCTTCAATTAAAGTCCACGCCTTTTCTGCGATTTCTGCTGTTAGACTTTCAACATAATAACTTCCTGCCCAAGGATCAACCGTTTTGGTTATTTTAGTTTCATCTTGCAAGAAAATTTGTGTGTTTCGAGCAATTCGAGCTGAAAAATCTGTTGGTAAGGCTATGGCTTCGTCAAGTGCATTTGTGTGTAAAGATTGAGTTCCGCCAAAGGCAGCTGCTGCAGCTTCAATTGTTGTTCTGGCTACGTTGTTAAAGGGATCTTGTTCGGTTAAGCTCCAACCACTAGTTTGACAATGTGTTCTTAAAGATAAGGATTTGTCACTTTTTGGATTGAATTGTTTTACTAATTTGGCCCATAAAATTCTTCCAGCCCGCATTTTGGCAATTTCCATAAAATGGTTCATTCCAATTGCCCAGAAAAATGATAATCTTGGTGCGAAAGTGTCAATATCCATTCCAGCTGCAATTCCAGTTCTAATGTAATCTAAACCATCTGCTAAAGTGTAGGCTAATTCAATATCAGCCGTTGCACCAGCTTCTTGCATGTGGTAACCCGAAATAGAAATCGAGTTAAATTTTGGCATATTTTTACTCGAATATTCAAAAATATCAGCAATAATTTTCATAGACGGAGTAGGTGGATAAATGTATGTATTTCTAACCATAAACTCTTTTAAAATATCATTTTGTATGGTTCCGGATAAGTCTTTGATAGCTACACCTTGTTCCATAGCAGCCACAATATAGAATGCCATGATGGGTAAAACGGCACCATTCATAGTCATAGAAACCGACATTTCATCTAAAGGAATTTGGTCAAAAAGCACTTTCATGTCTTCTACAGAATCGATGGCAACACCAGCTTTTCCCACATCTCCAAAAACTCTTTCATGATCTGAATCGTAACCTCTATGTGTGGCTAAATCAAAAGCAACTGATAAACCTTTTTGACCTGCCGCTAAATTTCTTCTGTAAAAAGCGTTACTTTCTTCAGCAGTCGAAAATCCTGCATATTGACGAATAGTCCATGGTCTTTGCACATACATTGTGGCATAAGGACCTCGAAGGTTAGGTGTAAAACCAGCTCCAAAACCAATGTGTTCTAGTTTTTCAATATCCTCTTTGGAGTAAGTTGATTTAACGTCAATGCCTTCAGCTGTTGAAAATTTTTCTTTACTTTCGATTCTAGACTGTTGGTTTTCGATTTTCGATTTTATAGTTATTTGTTGGATGTTTTTTCTCATGACTTATTCTTCAGCATTTAATCGTTCTTGTTCCATTTTTTCGGCTAAACGTTTTTCTATTATTGGCATAATTAACGTTTTTCTTGGGTTATTTTTCACAAAAGGATATAACTCTAAATCATTTTTCATTTTGTCATTTTTATTAGGGTGTTTATTGGTTCCTAATAAAACTTCTTTTCCGTTATCGAATAAATCTTGCTCTTTTTGAGCTGATTCGTTAATTTTTCTTTGAATTGTTCCTTCGATTAACTGTGTGATAAAACCACCATTAGCTTCAATATCTTTAAATAATTCCAAAGCTTTTTCAGCTAATTGTTCGGTTAACGATTCAATATAATAAGCACCATCAGCTGGATTGTCTACCTTATCGAAATAACTTTCCATTTTAAGAATTAACAATTGGTTTCTTGCTATTCTATCACCAAACTCATTGTCTTTGTGGTATAATGCGTCATAAGCTAAATTAACTACTTCATTTGCTCCACCTAATATAGCAGACATGCATTCGGTTGTTGTACGAAGCATATTTACATTATAATCAAACAATGTTTTGTTTCGTTTTGTTGGTGTTGCTATAATATTACATTCATGTGAATGATTGTATTCTTTGGCTAATGTGTTGAATAAGATTCTTAAAGCTCTTAATTTAGCGATTTCAAAAAAGTAATTTGTACCAACGGCTACTTCAATTGTGATGGGTTGGTTTAAGTTTTCAATCCTATTGAAATATTCGTTTACATGTGCTAAAGTGTAGGCCAGTTGTTGCACCATGTTAGCACCAGCATTTTGATAAATTCCAGATTGAATGGATAAAAACGGGATTTTAGTGCTAATTTGATTTAGAGATTTAAAATCATCTTCTAAATTTTTATACCAGTTTCCGTTTTTTGCTAATTGTCCGACAGGATCGCTTTGAATTACAAAATTAGCCTTGTTTTTTGTTGCAATTTCAGTTAGTTTTTTAACGAAATCGATTGATATAAATTTCAAATTGAAATAATAAGAAATGTTTTCAAAAGGAAGGTTTTTTAATAAGCTTTCTAAAGAAATCGTTTCATTTTCAATTGTAAACCTTATACTTTCTGCACCTCTTTTTAGAGAATCTGTGGTTTTTAAATTTGATTTTTCTACATTATGTACATAAATGTTTTGTAGAATTTTAAATTCAGAAACTTTTGTTTGAACATTATTAGTTAAATTATCTTCATCATTGTGATAAAAAGGTTTCACTTTGATGCCTTCTGAACTTTCCCAAACTAGCTTTTCATTAAAGTCAGCTCCTTTTAATTCGAATTGAATTTGTTGTTTCCATTGTTTGGATGTTGTTTTTTGGAATTCACTAAAAAGATTGTTATCCATTTTTAACTATTTTTTTATTATTTTAAAAACTGATTTATTTCCTTCTATTTGCATAAAATAAATACCAGCTTCTATATTTACTAATTCAATTTTTTGATTATCTAATGTTCCTTGAATTTTTGTCTTTCCAAAAACATCTACTATTTTATATTTCTTATATAAACTCCATTTTCCTTCTATTTCAATAAAGTTTTTTGTAGGATTTGGAAAAATAATTATTTCGTTATTACTAATGTTTGTAGTTTCTATATTCAAATAATTTGAAATGTAATCACTTAAATAATTATTTAATGAAAAAGTAAACATTTTTTGAGGATTATTTACAAAAGGAAGGTAAATTAAACTTTCACTTGATAAAAAAAAGTCTAATCCATTTGTAGAACTTATTGCTTCTATTTGATGCAATGCTAAGTTGATAGTAAGTTTTCTTTTGTTTGCATTTTGAAAATTGGTATTGTTGTAATCATAAATTAAATATATAAAAGGATTTATAGAACTACTATATCCCGATAATGCAATAATTTTATATTGATCTACTAAAGTAGCTCCTGTTATCAATCCAGAAACATTTAAAGTTGTTAATAATGTTGCGGTGTGAGTTCCGGCTGTTTTAGGTAAATTGTATATTGCCGTTTGCTCTGTTGTCCATTGTTTGGTAAATAATAAAATTTCGGAATTTGTTACCACAAACGCTTCACAATCAAAATCGGTTGTATTAGCACTTTGTGGAGAAAAATCAGTTTGATTGGAGTAATTGAAATTTATAACTTCTATTTGAGGCGAAGTATATAAAGTTGTTTTTTCAATTTTATATATTTTTAAATTCGTTCTGTTTCCAGAACTATTATTACCAAAATCTCCAATATAAATATGGGTTGCATCTTGTGAAATCTCTTCCCAATCTATATTTGACAATCCATTTAAAGTTAAGTTTTGGGTAATGCTACCATCGTTTTTGTTTATTTCATATAAATTTATATCCGAATTATCATTATGTGTATACAAAAAATTATTCCATTCAATAAGTCCAGAAGTTTCATTAATTGTATTCGATAAATTAAAGGTTTGTGTCGGCGAAATTGAAGTAGCATTATAGGTACAACTTCCATCATTTATAGTAGCAGAAATGTCGTAATTATTAGCTAGAGGATCAGTACATCCATTTTGAGCAAAACTAATTTGCATAAAAAAAATTCCTAGTAATATAATGTTGAATTTAATTTTCATGTTTAGATATTTATGGTTTTTTAAAAGTTAAACGGCACGATTTTACGACTGGTAAAACAAATGGTATAAAAAACCTTAATTAATTTTTATGTGATTAGTTAATGTTAATACTATATTATTACTTGATGATTTTAATTGAATTTTTGAAATTATTGTTATTCGACAACTTGATTTTTTTTTGGAATTCACCAAAAATAGTTACTTTCAAAAATTATTATTATTGTTCATTTTCTATTTCAATTATATAAATATCCTCACTATCTTTCTTCATGAAATATTTTTCACGAGCATATTTTTCAATCATATCTGGATTTTGAAGTTTTTTTATTTTAATACTATCAGTAGTTATCTCCTCTTTATAGTATTTTTGATTCGCTTCTAGCTCATCTATTTCTTTATTTAAAAGACTATGGTCAAGATACGAATAATTATCTAAAAACAACATCCAAATTACAAAAAACAACACTACTAAAAAGTACCTGTTCCAAATAATTTTTAGAAAAGGATACTTTATGCGTAATTGTTGAATTTTTTTGAACATTTATTTTTCTATTCGTTGATTTATTACTGCTCTAACTACTCCAATAGCAACCGTATTGTATTTGTCGTTTGGAATAATTATATCTGCATAAGCTTTTGTAGGCTCGATAAATTGTTGGTGCATTGGTTTAAGTGTGTTTTGATAACGATTCAACACTTCATTCATATCTCTTCCACGTTCAGCAATATCTCTCTTTAAACGTCTTATTAGTCTTTCGTCAGAATCAGCGTGTACGAATATTTTAATATCAAATAATTCTCTTAGTTCTGGGTTTGATAAGATAAGAATTCCTTCCACAATCATTACTTTTCTTGGATGAGTTATTATAACGTCATCAGTTCTGTTGTGCGTTACAAACGAATAGACAGGTTGTTCAATTGTTTTTTCTTCTTTTAATAGCTTTAAATGCTCAACAAGTAATTCAAAATCTATGGCTCTTGGGTGATCAAAATTAATTTTAGTACGTTCCTCATAGCTTAAATTAGAAGTTTCACGATAATATGAGTCTTGAGAAATGATACCAACTTGCGTTTCGGGTAATTCATTCATTATTTGATGCACAACAGTTGTCTTCCCACTTCCTGTCCCACCAGCAATTCCAATTATAAGCATAAAATGTGTCTTTATTATTTGACAAATTTAAGTATTTGAATTTAATTTTTATGTTTAATTTAAACTTAAAAAAAATATTTATAAAAATGCTTGTGGTTGTAAATTTAAGCTTTATATTTGCAGCTCACTTTTCGGGGTGTAGCGTAGCCCGGTCATCGCGCCTGCTTTGGGAGCAGGAGGTCGCAGGTTCGAATCCTGCCACCCCGACGATAAAACCTTCTTGAATTTCAAGGAGGTTTTTTTTTATAAAAACTTCAATAAGTAATGATTATTGTAAAATAGATTTTTTGTAAGCTATATTACATTTCAATTCATTCAAAATTATTACTTTTGGAGCACTTAAAATTATAATTATGCTAGATACTATAGAAAAAGTAAAATGTTTAATAATTGGTTCTGGGCCTGCAGGATATACAGCTGCAATTTATGCTTCAAGAGCTAATATGTTTCCGGTTTTATATCAAGGAACACAGCCTGGTGGTCAATTAACAACAACAAATGAAGTAGAGAATTGGCCTGGAAATCCTGAAGGAATTACAGGACCCGAAATGATGGTAGGTTTACAAGCTCAAGCTCAACGTTTTGGAACTGATGTTCGTGATGGTTGGGTAACTAAAGTAGATTTTTCTGGTGATATTCATAAAGTTTGGATACAAGATGATAAAGAAATACATGCAGAAACTGTAATTATTTCAACTGGAGCTTCAGCAAAGTATTTAGGTTTGCCTTCTGAGCAAAAATATTTGAATTTAGGTGGTGGAGTTTCTGCTTGTGCAGTTTGTGACGGATTTTTCTACAGAAATCAAGAGGTTGTTATAGTTGGAGCAGGAGATAGTGCTTGTGAAGAAGCTCATTATTTGTCTAAATTATGTACTAAAGTTACTATGTTAGTTCGAAGTGAGCAATTTAGAGCTTCAAAAATAATGGAAGCACGTGTTCGAAAAACAGCAAATATCGAAATTTTAATGAATCATGATACTGTTGAAGTTTTGGGTGATGGTCAAGTTGTAACTGGTGTAAAAGCTTTAAATAAAACAACTAATACCGAAATGGAAATTCCAGCAACTGGATTTTTTGTTGCCATTGGTCACAAACCAAACACAGATATTTTCAAAAATTTCTTAAACCTTGATGAAACAGGTTATATTATAAATACACCTGGAAGTTCTAAAACTAATATTGATGGAGTCTTTGTTTCAGGTGATGCTGCAGACCATATTTATCGTCAGGCGATAACAGCTGCAGGAACTGGTTGTATGGCTGCATTAGACGCTGAAAGATATTTAGCAGCAAAAGAGTAATTATGTGGTTTTTTTAATTTTACATAAAAAATCCAGCAATTACGCTGGATTTTTTTATTCTCTATTTTTCGATTTTTTGAAGTGTTGCATTATTTCTAAAAACTGGAATTTCGACTTTAGCATCACCTAGAAACTCAATTTCCGATTTTCCTGTGGCAGAAATGGTTACTTTATCTTTTACATTTATTTCGCAATAACTATACATTTCAGTAGATAAATTCATTTCATTAACAACTAGTTTTTTTGCTTCTAAT
The DNA here is from genome assembly GCA_047622645.1 of Flavobacterium sp. Taxonomy (GTDB): domain Bacteria; phylum Bacteroidota; class Bacteroidia; order Flavobacteriales; family Flavobacteriaceae; genus Flavobacterium. Next base: position 17,404 of record JBLHNH010000035.1, read on the forward strand.
TTGGCATCGTTATCTAATCTTATGTTGGCCATTTTGGATTCACCTTCAATTGCAGCTTTAGATTTTTGATACATATCTAATTTTAAATTCGCAGTAGCAATCAATGCTTTTAATTCGCTATCTGCACTTAATTCTAATGTTGTTTTCTCCGCTTTTATATTTAATTCCGCTTCTGATTTATCATTGAGTATAAGTGTGAAATCGGTAGATTTTACATTTAAAAATGATTTTGAATTATCAAAGTTTTTTATGGTGATACTGTCTAAATTTAAATCGGCTAATGCATTTAGTTTAGCTTCATTTTTAACAACTACCATTTTTAGAGTGCTAGTATAATTTACTCTAACACTAAATTTTTCGGCTCTAATAACATCTTTTGTAGAATATAGTTTTAGCGTACTTCCAATTATTTCAAAAATAATTGCATCATGTAAGTTGTCGTCAGCTTCAATTTCAACTGAGTTTTTTTCTCCTTTTACCAAATAGACTTCTAAATTATCAGCTATATCAACAGAATCAAAAGTCTCAACTTCTTTTACAGTGACTGTTATGATTTTAGATCCTTTAATTTTTTCTTTCTTTTGAGCATGAGAAAAAGTTGTTATAAATAAAATAACAATGATATAAGATATTTTAAATTTCATAGTATTAATTTAATTAGTTACAAATGTATGTTTTTATATATCAAAAAAAAACACCAGTTTTTGGCTGATGTTTCTTTTTTTTTATTTTTTTGATACACTTGCACCCGAACTTTCGTCAATCTTTATTTGTTTTAGTGAGGTGTAATATTTTATACTACTTCCGCTTGAAGCATCTGCATCAAGAGATATAGTTGGATTTACTTTTGTAGAGCTTCCGCTAGAAGACTTACAAATAGCATTAGCTACTTCTAAATTATTTAGAATAATTGAACTACCGCTTGAAGATTCTGTTCTTAGATTTTCAGATTTACCACTTGCTACAATCTCACTACCACTACTGCTATCACAAGTTAGGTTTTTAGCATTAATTCGCAAGTTCATTTCGCTACCGCTACTTGACTTTAATTCTAAATTCTCTGACTTAATGGTTGTAGCACTTTCTACAGAAGATCCGCTTGAAGATGAAATTTTTCTAAGGTTAGGAACTTTAACGTAAACAGTTCTTTCATCGGCTGTATTTATGTTTTTATCAAAATAGATAGCTAAAACTCCGTTTGAAACTTCTGTTTTTAGATGTTCTTGTAAGTTTTCATTTGTTTTAACTTCAATTGCATAATTGTTAGCCTGTTCAATGATAACTTTAATACCTGTTTTTGCTTCTATAGCATCAAAATTTTCAGTAGTTCGTTTTGATGATGTCACATTTCCGTCTCCAGTAAGTCCATCATTCATAAAATTGACATTATTTCCACATGATATTGCTAACAATAACATGACAGCTGCAATGATAATTTTTGTAAGTTGGAAAATAAATTTCACCATGATTAGTTATTTAGTTCTTCAAAAGAAGAGTTAGTTTTTTATTTTTTATCTGTTGTTTCAATACTTATTCCCATTCCATTTATTTTTATAGTACTTGTTTCAGATTTAGAAGTAATAATTTCTTTACCATTTATTTTTACTTCTACTTTACTATCCTTATTGTCAGAGTCCCATTCTTCATCATCATTTGGACAATCAAGACATTCAAAGTCACCGTCAATTAATTTGTAATGATGGTTTTCTTTTCCGTAATACATATCAATATCAGAATAACGATTTGTTAAATAATCAGAAATAGATTCATTTGGATAAATGATAGTTCCTTTTGGTATGTATAAATAAATATGAACTTCTTGGTCTCTAAATTTATTACTTCTATCAGTAAGTAAATAATTATCTAAATTAATGATATTTCCTTGAATTTCAAAATTATAGGTTATTTTTTGAGCTCTTTTTTTTGCATCATTATATGAACGGCCATTAGCTGTTTTTTCAATTTGAATGAAGGGTTTGTTTTCGTCAGTTTTCATTAAATGTATTTTTACATTGTTAGAATAGATAACTTCTTTATCACTTTCATCTGCTGTAAATCTAAAATCAGTTCTATTAGAAACACTTTTTGAATAAAAACTATTGTATTTCATATTGATTTTAAGGGTGTCATTTGGAGAAATAATTAACTCTCTTTTTTCAACAACTTTACCTTCATGACCAATTTGGGAAGCTTGACTTAATCCAAAATATACTAAAAACACTATGGATAATATCCAAATTCCAAGTAAACTATATTTAGCATAACTTCCAATTGATTTTAAGTTATTTACTAATAACTTCATTCCTAAAATGAAGAAGAAAAAAGTTGGAATAGCAGCAGCAAAAAAAGAAAATACATACAATATCCACATTGGAAAATCAGTATAATTACTGGCTCTTAAATATTCATTCCAAGGCATGCTAACATGGTCAAGAGTAGTTGAGAAGAACATAAAGATTGTTCCGATAAGTAATCCAATTAAAGAAATTGAAGTTACTAAGACGATAAAACCTCCCAACAATTTACCTATAATCTTAAAAATAGTTGTAAAAATATCTTCTATAGTAGAGCCTACTTTTTGAGAACTATTCCTTGCATTATGCATCATTTTTTCAGTATCAATGTCGCTTATTTTTGAAGTAATATCGTCAATGCCTTCCTTTACTTTTTTCTCGATATTAGTTATGTTAATTGGCATTCCACGCATTTCTAGTTTTTGGGTTGTTGTTCTAGCTTCAGGAATAATTATCCATAAAATTATATAGATAAAAAAGCCAGTTCCAAAGAATACTAATAAAATTGCCATAACAATTCTTAACCAAATTGGATCTACACCAATATATTGGCTTATTCCAGATAAAACTCCACCAATTATTGAATTCTCTTTGTCTCTAAATAGTTTTTTTGTACCACCATTATTGTTGTAATTATAAGTAGAGCTGTTATATGAATTATTTATTGGCTCATCGTCAATTTTATAATCTTCTGGTTGACCCATAATAGCTATCATGTCATCAACTTCTTTTGAGCTAATTACTTGTTTTTCGTTTTTAATTTTTTCTTGAAAAAGTTCAGCAATTCTACTTTCAATGTCTTTAATAATTTCATCTCTACCTTCTGGAGAAAGTGAACCTTTCACGGCATCTAAATAGCGGGTTAGCTTGCTATAAGCATCTTCGTCTATATGGAAAAAGAATCCTCCTAAATTTATACTTATTGTCTTGTTCATGATCTTAATTTTAGTTTGTTAT
>JBLHNH010000036.1:0-20186 GCA_047622645.1 Flavobacterium sp.
TATTTGGTTTTAAAAGATATATCAATATTATTTCCTTCTAGAAGCAAATTACTTTTTGAACCTTGCGTAGAATACAATACTTCTGGTTGAATATATAATTTATCAGAAATCTTAAGTTCAACAAAAAGCCCCCCATTAAAACCAATTAAACTATTTGCATCTCCAGCATCATCTCCAACAAAATTCGAAATATTTAACCCAGCTTTTACACCAATTGCAATATCATTTTTTGCGATAGTTGTTCCACTGTTTTGAGCATTAACAGTATGAACAAAACCTAAAGCAACAACTACCAAATAAATTATTTTTTTCATAATTAGTTTTTATAAAAAAATCCCGAGATTAATTGAGATTTATTAAAATTTCGTTTTAAATTATAATTTAATAACACCTCCTATATTTATACTACCTCCTGCATTTGTCCAAGTCAAATCACCTTCTTTAAGAACATTACTCAAACCAAAAAGATTTTGTGATTCTATTAATATACTGAATCTTTCAGTTATTTCTAATTTATAACCAATACCATAAGAAACACCTAGTTGAAAAGATTCAATATCTTCTTTTACATCTTCACCACTAAATTCAGCTTTTGTCAAAAAACTAGCTGAAGCTCCAAAATTCAGAAACCATTTTCTAGTACTTCCAAAATGCCAATTAGCATTTACTGGAATACTAATATAATTTAATTTTAATTCACCAGAAAAATCTTCAGCTCCCATAGTTTGAGACAATAAACCCGAACGCAAACTCCATCTGTTGTTAAAAAAATAATCAGCATTTACACCATAATTTATTGATGAAATTGATGAAAAATCATTTACATTATCGCCATTTAAAAAATAACTAGAATAACCAATATGTGGAGCTAACTCAATATCTCCTTTTTCTCTTTCTTGTGCATTGGCAGCAGTAAAAGTAAAAACTGCCATTGCAGCGAATAATAATTTTTTCATTTAATTTAATTTAAAGTTACAACTCAAATATAAAAGATTATTTTCTTACAAAAAATAAAAAAAATAATACTTTTTAACATTTTGAGATAATATATAAACATATATTTGCATCGCAATAATCAACAGTAAAATCAATAGAACATGAAAAAATTAGCTTTTTTAGTCGTTACCTTATTAACAATTTTTCAAACTACAAACGCACAATCAAATATTAGATTTGGTGTAAAAGCAGGTTTAAATTATGCGAATTTCACAAATACAGAAGTAAAAACGGATGCAATTACTAACTATCATGCAGGTATTTTAGTTGAAATTTCATTATTTGATAATCTAGCTATTCAACCTGAGTTATTATATTCAACTGTTGGAGCAAGCTATGATAATGTTTCTGAAGAAATAAATAACGAATTGGGTTACATATCTATTCCAGTGTTAGCTAAATTTAACCTATCAGAAAGTATGTTTTTGGAAGTTGGGCCGCAAGGCTCGTTTTTATTAAGCAAAAAAGATGAAGTAAATATTAATAATTACAACACCTTTGATTTTTCTGTAAATGCTGGTTTAGGTGTAAACCTTACAAAAAACTTATTTGTTTCAGCAAGATATAATTTAGGATTAACAGAAATTGCAAGAGACGCAGATGCTAAAAATTCTGTCTTTCAATTATCTGCTGGATTATTATTTTAACAAAAAAGTTCATAAATTTATATTAAACCATCTTTACCAAAGGATGGTTTTTATATTTTTACACAAAGCAAACAAATATGAATCTAATTATTATCAACGGACCAAACCTAAATTTATTAGGCAAACGCGAACCTGAAACATATGGAAATGAATCATTTGAAGATTATTTCGACAAACTAAAATCGAAATATACTCAAATTAATTTCACTTATTATCAAAGTAATATTGAAGGAGAACTGATTGATAAAATTCAGGAATATGGTTTTTCTGCTGATGGAATTATACTAAATGCTGGTGCTTATACGCATACTTCAATTGGAATTGGTGATGCTATAAAAGCAATAACTTCTCCTGTTATTGAAGTCCATATTTCCAATACATTCTCTAGAGAAACTTTTCGTCATCAATCTTTTATTTCACCAAACGCTAAAGGTGTTATTATTGGTTTTGGTTTAAAAAGTTATAATTTAGCTATTGAATCGTTTTTATAATACCATTCTTACAACCCTTTTAATTTTATTCTCGTCTATATAATAAACCCTTTTTTTATGAAAAAAATTTACGCTCTTGTATTTGGACTTTTTTCAATTTTTACATTTGGACAAATTAAAGGAACCGTTACTGATGCTAATGGTGAAACGTTAGCTTTTGTTAGTATTTATATCGAAAACACATATATCGGCACAACTACAAATGAAAATGGAAAATATGAATTGATGTACAATGGAAATAAAAATGTAAATATCATTTATCAATACTTAGGATATAAAACACAAAAAAACATTCTTACGATAGATAAGTTCCCTTATACAAATGATGTGAAATTAATTGAAGAGAATTATAATTTAAACGAAGTTGTTTTAACTGAAGGTGAAAATCCAGCAAATGAAGTCATACGAAATGCTGTAAAATCAAAAAAAGTTAACAGTGCTAAAACTGATAAGTTTGAAGCTGACTTTTATTCAAGGGGAATTTTTAGAGTTAAAGATGTTCCTGAAAAAATAATGGGAATGAAAGTGAGAGTAGAAATGAATGATTCTGGAGCAGATTTAGACTCAACAGGTAGTGGCATTATCTATTTATCGGAAACAGTTTCTAAAATTAAAGTTGAGAAACCAAACAAACTTAAAGAAGAAATTATCGCTAGTAAAGTAGCCGGAGAAGACAATGGGTTTAGTTATAACACGGCTTTGAATACCAATTATGATTTTTATGAAAACTATATAGATTTCGATGTAAACATGGTTTCGCCAATTGCTGATAATACGTTTAATTATTACAAATTTAAATTAGAAAGTACTTTTTATAATGACAACAATCAGTTAATCAACAAAATATTGGTTACTCCAAAACGTGATAAAGAACCCGTTTTTGAAGGATACATCTATATAGTTGAAGATTCATGGGCGATTTACGGAGTTGATTTAGATATTAAAGGCTACAGAATGCAACAACCCATTTTGGAAACCATGAAATTAACACAAAATTTTAGTTTTAATAAAAACAATAAACTTTGGGTTAAGAATGTTCAAACACTAGATTTTGTAGCTGGAATTTTTGGCATTAAATTATCGGGTAAATTTACACATGTTTTTACCAATTATAATTTCAAAGAAACTTTTGAAGCTAAAACCTTTGGTAGAGAAATTGTATCCTTTGCAGAAAATGCCAATAAAAAAGAAGATTCATATTGGACAACTAATAGACAAGTTCCATTGTCCGAAGAAGAATCTACAAGTTATGTTAGAAAAGACAGTGTTTCAACTTTAAGAAATTCTAAAAAGTATTTAGATTCAATAGACGCTAAATCTAATAAATTTAAAGTTCAAGATATTGTAACAGGCTATACTTATAAAAATAGCTTCAAAAAAAGTCGTTTTTCTTACGATGGTGTTTTGGATATTGGATCAATAAGCTACAATACTGTTCAAGGATACAATATGAACAGTGGGTTTTCATATTCTAAATACAATGAAGAAAACGGAAAATACACTTCATTAAGCTCAACCTTTAATTATGGTTTAGCAGAAGACAGGTTAAGGGTAGAAGGACGAATATATCATCGATTTAATGCACAAAATTATGCAAACATTTCAGTTACTGGAGGAAGTAGTATAAATCAATTCAATGCAGCCGAACCTATAAGTAAAATTGTAAATTCAGTTAGCACATTATTCTTTACCAATAATTTTATGAAATTATACAATAAAGAATTTGCTGAAGCTATGTACGGACAAGAAACTATAAATGGTTTGTATATTTCTGGAAAAGTTGGTTATGAAAACAGAAGACCTTTATTCAACAATACAGACAAGAAACTATTTAAATCTGATGATATGTATAGTTCAAATGATCCTTTACAGCCTAACAACTTTACTTCTACTCCATTTGTAGCTCATCATTTATATAAAGCAAGTGTTGGCGCTAGAATTCGTTTCGGACAAAAATATATTACTAGACCCGACAGAAAAATCACAGTTTCAAATGATGATTATCCAGTACTTTATTTGGGTTATCAAAAAGCATTTGCCGCAAGCGATAACAAATACAATTATGACTTATTAAACGCTACATTAGATTTTGATAAAAAATTAGGCAATAAAGGAGATTTTAGCATAAGAATGAAAGCTGGAAAATTCTTTAATGCTGATAACATTTCATTTATTGATTACAAACATTTTAATGGAAATCAAACACATATTGTTTTAGATGGAAGTTACATGAACTCTTTTGGACTTTTACCTTATTATAGTAATTCTACAAATGACGCCTATATTGAAACACATATTGATCATAATTTTAAAGGATATATTATGAATAAAATTCCGCTATTAAATAAATTACAATGGAATTTAATTGGAGGTTTTCACCAAATAAATGTCCCAAATGTAAAACCATATCAAGAGTTTTCTGCAGGATTTGACAATATTGGATTTGGAAAATTAAGAATTTTTAGAATTAGTTATGTAAGAGCCTATCAAAATGGTTATCAAGGTGATGGTGTTGTTTTTGGTATAAAAATGTAAAAAGAAGATAGAATAATGCAAGTGAAACAGTTTTTTATCGTCTAATTAAGTATAAAAAAATTATTATGAAATACATTATTTTACTCTTTTTTGCTTTTCAAAGTTTTCTTGGCTTTAGTCAACCACCTGGAGGTGGCGGTGGCGGAAGATCTTCTGGAGGTGGAAGAGGACAAAATCAAAGTCCTCCAAAAGAAGAAAATAAAGACAATAAGATTTTTGAAGAAACCAATATAAAGGAGTTTGCAGGATTACAACATTTTGATTCTAAGCTTGTTATTAAAGAAATAAAAATAAAAACGGATCAAGAAAAAGAAACTTTAGAATCTCTTTTTGCAGTTTATAACAGTCGTTTAAAAGAAATCGAAAAAGAATATCTTTTGTTAATTGAAACTACTGAATTAGAAACGCGAATAAAAGAAAAAAAAGGGATTGAGAATAAAGACATTAAAGCAATGTTTGAAGCAAAAAAGAGCGTTTCAATAGCTTTAGAGCCTGTAACCCATAAAACATTAGAAGCAAAAAAAGTTTTGAACTCAGAATTAGAAGCTAAGCTTTCTGAGAAATCATTCAAAAAATGGGTTAAGTATTTCGAAAAGAATACTAAAAGAGAAACTCTTATATTACCAAAAGAAGGTAATAATGACAATGATAACTTAAGTGGAAATCCCCCAAGAAGGTAATGTCAGTTTTATAACACTCGGAAACTCCAAATGACATTAAGTATAATTTGGAGTTTTTTTTATACTTTTACTTTAAGTAATAAAAAAAAACATGACATCAACTACAAACAAACCAAGTAAAAGCTTTTGGATTATTAGTATAATTGCGCTTATCTGGAACTTAATGGGCGTAAATCAATACATTCAACAAGCCTACATGACTGATTCATTTAAGGCAATGTACAATGAAAAACAATTAAATATGATCCTTGATTCTCCTTCTTGGGCAACTGCTGCTTTTGCCATTGCGGTTTTTGCAGGTTCATTAGGATGTTTGGCCCTTTTACTTAGAAAAAGAATAGCCAATACTTTATTTGTTATTTCTTTTATAGCAATAGTAGTTCAAAATATTGATGCTTTAATGCGATTTAACTTCTCCGAATTCAACACAATGGAAATATCTATGACATTTATGATTCCGATTTGCGCTCTATTTTTAATTTGGTTTTCAAAAAATGCAATTAATAAAGGTTGGATAAAATAAAAATTCTGCTATTTCAAAATAAAAATTATACTATTCTCACTTTGGAATTTCTACTCAAAAAAGACATCATACCCAAAACGAAGTAGGGCAATTCCAACTACAATTAAAAAGAAAATTCGAATAAAACCATTTCCTTTTGAAATTGCTAATCTTGCGCCAATCCAAGAACCAGTAGCATTACAAATAGCCATCGGAATAGCAACAGACCAAAGTATTTTTCCTTTGATAACAAATAAAGTTATAGAACCTATGTTCGTAGCTAAGTTGACTAATTTTGCATAAATATTGGCTTGTAAAAAATCAAAACCTAAAATTGCAATAAAAGCCATGATTAATAAACTTCCAGTTCCTGGTCCAATAAATCCATCATAAAAACCAAGAAAAATACAAATTACAATTGCATAAATGTAGATTTGTTTTTGTGATAATTTATCTACCTGAAATTGTCCGAAATCTTTTTTAAAATAAGTATAAAGAAGTAACAAAACCAAAATCACAAACAACAAAGGTTTCATAAAATCGTTTTGCATCACATTCAACAAACTCGAACCTATATAGGCAAAAACAAAAGAAACAATTGCCATTAATCCGAACAACTTCCAATTAACGGTTGCTTTTTTTAAGTAGTGATATGTAGCAATACTTGTTCCACTAAATCCTGGAACTTTTAATGTTCCGATAATTGTAGCTACGCTTTGAGTTGGGAGTAATATTAAAGCTGCTGGTGTTTGAATTAAACCACCACCACCAACAATAGCATCAATAAATCCAGCTACAAATGAAGCAATGCAAAGTAAAATTATGATGTATGTTTCCAAATTATAAAAATTCTAATTTAAAAAAATCCAAATTCCAAAATAGTAATTGGAATTTGGATTTATATTTTTTAATAGCCAACTGAACACTGCCAACTTTTTTAACTAACTCTTACAATCTTTGCACCAATAGCTCTTAATCTTTCGTCAATTCTTTCGTAACCTCTATCAATTTGTTCAATGTTTTGAATAGTTGAAGTTCCTTTTGCAGAAAGAGCAGCAATTAATAATGAAATTCCAGCTCTAATGTCTGGAGATGACATTGTTGTAGCTTTTAATTGTGATTGGAAATTGTGTCCCATAACTACAGCTCTGTGTGGATCACAAAGAATAATTTTAGAACCCATATCGATTAGTTTATCCACGAAGAATAACCTACTTTCAAACATTTTTTGGTGAATTAAAACTTCTCCTTTTGCTTGAGTCGCAACAACTAAAACAATACTCAATAAATCTGGAGTAAATCCTGGCCAAGGAGCATCTGAAACTGTTAAAATTGAACCATCAATATCAGTTTTTATTTGGTAACCATCTTTGTGTTCTGGAATAAATATATCATCTCCTCTTTTTTCAAGAGTGATTCCTAGTTTTCTAAATACACTCGGAATTTGACCTAAATTATCCCAACTCACATCTTTAATAGTAATTTCACTTCTTGTCATGGCAGCAAGTCCAATCCAAGATCCTATTTCAACCATATCAGGTAAAATTCTATGTTCGCAACCACCAAGTTTTTCAACTCCTTCAATTACTAATAAATTCGAACCAACACCTTTAATGTTTGCACCCATTGAGTTTAACATTTTGCACAACTGTTGTAAATAAGGTTCACAAGCAGCATTATAAATTGTAGTTGTTCCTTCTGCTAAAACAGCAGCCATAACAATATTTGCTGTTCCTGTTACAGAAGCCTCATCTAATAACATGTAAGCTCCTTTTAACCTACCCTCATTCTCAACACCATAAAAATGGTCTTCTCTTTCGTATCTAAATTTTGCACCCAAATTAATAAATCCTTCAAAGTGCGTATCTAATCTTCTTCTTCCAATTTTATCACCGCCTGGTTTCGGAATATATCCACAACCAAAACGCGCCAATAATGGACCAACAATCATTATGGATCCTCGTAAACTTCCACCTTCTTTCTTGAAAGCTTCTGTTTTTAAATAGTCAACATTAACTTCATCAGCTTGAAAAGTATAATCGCCAGGACCATTTTTTTGAATTTTTACCCCTAAATTACTTAAAAGAGTAATTAATTTATTGACATCAATAATATCAGGAACATTTGTAATTCTAACTTTTTCTGACGTTAATAATGCTGGGCATAAAACTTGTAAAGCTTCGTTCTTTGCACCTTGAGGAGTAATTTCTCCTTTTAATTTTACTCCACCTTCAATTTGAAATGTTCCCATAGAATTATGCTTTTCTATTTTTAAATTTATTGCTAGAATTATTTTTTACAATTTTACTGTTTTTAGTAACCGATGTTTTACTATTTGTGCCAAATTGAGTTTTATTAGATTGTTTTTTATTTACTTTAATTAAATCATATGAAGTAGAAAGTTCTTCTTCAGATTTAAGTAAATCAATTTTTCCATCAGAGAGTTCAAGTAAATGTTGAAAAACTACTGCATCTTCAACAGTATCTTTATTCCAACTTAAAAAACTTTTTTTCATGTGATTAGCTATCACTATAATCAAAGCATTTTTAAGTTCACCATCTTCCCATTTGTTAGCCACATCAATCATATACTTGATGTTATTTCCATAAAAACGATATTTTGGAAAGTTTTGTGGATAAGCTAAACGTTCTGGTTTTTGATTTAATTCTTCTCTTGACGGAATTGAATATGGAGAATCAACTTCTAATTTAAAATCAGACATAATAAATAGTTGATCCCAAAGTTTATGTTGAAAATCGGGCACATCACGCAGATGAGGATTTAAAGTTCCCATTACGTCTATTATGTATTTTGCTGCTTTATTTCGTTCTTCTTTATCTTCAATTTCAGTTGCTAAATCAATTAATTTTTGCAAATGTCTTCCATATTCAGGAATAATTAAATGCGAACGTTCTGCATTATATTCAAGATTAAAAACAGCATCTTGTGTATCGTATTTCATAGGTATTTTTATAAAGAAATTATGCCTTCAATAGTTGAAAATTCTTGGTATTTAACAATTACAGATTGAGCACTTTTCATTGTTACATTTACAGAAATACTAGTGTATTTTCCGTTTTTGGATGCATTCGTTTTAATTACTGCTCCCATATTATCAAAAGAATTTTCAATAATCGCAATATTATGATTATTCGAAGGAATTATAAATTTAAATAGATATTCTGAAGGCCAAACAGTAGAATTGGCTAATTCTACTTTTAATCTTATGTAAAAATCCTCTGATTTCTTGTCCATTTCTATAATTCTTTTGAATAGCAAATATACTTTTTTATGTTCAGACTTAAAAGCAAGTAACTTATAATTTTAAAAGCATTGATGATTTTTAAAAAAAACTTATTTTTGCCACAAGAAAATCACCAAATGAATAAAGAAATAGTCGTTTTAATTGGAGGACCAAGTTCTGGAAAAACAACATTAATTGAAAAATTAAAAGAGAACGGACACGTTTGTTATCCAGAAGTTTCAAGAGAAGTTATTAAAGAAGCTCAAGAAAAAGGTATCGAACAATTATTTTTAGAGCAACCTTTACTTTTTAGTGAATTGTTATTGGAAGGTAGAAAAAGACAATTCCATTTAGCTAATAAAGAAGAAGCAGATATTGTATTTTTAGATAGAGGAATTCCTGATGTATTGGCTTATATGCATTATATAGGAGATAGTTATCCTGCTTTTTTTGATGAAGCTTGTAAAGAACATCTTTATTCAAAAATATTTATTTTACCTACTTGGAAAGAAATTTATATTAGTGATGAGGAACGATATGAAAGTTACGAACAAGCTTTATTAATTCAAGAACATTTAGTTGAAACTTATCAGAAATATGGATATGAATTAATTAAAGTTCCGAAAGATACAGTTGAAAACAGAATGCAATTTATTCTAAATCAATTAAAATTTTGATTGATTTAAAATAAACAGTAATTTTAAGTGAAAATTTACAAAATGGATATTCAATCTAGAACAAGCTATGTCTGAAGCTCAAAAAATTCTTCAAAAACACTGGAAACACGATAGTTTTAGAGTTCCTCAAGAGGAAATTATCAATGCTATTTTAGATGGAAATGATGCTTTTGCCTTATTACCAACTGGTGGCGGAAAATCGGTTTGTTATCAAATACCCGGAATGCTTTTAGAAGGAATTTGCTTGGTTATTTCTCCTTTAATTGCCTTGATGAAAGATCAGGTTGAAAATCTGCAAAAAAAAGATATTAAAGCTATTGCATTAGTCGGAGGAACATCTCAAAATGACATCATTGATATTTTAGATAATTGCCAATTTGGAAACTATAAGTTCTTATACCTTTCTCCTGAAAGACTTCAACATGATTGGATTGTAGATCGACTAAAACAATTAAAAATTTCATTAATCGCGATTGATGAAGCACATTGTGTTAGTCAATGGGGACACGATTTTCGACCCGCTTATTTAAAAATTTCAAAGTTAAAAGAAGTTTTTCCAAAGACACCTTTTTTAGCATTAACAGCTTCGGCAACAGCAAAAGTTCAGGTTGATATTATTGAGAATTTAGCTTTGGAAAATCCCAAAATATTTACAAAATCGTTTGAACGTAAAAATTTAGCTTATCATGTTATAAAAACCGAAGACAAGCTGACAAAAATTAAACAAATTGTTAGTAAAAATAAAGAGTCTTCAATTATATATGTGAGCAATCGAAAGGCTTGTTTAGAAATTTCGAGTCAATTGAATAGTTTAGGATTTTCCGCTACTTTTTATCATGGAGGTTTATCCTATAAAGAAAAAGAAAAAAATCGCTTGCTTTGGATGGAGAACAAAGTCCAAGTGATAGTTGCAACAAATGCTTTTGGAATGGGAATTGATAAACCTGATGTAAAAACGGTTATTCACATTCATTTACCTCAAAATTTAGAAAATTATTATCAAGAAGTTGGTCGTGCAGGTCGAAATGGAGAAAAAGCATTTGGTGTTTTATTGACAAATGCAAGCGATATAAAATCAGCTAAATCACAATTTATTTCTGTTTTACCTGATAAAGTGTTTTTAAAAAACGTTTATATCAAACTCAATAATTATTTTCAAATTGCTTATGGGGAAGGTTATAATGAAAATTTCTCTTTCAACCTAAATCATTTTTGTTCACATTATCAATTTCCAATATTAAAAACATACAATAGCATTCAGTTTTTGGATAGACAAGGGATTTTAACTTTACAGAATTTATTTTCAGAAAAAATTGATTTACAATTCATTATTACAAGCAGAGAAGTCATTCGATATATGAGTTTAAATAGTAATGATGAAGAAATAATTTCAACTATTTTAAGAACTTATACCGGAATTTTTGAAATGGAAACATCAATCAATCCAATTTTAATTGCCAAAAAATCTAATTCTACTGAAAAGAAAGTACTTGAAGCAATTCGCAAATTGCATCAAAGCAATGCTGTCAATTTAAAAATCCACAATAATGACAGCAATATTACTTTTAATGAAGTACGAGAAGATGAACTAACCATTAATAGAGTTAGTAAATTTTTAGAAACTCAAAACCAGCAAAAAGAAGAAAAGTTTAAAAAAATGATTGAATTTATTGAAGACACTTCAATTTGCAAAAACAAACTACTTCTAACCTACTTTAACCAAGAAACAAATGGAGATTGTGAAATTTGCTCAACTTGTCTTTCAAAAAACAAAAAACCTCCTTTAGATTCATCTGTTCAAATAATAGATTTGCTGCTAACTAATCACTTTTCATCAAAGGAAATAGAAAATAAACTTTCAATAACAAGCGAAGAAACTATCTTTGCACTACAGCAATTATTAGAAAAAAACAAGATTGCAATTAATTTACAAAACAAATATTACCTTATATAATGAAGAAATTAAAAATTGTATTTATGGGAACTCCAGACTTTGCAGTTGGAATTCTTGATACCATTAATAAAAACGAATACGAAATTGTTGGTGTAATCACTGCCGCAGATAAGCCAGCTGGACGCGGGCAAAAAGTAAGTACTAGTGCAGTTAAAGAATATGCTTTAGCCAACAACTTACGTTTATTGCAACCTACGAATTTAAAAAACGAAGCGTTTTTAGATGAACTAAAGAGTTTAGAAGCAAACTTACAAGTTGTTGTAGCTTTTAGAATGTTACCAGAAGCTGTTTGGAAAATGCCATCCTTAGGGACTTTTAACCTTCACGCGTCTTTATTACCAGAATATCGTGGTGCTGCACCTATTAATTGGGCGATTATAAACGGCGAAACAAAAACTGGTGTAACTACATTCTTTATAGATGATAAAATTGATACTGGTGCAATCATATTGAAAAAGGAAACTCCAATTAGTAAAACAGAAACAGTTGGCACACTTCATGACAGATTAATGCAATTAGGTTCTGAAGCCGTTTTAGAAACACTTGAGTTAATTGAAAAAGAAAAAGCAAGCACAACTATTCAACCTGAATCTAAAGGACTAAAAACAGCTTATAAACTCGACAAAGACAATTGTAAAATTGATTGGACAAAACCTGGAGAAGATATATATAATCAAATTAGAGGATTAAACCCTTATCCTGCTGCTTGGACATTATTTAAAGATGGTGAAAATGAGTGGAATGTAAAATTATATGAAGTAGATTATATAAATTTAAACCACGAAAATCCAATAGGAAAAATATTTACATCTAAAAAAGAGATGCACATATTTACTGCTGATGGTTATTTAGATATAAAATCTTTACAAATGCCTGGAAAAAGAAAAATGGAAACACAACAATTGTTAAATGGCATAGTTTTTTCAGACAATAGCATGGCTAAATAAGCGAGAAACCTCAATGAACATAGGTAACTAGACAACCTTTATTAACATTTGAACGATTTTATTAACATTTTTAACAAAAAAGACAGCAAAAACTTGCATCAATCATAGATACTGCTAAATTTGTAGTAATAAATTAAAGTTTAACCAAATAATTAAAACATTATTATGAACAAATCAGAATTAATCGATGCAATGGCAGCAAGTGCTGGTATCACAAAAGCAGCAGCTAAATTAGCATTAGAGTCATTTTTAGGAAATGTTGAAGGTACTTTGAAAA
This sequence comes from Flavobacterium sp., assembly GCA_047622645.1. Taxonomy (GTDB): domain Bacteria; phylum Bacteroidota; class Bacteroidia; order Flavobacteriales; family Flavobacteriaceae; genus Flavobacterium. Next base: position 12,952 of record JBLHNH010000036.1, read on the forward strand.
AAGGTGAAAGAGTTTCATTAGTAGGTTTTGGGTCTTGGTCAGTTTCAAACAGAGCTGCAAGAGATGGTAGAAATCCTCAAACTGGTAAAACAATTAAAATTGCTGCTAAAAATGTAGTAAAATTTAAAGCTGGTTCTGACTTAGAAGGAGCTGTAAATACTAAATAATTTTAGATAATATATTGAAACCTCTCCATGTGAGAGGTTTTTTTGTACAAAAAAAAACTTTTATTTGTATTTTAAAAAAGAATTTTCTTAACTTTAATTTAAAATTACTACTTATGAATGAAGTAAAAATAAAAAGAGGTCAACTACTCCTATCAGAACCAGCACTACTTTTAGGAGAAAATTCTTTTAATAGGTCTGTTATTTTATTGGCAGAATATACTAAAGATGGAACTGTAGGTTTTATTTTAAATAAGCCACTTGAATTTACGATTGGTGATTTAATTACAGATATAAATTCTAACTTAACTATTTATAATGGTGGTCCAGTTGAACAAGATAATTTATACTTCATTCATACTGTTCCAAACAAAATTAAAAATAGTATTGAAATTTCTACTGGCATTTATTGGGGTGGTGATTTTGAATCACTAAAAACCCTATTAAATGCGAATAAAATTCTTAAAACAGAAATTCGCTTCTTTCTTGGTTACACAGGCTGGACAAAAGAACAATTACAAACTGAAATAAAAGAAAACAGTTGGTTACTTATAGAAAATAAAGAAAAAGGAAATATCCTTACAAAACCAACTAGTGTTTTTTGGAAAGAAAAAATTGAAGCTCAAGGTGGTGATTATATTTTATTTTCTAATGCACCTGAAAATCCTATTTTAAATTAATTCGTTTAATTTTTCGTTTAATTGAATTGAAAAATCGATACCAAATTCTTTTTTTCTATATTTTGTTATTGGCTGAACCCCTAAGATTACATTAGTAACAAACAATTCATCTGATTTTTGCAAATCAAAAGGTGAAATTGATTTTTCAACACATTCAAGTCCTTCCATTTTATTAATTAATGCTATGAGTTGTTTTCTCATAATTCCGTTTAAACAACCATCAGAAATAGGAGGAGTTATAATTGAATTTCCCGTTTTCATAAAAATATTTCCATTTAAAGCTTCCACCACATTTTTGTCATCATTTAATAAAAGACAATTGTGATAATCATTTTCTTTGGCAAAAATACTTCCAGTAATATTAATCATTTTATTAGTAGTTTTTAATGTCGAAAGCAAGTGCTTTGAAACATAAAAATCTTTGTATAATTCTATTTCATAAAAATCTTTAGAAAGCATATATTTTTTAGAACTTAGTCGATTAGCAACAATCACAAAACCAACATCATTTGTTTTTGGCAAATAGAAACCATCCGAATCTCTAAAAATAGTCATTCGAACTCTAGCCGAATCACTATAATCCAATGAATTAGTCAGAGTCAAAATTTGCTCCTCAAAATATTCTAATGTAAAATTCATAGGAATTTCCATCCTACAAATACGCATAGAAGCCATTAGCCTAAAGTAATGATCTTCAGCAAATAAAACCTTATTATCTATTACTTTTAAAGTTTCAAAAATAGCATCTCCAAAAAGAAAACCTCTATTTTTTTCAATTAAAGTTGCGCTTGAATTCTGTATTGTTCCGTTAAAATTTATCATAAAAAAGGCCTGATTTTATCTGGACAAATATACCTTTTATATTTTGGATTACACAGAACCTAATACATGTTTCAAGTCAGAAATTTGATTACTCCACAAAGATTTTGATTCCTCAACCTCATCTTCATCTGCAAAGTCAACAATTACGATAGAAACATCCTTTGTGATCTCATCTACCATCAATTTAATTTCAAAAAAGTAGTCAGTTTCTGAATTATCTTCATTCAACCATTTGAATTTTACTCTTTCATCGGTCTTTTTTGACATCAATTTTGCTTTCTCTTCACTATCATCCCAAATAAAAGTGAACAACTCACCTCTTGAATTTACATTATCTGCAAACCACTCAGACAAGCCCGAAGGTGTTGAAATGTATTGAAATAATAACTGTGGTGAAGACATTATAGGAAACTCTATTTCATATTTTACTTTTACTTCCATCTTTATAAATTAAATTTTTCCGAATATAGAATAATTATGATATAAAAAAAAATAAAAAATGAAAAAAAAATTTAAAAAAACATTTGAATTACTTACAAATAATTATATATTTGCACCCGCATTAAGAAAATGCAAAATACATAATGGCGAGATAGCTCAGTCGGTTAGAGCGCAGGATTCATAACCCTGAGGTCACGGGTTCAATTCCCGTTTTCGCTACAAGTCAAAGTTATTGAAAATAAACGGTTTAGACTCTCTAAACCGTTTTTTTATGCCTTCAATTTTAAAAACTTTACACCAAATAAACGACCTAGTATACGGTTCAGTATACGGTTTTGAGTTTAATTTCTTCTATATTGCAGAATATTTAGATCAATTTTCTAAAATAAAAACCATGTTAAAACCTGATTTTTCAGTTCCTAAAATATATTCTGGTGGTATTAAAGTCACCGAATGGGAAAATTTTAGTAAAGAATTACAAAAAGAAGCTTTAAAAAAAGATTGGTATATTTATTATAGTTTTAGATGTCCTGATACTGGTTTGTTAAAAAGACAAACCCCCATAAAGGGAAATGTAAATACTCTTAAAACAAAAAGAGAGCGCTTAGCATATTTAAATGTCATGCGAAATAACCTAGAAAAATTGCTTAATAATGGCTCAAGCCCTTATATTAAAAATGATTTTAGTTATTTAGATTGTTTATTTAACAAAACCACCCAAAAAGAACCAATAAAACCAATCCAATCTATAGAAATTGAATCTAAAATTGAAAAAGAACATATTGAAAATACAATTTCAATAAAAGAGGCATTTGAACTAACTTTAAAATTGAAAAAAAATGTAATGAATGAGACCTCTTTTGGTAACTATCAATTGAGAATAAAAAAATTCATGAATTTTCTTCCTGATATAAAAGAACCAATTACATCAATAACCAAAAAAGACGTAATTAATTTTTTGAACAGTGTTCTTGAAAGCACCAGTCCCAGAAATAGAAACAATTACAGAACAGACTTAAATTCATTTTTCAATGAACTTGAAAACAATGAGTTTATTCTAAGTAATTTTATTGCAAAAATCAATATACTAAAGAGTAATCCTGAACGAAACAAAACTTTTAGTGATGCAAAGCAATTAGATATTTATAAGTTTTTAGAGAAAAATGACACCTTACTTCTACTCTTTATTAAGTTTATATCATACAATCTTTTAAGACCTGTTGAAGTTTGTCGATTAAAGATTAAAGACATAGATGTTAATGAAAATAAGCTCTATGTAAGAGCAAAGAATAAAGCTGTTAAAATTAAAATAGTACCTGACATACTTCTAAACGACTTACCAGATTTATCAAAAATGAACCCAGAACATTACTTATTTACACCAAATGGATTAGGTATGGAATGGGATATTAAGGAAAATAACAAAAGAGATTTTTTTTCAAAGAGGTTTAATGAAGTAGTTAAAAAAGAATTTGGACTTAATAAAGATTTCGGATTGTATAGTTTTAGACATACATTTATTACACGATTATACAGAAAATTGAGAGAGACTAATTCACAACAAATTGCAAAGAGTGAGTTAATGCTTATTACAGGACATACAACAATAACTGCTTTAGATAAATATCTACGAGATATTGATGCTGAACTTCCTGAAGATTATTCATATTTGCTAAAATAATCAACTTTATAATTTACTTTTAAGTATTAATAAAAAAACTTAAAAGTTATGGTAAGTAAATTGATTCAAATAGAAAATATTACAGTTAAAGAATTAAAAAGTGAGTTAATTGTAGAATTTAAACATTTATTTAAATCCTTTTTGGAGCAACAAGAAAAAGTAGATGAATTATTAACTAAACAAGAAACGGCTAATATTTTAAAAGTTTCACTAGTTACTTTGTGGGATTGGACAAAAAAAGGTGTTCTGCCTGCTTATAGAATTGGTTATAAGGTGAGATATAAAAAAAGTGAAGTATTAGAATCACTTAAAAAAACAAATAGGTTTAAATAGTTAGTTGCAACGAATACTAAAAAATCGTTGCAATACGTTGCAACAAATGTAAATACAATACTTTTTAGACACTATCCTAAAAAGTGTGTAAGTTTAAATATAGGGGCTTGACTTTTTAATTAAAGCGGAATGTCTTATTTTACTATTGTACCAAATTTCAATAAATTCAAATATATCTCGTTCCATCTGTTCTTTTAATATAAGTTTATTACTCTAAATTTGTTCTGTTTTGAAAGTCTCAAAAAAAACTCTAAGCTACTGCGTTGAAAAAACAATTACCTTTTCTACTCATACTTCATGTAATCATTTTATAAGAATCAAGCACATTAGTAAACTTCTTACAAGCGTATTCTACTCCTCTGTTAGAAAGAAATAGTAATTCTTTTTCAATGGTTCTGTTTTTAATAGCTATTTTCAATGCTGCCAAAGAAGTCTGTCGGAATCTACATACTCTTTTCTCCACTTGTACAACTTAGGAGCCGTTACCCCAAGTTGTCTGGCTACTTCTGAATGTTATGTCTTACATAACTCAATTGAACTTCTTTCTCTTTTAAAACGCGGTCATAAATTTTTTGCATTTTTTTCATAATTTAAAATTAAGGTTTTTATTCTTAAACATTTATAAGGGTAAAATTGGCGTGTCCATACTTTAACTATTTTTAATTTTGATACTATTTTAAAAAATATCTTAGAAAATTGATTTAAATATTTTGTAAGATTTTAAGCAATTTACATTTATTTTAATTATATTTGAAGAACAATAATTGTATGACAGTTATCATACATGTACAACCATTGGTGGTTAGATATGTTTGACTCAGTCATACATATAAATGAGTTATAAGCCAGTTGATGAGAACGAAACCAATGAAAAAAGAAATCCTCCTTTTAATAATACTGCTGATTTTTGGAAAAATTCATGGACAAAATCCATGCGATTTGCCAGAAGAGAATATTTCTTGGAAAAGCCAATTCGAAAAAGCGCAATCTAAAGTTGAAAAAATTAAGCTCATTAAAGAAAAAATTAAATCTGATTCTATTTATTCTGTTGCAAACCAAAATCTTGTAATTCGTGATGGTAATAATAATCGACATTATAACAAAAATGGAGATGAATGTGGTTGTAAAATTCTTTTCCTTCTTGAATATTCAAAAAAGAAAAATGTATCACTTAATTTAAATTTGAAACCAAAGTTCAGCAAAGTTGTAGAAAAAATAAATGTAGAAAACACAGATGTAAATTTTCATTCATTTGACTCAAAAAAAGCTACAAGTTTGTTTGGTACAAGTGGAGAATGTGGTTTTGTAATTATAACTACAAAAAACAGAGAATTGAAAAAGCTACTAAAGACAACCGGCTTATAACACTTGCTAAAACTTATGGCTAGTTTTTCGGTAAATTGTTCGTTTACTTTTCATAACTTCGCTTGGTCGGTTATGGAAAAAAAGCTTTCCATAAGCCGCCACAAGCTCTAGCAAGGAAACGTTGCCACACATTAGAGAAAATCGTCACGAATTGAAAATACTGAAGAAAATATTATTAGTTATTGGAATTTTAGCCATAGTAGGATTTGCTATAGTTTCTGATATTTTTGACAGAGGACAATTTTATTCCAAACACATTCCGACTGACGAACTGAACGAATTTTATATGCATAAAACGTCTGAACAACAAGAAAAGGCGTTTGAAAAGAATTTCGGATTTGGAAAATATAAATTCCCAAGAGAACACGTTGCGAAGATAAAGTTGTTTAAGAATAACTTTTTGACAAGTCGCTTGACTTCCAAAACTATGTCGGAATTGAATAAGAAGGATTTAATTACATTTTTCAATAATCCGAACAATTTTGATTGGTCTGAGACTACTTGGAGTTTGTCTGAATCGGAATATATTTTAAGGTTTTATAACAAAGAAAATAAAGAAATCGGAAAAATTTGGTTGTGTTTGGAAGGTTGTGGAATGACAGAATCTGAACCATTTTCACCGAATATGAAATATGGTGGATTAAGCAAAGTTGGAAAAGAAAATTTGAATTACATTTTAAACGAAATATTAACTGAATAAAAAAAACGTGTGGCAACACCGTATATAATTTATTGCTGGCTTATTGCCTACTTGCGACAGTCCTCGCGGACTTTCTTGGTCGGTAATTATTTACTAAATTAGTTCCTTGAAACACGCAACAAACCATATACAACAACGTTGGCAGATATTATCGTAAAACAAAACCTAAAACAAAAAAATTAAACATTATGAAAAAAAGATTATTTAAAGCTATAACTTTATCAGTAGTATTATTTTCTACTTTTATTTTATTTCAAAGTTGTGCAGTATCAGGTTTACCTACTTCACCTATGAATTTTTCAAAAACATCTGAAAAAGGATTACTAGTTGGTTCAGTAACATTTCCAACTATCAAACCAAATTTTGATGGTTATTATTTCAGACTTACTAATAATACTTCAAAAGAATTTGAAATAAATAGAAATCAAAAAGGACAATTAGACGAAGGAACAACATATTTATTTATAATAGAATTACCTGAAGGTGTTTCTGAAATACCAAGTGTAAGATTATTTCATAATAGTGGAATGATTTCTGGTCAATATGATGTAAAAACTGGTGGTTTTTCAATTCCTTATGAAATTAAAAAAGGGGAAATTACATATATTGGTAACATTACTTTCAATGATTATGCAAAAAGAGGTGATGTGACTGTTGGTTTAGAAAATAAATTTGAGCGTGATATACAAGAATTAAAGAAACTTCAACCTTCAATTGATTGGAGTACAATTAAAAACGATGAAAATAGAAAAATTGAATATAATAATAAAAAAGCAAGACTATAATTAAACATCTGCCAACACTGGTTTTGCAAAACGGCTTGGGCTTGGTTTTTCCTTCGGAAAAACCTCTATGAGTCGAAAATTTGTCTAAACTTGTGTTGGTCTGTGTTGAATCGAAGCCGCTTCGCAAAGCCAATAACCGTTGTATGTAATTTTAAAAAACGATATAAATAATAATATGATTTCAATAGAAAAGATTAAAAAAGAATTTGAATATTTATCAGAAGCTGATAATGAAAATTTGTATTCGGGAATTTGGAAATTTGA
>JBLHNH010000037.1:0-20116 GCA_047622645.1 Flavobacterium sp.
AGCAAATTAGTAAACGATTGTGGTTGTGAACCAACAAACGATTCTACTTGTACAGAAGAAGAACACCAAAAAAATAGAAGAAGTGAATTTATTATTGTAGAAATGTAATAGTAAAAAATCACGATAATACATAAAAAAGCCATCTTTAAAAAAGAGATGGTTTTTTTATTCGCTATAATTTTTTGTTAATACATTAAGTAATTCTTGATTAATAGCTTTGAATTATTATTTTTGTTGATTGTAACAATTATAAGATAATAATTTAAAGTGGATATGAAAAATAAATTTGTTTTTGGATTACTATTCCTATTGCAGTTTAGCAATGTTTTTTCGCAAGAAGTAAAAAAAGAAGTACTTTTCTCAATTGATGACAAGTCGTATTATACGGATGAATTTATCAGAGTTTATAATAAAAACTTAGATTTAGTTAAAGACGATTCACAAAAAGATATTGATGTGTATTTTGACTTATTTTTAGGGTATAAACTAAAAGTTGATAGAGCTTATAAGTTAGGTTTACAAAATAGTTTAAAATATCAAAATGAGTTAAAATCATATAGAACGCAACTTTCGAAAAATTATACAAGCGATTCTAAAGTTACAAAAGCATTAACGGAAGAAGCTTATGAGCGTTCGCTTAAAGAAATAAAAGCATCACATATTTTAATTTTAGTAGATGAAAACGCATTGCCAGCAGACACGTTAAAAGCTTATAATGAAGCTATTAAAGTTGTCGATGAAATCAAAAAAGGAATGTCTTTTGAAGATGCAGCTGTAAAATATTCGCAAGATCCATCAGCTAAAGATAACAAAGGCGATTTAGGTTATTTCTCTGTATTTAGAATGGTTTATCCCTTTGAAAGTGCAGCATTTAAAACAGAAAAAGGAGCAATATCAAAACCTACAAGAACACGTTTTGGATATCATATAATTAAAGTTATTGATCAAAGAGACAACCAAGGAGAAGTTACTGTAGCACATATAATGGTGTTAGATAAAAAAGATGAAAATGGAAATGATTTGTCTAAAAAGACAATTGATGAAATTTTTCAAAAATTACAACAAGGTGAAAATTTTGAAGCTTTAGCACAACAATTTTCCGAAGACAAATCATCTTCAAGTAAAGGTGGAATTTTACAACGTTTTGGGAGAGGACAATTAAGTTCAAATGAATTTGAAGATGTAGCTTTTTCATTAAAAAGCAGTAACGATGTTTCAAAACCTTTTAAAACACAATTTGGATGGCACATAGTTAAACTTATTGACAAACATCCTGTCAATACTTATGAAGAATCTAAAAATGAATTAGAAAATAAAATTAGGAAAGATGATCGTTCAAAATTAATTTCTTCTTCTCTTACTGATAAATTAAAGAAAAAATACACTATTTCAACAGATAAAAAAACTTTAGAAGTAGTAAAAAAACTTGTAAATGACGATTTCTACAAACAAACTTGGGAAGTCTCTCCAGAAGTTTTAAAATCTAATAATAAAAAATTAGTTGAAATTAATAATGATGCTAAAATAAACGCTTCTTCTTTTTTACAATATATTCAAGAACAACAAAAACAAAATCTTCAGATTAAACCAATTAGTAGTTTGGTCGATCATTTGTATAGTCAATATGTAGATATTAAACTAAATGAATATTATGATGATCATTTAGAAAATGAATTTGTTGAGTTTAAATATATAATGGACGAATATAGAGACGGTTTATTGTTGTTTGATTTAATGGAGAAAGAAATTTGGGAACGCTCTAAATCTGATACAATTGGTCAAAAACAATTTTATTTAGATCATATTGCAAACTACAAATGGAAGAAAAGAGTAGAAACAGATGTCTATTCTTCTTCAAACAAATCGGATATAGAAAAAGCATTAAAATATGCTAAAAAAGGAAAAGATTCAGAATACATTAAAAGCAAGCTAAATGCTGAAGGAAAAGTAAATGTAATGATTCAAAAAGGAGTATATGAAGAAGATGATAAGATATTGCCTAAAAAAATCGCATTAGATAAAGGGTTGTCTAAAATAGTAAAAGAAGGTGAGTATTATTTCTTTTTAAATACTAAAAAGGTCTTGCCTTCAGAACCAAAAGACTTTTTAGAAGCTAGAGGAAGAGTTGTAAATGATTACCAACAATATTTAGAAGTTAATTGGGTTTCAGAATTGAAGAAAAATGTAAACATTAATTTAGATAAAGATGTTTTACAAAAAGTAAAAAATCAGTTAAAAAAATAGGTATGAAATTTAAATTCTTGTTTTTGGTTATAATTATGGTTTTTGTTTCTTGTAAAAAAAGAACGAATAATGTAGATAATATTGCTATTGCAAGAGTTAATAACTCAAACCTTTATAAGGAAGATATTAAAGATCTAGTCCCATCCGGAACTTCAAGAAAAGATAGCATAGTTATTGTAAATGATTATATTGACCGATGGGCTTCACAAAAATTACTATTCAATGCAGCAGAGTTAAATCTTTCTGACCAAAAACAAACTGAATTGAATAAATTAGTGGAACAATACAAAAAAGATTTATACACTAAAGCTTATATTGAGCAATTGGTTTATAAATCTTTTGATACTGTAGTAAATGAAAATGAACTAAAGGAATATTACGAAAAAAACAAGGAAAACTTTAAAACAAATGCAGCTCTTGTTAAAATGAGTTACATTCAAATAAATAAAAGTAATCCTAAACTTACTGCACTTTCAAATAAGTTTGTTAACACAAGTAAAGAAAATAAAGAGTCTCTAAAAAATAGTGCAATTGAATTTAAAAGTTATGCGTTTAATGATTCTATTTGGATAGATATGAATCAAGTCTATGAGAAACTTCCAGTTATAAATGTAGAAAATAAAGAAAATTACATAATCGCAGGAAAAACAGTTAAGTTTACTGATTCAACAGATATGTATTTAATCAAGACATCTAATTATATTGATAAAAATCAAGTGACACCTTTTCAATACATAAAACCAACTTTAAAAAAAGTTATCCTTAACAAACGAAAAACAGAATTAATAAATAAATATCAAAAAGACATCACAACAGATGCTCTTAAAGACAAAAAATATGAAATATACAATTAAATTTAAAGCTCTTTTTGTGCTTATTATTCTAGCTGTAACAACATTACAAGCACAGAATAAAAAACAAAAAATTGATGGAGTAGCAGCAGTTGTAGGAGACTACGTTGTGTTAGATTCTGATATTGATTTAATGCTTATCGAGTTAAGAGCCAATGGTATTTCTAGTGCAGATGTTACTAGATGTGAATTGTTAGGAAAGCTTTTAGAAGATAGACTTTACGCTCACCATGCTGTAGAAGACAGTATAGTGGTTACTGATGAGGAAGTTAGAGGCTTCATGGATGAACAAGTAGGTGTAATGAGTGAACAACTTGGTGGAATTGATAAGGTTGTGAAATATTACAACAAAAAGAATGTTGACGAATTTAAAAATTACTTTTTTGATATCATTAAAATGAACAAACTTGTTCAAGGTATGAACAGAAAAATAATTGATAAAATTGAAATTACTCCCGAAGAAGTAAGAAACTTTTTCAGTAAAATTCCAAAAGATGAAATCCCAACAATTGGTTCCGAAGTCGAAATAGCACAATTAGTTATTAAGCCAATTGTGTCTGAAGAGGAGAAACAAAAAATCATAAAAAAACTAAAAGATATTAAACAAGACGTATTAGAAAACGGAACAAGTTTTACAACAAAAGCCGTTCTTTATACAGAAGATAGAGCATCTGCTCCAAATGGAGGTTATTATAAAATTAATAAAAAAACGCAGTTTGTAAAAGAATTTAAAGATGTTGCTTTTACATTACAAGAAGGAGAAATATCTGAGCCTTTTGAAACAGTTTATGGGTACCATATAATAAAGGTTGAGAAAATTTTAGGTCAAGAAGTAGAATTAAGACACATTTTAATGTCTCCAAAAGTTAGTGATGAAGCTCTAACTGAAGCTAAAACTAGAATAGAAAATATTAGAGCTAAAATTTTAAATAAGGAGCTTACCTTCTCTGATGCAGCAAAATCTTTATCCGAAGACAAGGAAACTAGAAACAATGGAGGAATTGTTTTAAATCCAAAAACGTTAGAAGCTAAATTTGAGCTTACAAAATTAGACCCTTCTTTGTATAATGAAATTTCTGAATTAAAAACAAATGAAATTTCAAGAGTTATTTTGGAAGAAATACCTGGTGAAGGAAAGTTTTTCAAGATAATTACAGTTAACGAAAAAACACCTGAACACACTGCTGATTTTTCTAAAGATTTCATCAAAATAAAAGACATTGCTCTAAAAGACAAACAAATTTCAGCTATTGGAAAATGGACTAAAGAAAAAATTACACAAACTTATATTAAAGTTAATGGTGAATATCGCGATTGTGCTTTTGCAAGTGATTGGTTAAAGAAAGAGGTTAAATAATTTTTGTACTTTAGAGATTTAAACATAATATTAGAAAACTAAAAACTATATGTCAGACGTTGCAGCATTAAAACGATTGGTTGAAAAAAAAGCTGAACTTCAAAGAGAAGTTGCCAAAGTAATCATAGGTCAAGATGAAGTTGTAAACCAAATAATTTTAAGTGTTTTCTCTGGTGGACATGCACTTTTAGTTGGTGTTCCAGGTTTAGCAAAGACTTTAATGGTTAATACAATATCACAAGCACTAGGTTTAAATTTCAAGAGAATTCAGTTTACACCAGATTTAATGCCTTCAGATATATTAGGAAGTGAAATACTAGATGAAAACCGTCAGTTTAAATTTATAAAAGGCCCCGTTTTTTCTAATATTATTCTAGCTGATGAGATTAACAGAACGCCACCCAAAACACAAGCAGCACTCTTAGAAGCGATGCAAGAACGTTCAGTTACTGTTGCAGGTAATCATTATAAATTAGATTTGCCTTATTTTGTTTTAGCAACTCAAAATCCTATTGAGCAAGAAGGAACTTATCCTTTGCCAGAAGCGCAATTAGACCGTTTTATGTTTGCTATCAAATTAGATTATCCAAGTTTTCAAGAAGAAATAAATGTTGTTAAAGCAACTACTTCGGACCATAAACCTGTAGTTAATTCATTGTTTACAGCCCAAGAAATTATTGATTTTCAAAACGTAATTCGTAAAATCCCTGTAGCTGATAATGTTATCGAATATGCTGTTACCCTAGTTAGCAAAACAAGACCAGACAATGCATTAGCAACTGATTTTGTAAAAACATATATAGATTGGGGAGCAGGACCAAGAGCCTCTCAAAATTTAATTTTAGCCGCAAAAGCAAATGCTGTATTCAACGGAAAATATTCACCAGATATAGAAGACGTAAAAGCTGTTGCAAAAGGAATTCTTAGACATCGAATTGTCAAAAATTACAAAGCAGATGCAGAAGGAATAACGGAAGAAATGATCATTGAAAAGCTGTTTTAAACAGCTTTTTTTATTTAAACACTTAATTTTATCAAATGATGAAATATGTAATATTTTTTTGGGTATTCTTTTTTTTTCAATCTTGTAGTACTAAAAAAGGCACTACTATTTACTTTGATGATACTAGTCAGATTACTAAAAATAATTTTAATAGTTTAAAAAAAACTAGAACTTATTTTGAAATTCAAGGAGATTCTATTAATCATAGAAAAATAATTTTTAGGGAACAAAAAGGTAAAATAGACAATAGATTTGAGATTGTCGACTTATTAAAAAAGAACTTAGACCTAAAAATTAATGTAAATGAGTTTGTTATTATTGTGTACTATCCAGGAAAGGATGCCTGTAATAGTAGCGGTTCTTCAGATGAAAATTGGATTAAGAATAAATTTGCCAATTTAGAACAAGGAGTGTATGCATTAACAAATACTAAGCCTATTTATTTATACCAAAAAAATGAAGGTTTAGAAAAATATAATAATATCATTACTTGGAAACAAGATCCAAATAATATTATTGAGAAAACATTTTTCAAACACCATTACCCATGCAATAGTTTTGTTGTTATTGACGAAAACGGAAATTTCTTTAGCTATTTTGGAGAATTTGTACCAGAACAAATTCATGATGCAATTAAATTTTTAAAATTTTAATATAGCAAGCTTTACGAAATTGGCTCTTAGTTTTATTGAATTAATGTTTTTTAAGCTTAATATTATTGAATTCGAATTTTAGTATTCATTTTTTGAATTATTTTCAATAAATCACTTACTTTGTGATTAATAACTCTTCTAAATTAAGATTTTATTAAAAATTTTCAAATCTCGTTAAGATTTCCTAAATTTGTTTACTTAAAAATAACAAACTAATATAACTTATTTATACTATGGCATTTGATATAGAAATGATTAAACAAGTATATGCAACTATGGCAGAAAGAGTTGATAAAGCTCGCGATATAGTTGGTCATCCACTTACATTATCAGAAAAGATTTTATACTCACATTTATGGGAAGGTAATCCAACACAAGCTTTTTCAAGAGGAAAAGACTATGTTGACTTTGCTCCAGATAGAGTAGCTTGTCAAGATGCAACTGCTCAAATGGCATTGTTGCAATTTATGCATGCAAACAAAAAAACAGTAGCAGTTCCAACAACTGTTCACTGTGATCACTTAATTCTAGCAAAAGACGGTGCTAAAAAAGATTTAGCATTAGCGAATGATCAATCAAAAGAAGTTTTTGACTTTTTATCATCAGTTTCGGATAAATACGGAATTGGTTTTTGGAAACCAGGATCTGGAATTATTCACCAAATTGTATTAGAAAATTATGCATTTCCAGGTGGAATGATGATTGGTACAGATTCACATACTGTTAATGCAGGTGGATTAGGAATGTTAGCAATTGGTGTTGGTGGTGCAGATGCAGTAGATGTAATGTCTGGTATGTCATGGGAATTAAAGTTTCCTAAATTAATTGGTGTAAAATTAACGGGTAAATTATCAGGTTGGACATCACCAAAAGATGTTATCTTAAGAGTGGCTGATATTCTTACTGTAAAAGGTGGAACAGGTGCTATTGTAGAGTATTTTGGTGAAGGAGCAACTTCAATGTCATGTACTGGTAAAGGAACAATTTGTAACATGGGTGCAGAAATTGGAGCAACAACTTCAACTTTTGGATACGATGATTCAATGAGAAGATATTTAAATGCAACAGGTCGTAAAGATGTTGTTGCTGCAGCTGATACAGTAGCAGATTATTTAACGGCTGATGCTGAAGTTTATGCAAATCCTGAAACGTATTTTGATCAAGTTATCGAAATTAATCTTTCTGAACTTGAACCTTATATCAATGGACCATTTACTCCAGATAGAGGAACTCCAGTTTCTAAAATGAAAGAAGAAGCTAAAGCAAATGGGTGGCCAATAAAAATAGAATGGGGATTAATTGGTTCTTGTACAAACTCTTCTTACGAAGATATGTCAAGAGCGGCTTCAATTGTTCAACAAGCAATTGATAACGGAATCTCTCCAAAAGCTGAATTCGGAATCAATCCAGGTTCAGAACAAATTAGATTTACAATTGAAAGAGACGGAATTATCGCAACTTTCGAAAAACTAGGAACTAAAGTTTTTACAAACGCCTGTGGACCATGTATTGGTCAATGGGATAGAGAAGGAGCAAACAAAGAAGAAAAAAATACTATTGTACATTCATTCAATAGAAACTTCTCTAAACGTGCCGATGGAAACCCAAATACACATGCTTTTGTAACTTCACCAGAAATGGTTGCTGCTTTAGCACTTTCAGGAAGATTAGACTTTAATCCTTTAACAGATCCTTTAATCAATGATAAAGGTGAAGAAGTAATGCTAAAAACTCCTTATGGTGATGAACTACCTGAAAAAGGTTTTGATGTTGAAGATGCAGGTTTTCAAGCGCCAGCAGAAGATGGAAGCGGAGTACAAGTAGTTGTTTCACCAACTTCAGAAAGATTGCAGTTATTAGAGCCGTTTCAACCTTGGGATGGAAAAAATATTACAGGGGCAAAATTATTAATAAAAGCATTTGGTAAATGTACTACGGATCACATATCTATGGCTGGACCATGGTTGCGTTTCCGTGGGCATTTAGATAATATTTCAAATAATATGTTGATTGGTGCAGTAAATGCCTTTGGTCAAGCAACAAATAAAGTTAAAAATCAATTAACTGGTGGTTTTGGTACTGTTCCTGCAACAGCAAGAGCATATAAAGCGGCTGGTGTTCCTTCAATAGTAGTCGGAGATCATAATTATGGTGAAGGTTCTTCAAGAGAACACGCTGCAATGGAGCCAAGATTTTTAGGTGTTGAAGCTGTTTTAGTAAAATCATTTGCACGTATTCACGAAACTAATCTTAAAAAACAAGGTATGTTAGGTTTAACGTTTGAAAATGAATCAGACTATGATTTAATTCAAGAAGATGATACTATTAACTTCTTAGATCTTACTGCATTTGCTCCAGGCAAACCATTAACCTTAGAATTTATTCATGCAGATGGTTCGAAAGACACAATAAAGGCAAATCATACATATAATGAAGGTCAAATTGAATGGTTCAAAGCTGGTTCTGCATTAAATTTAATTGCAGCTGGTTTAGTTTAGTCTAAATAATTCAAGTACTTTAAAAACTCCCTTTCTTAAATAAAAGTTAGGGAGTTTTTTTATGTTCTTTAATTTCTTAACTTTGATTGATAAGGAAAATTACTATGACATAACCATGATATGCAAAACGAAAATATTAAGAATGATATTAAACATGGTTGTACATATGACCTTTTAAAAACAATAAAAAACTGTTTATGAAAACAATTTGGTTTTTAGATGATGTAAATTTATTTACAATACTTTGTCCACATCAATTTAAGGATTACAAAGATTCTCATGAGTTTGATCATTATAAAAAAAATGATTTTGTTTATTTTGAAGAGGATAGTGCGGATAAAATTTATTTGATAACGACCGGAAAAGTAAAAATTGGATATGTTACTGATGAAGGTGAAGAAATAATAACTGCAATATTGTCAAAAGGAGAAATATTTGGAGAAAAAGCAATTTTGGGAGAAGAAAAAAGAAACGAATTCGCTCAAGTTATCGATGCTGAAACTTCAATTTGTCCTATCACAACTGAGATGATGATAGACTTACTTAGAGAAAATAAAGAATTCAGCATCAAAATATATAAATTTATTGGGTTTAGGTTTAAGAAGTTAGAACGAAGACTTCAATTGCTTTTATTTAAAGATACTAAAACCAGACTTAAAGAATTTATAAAAGAGTTAGGTGAAGATTTTGGTTATGAAAATATTGTTACAGGTGATACAATTATTAGACAGCCTTATACTCAAAAAGAAATGGCAACATTAATAGGAACATCAAGACCAACGCTAAATATTTTGCTAAACGAATTAAAAGAGGAAGATTATTTGGACTTTGACAGAAAAGAAATCACATTAAAGAAACTTAAAAAATTGGCAAATTAAAAAGATTAAAATTTTCATTCTAGTCTGTTTTTTTTGTTATTTTTGAAATAAAAATTATAATGAAAAAGTGTTTAGTTGTTTTGTTAATTTGTTTTGGGTTATTTAGTTGTTCAGATTCTGACTCTAATTATCCTGAACCAAATTTAATTCCATTTGAAAAACAAGAAGTTCTCTCTTCTTACGATTTGAGATTAATTGAATCTACAGGTAGAACAATTAATTTATATGCCAATCAAAATAAAGTTGTGTTTATTCATTATTGGAACACAACAGATAAAGATGTTTCTGCAGATATAAAGATTATGCAAAAACTATACGATGACTATAAATTAAAAATTGAGTTTTATTTTATAACGGATGACACTCAGCCAAATATTAGAAAATATATCAAGGATAATAATTTATTGTTTCCAAATTATTATATGGGATCAACTCCTTTAAGACCTTTGGTTTTTGGAAAATTAGTTAAGTCTTACTTAATAAGTAAAACAGGAAGAATTGTAATGAATCAAGAAGGAGTTGCAGATTGGAATTCCGAAACAGTAAGAAAAACAATTGATGATTTGTTAAAACAATAAAAAAATCCGTTCTAATTATAGAACGGATTTTTTGGTTTCGAATTAAAATTAACTACTAATAATAAGTATAACGTCTTACTTTTGAAACATATTTAGCCAATCGAATTACTTGGTGGCTATAGCCATATTCGTTATCATACCAAACGTATAAAACTATATTTTTTCCGTCTCCAGAAACAATTGTAGCATTACTGTCAAAGATAGATGGAGCAGAAGTTCCAACAATATCAGATGATACCAATTCGTTGTTTAATGAGTATTTAATTTGCTCTACTAATTTGCCTTCAAGCGCATATTTTTTCATGATGTTGTTTACCTCTTCTATTGAAGTTTCTTTTCCAACTTCTAAATTTAATACAACTAATGAACCATTTGGAACAGGAACACGAATAGCATTTGACGTTAGTTTTCCAGCTAAATTAGGTAATGCTTTTGCAACAGCAGCACCGGCACCAGTTTCTGTAATTACCATGTTTAAAGCTGCAGCTCTTCCACGTCTATATTTATTATGCATATTATCAACCAAATTTTGGTCGTTTGTGTAAGCATGAATAGTTTCTAAATGCCCTTTTACAACACCTAAAGTGTCTTCAACAGCTTTTAAAATTGGAGTAATTGCATTTGTTGTACAAGAAGCAGCTGAGAAAATATCAACTGTATCAGGATTATATTCTTCATGATTTACACCATAAACAATGTTTGGAATACCTTTTCCTGGAGCAGTTAATAATACTTTACTAACTCCTTTAGAAGTCATGTGTCTTTTTAATGCTTCTTCGGTTGTAAAAGCACCAGTATTGTCAATCACTAAAGCATCATCAATTCCATATTTCGTGTAGTCAATTTCTTCCGGACCCTTTGCAGAAATTATGTGCACCGTTGTTCCGTTAATTATTAAAGCATTGTTTTCAACATCTGCTTCAACCGAACCTTCAAAATCACCATGAACTGAATCATATCTTAATAAAGAAGCTCTTTTTTCTAATAAAGTGGCATCACTCTTGTCTCTTGTTACAATAGCACGCAAACGTAATTGTTGACCTTTTCCTATTTTGCTCATCATTTCACGAGCTAATAAACGACCAATTCTACCAAATCCATAAAGAACTACATCTTTTGGCTTTATTTGTGTAGTAGCTTTTGCGTCTTTTAACTTGTCAATTACAAAGGCTTTTGCATCGTTATATTTATCATCTTCTAAATGATATTCATACGTTAATTTACCAATGTCAATTTTTGAAGGTGGTAAATTTAAACTATTTATAGCTTCAGCAATTTCAACTGAATCAAAAATGTTAATTGGTTTTTGAACAAATGCACCAGCATATTCATGTAAATTAATGATGGCACTTACGTTCCTATCAATTAATTGATTTCTAAATAAAACTAATTCGATAGACTTATCATACCATAAATCACTAATGATTTTAATGAATTCTACACCAGCTTTTCTTCTGTCAGCCTGAAAAGAAACTTCTTTTTCGTATAAATTGTTATTACTCATAAATAAATGATAAAAGTTGTGGGTTTAAAATTCTGTGCAAAAGTATATATTTCAAACGTTTTCGTAAAGCTTTTTCTTTGTTTTTTTTTAATAAAAAAACCAGCTCTTTTTAAATGAACTGGTTTTTAAAACTTAAGAATAAACAAATTACATTATTATGCTATAAATCTGTCCATTTTTACTGATTATTTGATAACGAGCTTTTTGGTTTTCTTTTTTAGCTAAATAACTAGAAGCTGTTTCCATATCTTTTATTTTTTGACCATCAATGCTTAAAATTATTGCGCCATCAAGTATTTCACTATATTCTGTATATTCTGGATTATTTATTTTTTTAATTTTAATTCCTTCACTTATTCTAAATTGTTTTTTATCAGTTGCGTCAATATCTTCAAACTCAATTCCGTTAAATTCGTAATTAAGCATTTCTTTTTTTGTTAATTTAACTGCAAGTGTTTTTTGTTTTCCATCACGCATTACATTTACTTCAATTACATCATTAGGCCTTTTTGTGTTTACATAAGCTGTTAATTCTGAAAAACTATTAATTTTTTTAGTATCTAACTGCACAATAATATCACCTTTAGATAAACCTGCTTTTTCTGCACCAGAATTTTTAGTAACTTTATTTACATAAAACCCTTGTGTTTGTTTAATGCCTAATTCTTCTGCGAATTTTGAATTTAATTCTCCGCCTTCAATGCCTAAAACACCTCTTTGTACATTCCCAAATTGCATTAAATCTTCTACAATTTTTCGTGCCAAGTTTGAAGGAACTGCAAAAGAATAGCCTGCATAACTTCCTGTTGGAGAAGAAATCATAGTATTTATTCCTATTAACTCTCCTCTAGTGTTTACTAATGCACCACCACTATTTCCGGGGTTTACAGCTGCGTCAGTCTGAATAAAAGACTGTATGCCGTCATTAGATAGGTTTCTTGCTTTTGCTGAAACAATTCCTGCTGTAACTGTTGAAGTTAAGTTGTATGGATTTCCAACTGCTAAAACCCATTCACCAACTTTAATTTCCTCTGAATCTCCAAAAACAGCAAAGGGTAATTTTTCATCAGATTCTATTTTTAACAAAGCAATATCCATTTTTGAATCAGTACCAACTAATTTAGCTTTGTATGTCTTGTTGTTATTTAACCTAACTTCTAATTCACTTGCGTTTTGAATCACGTGATTATTTGTAATGATAAAACCATCTTCACTAATAATAACGCCAGAACCAGTTCCAACTTGATATTGTTCTTGTGTTTGTCCTCTACCATTTCCAAACATATAGGCAAAAGGATCACTATAAACTCTTTGTGTAGTCATGTTTTTAACATGAACAACACTATGAACCGTGCTTTCTGCTGCTGCAGTAAAATCCATGTTTTGTGTGCCTAAACTAACATTTTTCGCATAATTTGGCGCTGCTATAGTTATACCATTAGTTTTTGACGAATCAAAAAATAATTTATAAGCTCCCAATGTAATAGCGCCACTCATAAGGGATAGCAATAATAAACTTCCGAATTTTTTCATTCTTTTTGATTTAAAAATTAATACTTCAAAATTAGTAATATATAACTTCACATAAAATTGGTTTAACGCTCGATTAACAATGTTTAACATCTTATTAATATTTGTACTTTTGTATTAACAAGTTTTTTTATCAAACTAATGCGGTTATTGATTTGGCTTTAGCAAATACCAAATAATAAAAGGCAATTCCACATATGACTACTAAAAAAAACTAATTTTGCTTATATGAAAATAAATTTTTACAAATATCAAGGAACAGGAAACGATTTTGTCATGATTGATAACCGACAACATACATTTCCCAAAAATGATACCAAACTTGTTGCTAATTTATGCGACAGAAAATTTGGAATTGGTGCTGATGGATTAATTCTGTTAGAGAATCATGTTGACTTAGATTTTAAAATGGTTTATTATAATTCAGACGGAAATGAAAGTTCAATGTGTGGAAACGGTGGTAGATGTTTAGTAGCTTTTGCCAAGCAAATGAATGTGATTTCAAACGAAGCAACTTTCGAAGCTGCTGACGGTTTTCATTATGCAACAATTGATAAAGATGGAATAGTCTCTCTTCAAATGACAGATGTTGACGAAATAAAAACCGAAAATAAGTATACTTTTTTAAATACTGGTTCGCCACATCATGTGGTAATAGTCGAAGATTTAAAACAATTTGATGTAAAAAACGAAGGTGCAAAAATTAGATATTCTGATTTATATGGAAATGTAGGAAGTAATGTTAACTTTGTTAAGCAATTAGAAAAAGATAATTTTTCAGTAAGAACATATGAACGTGGTGTTGAAGATGAAACTTTATCTTGTGGAACTGGCGTAACTGCTGTAGCAATAGCCATGTATAAAATAGGAAAAACTTTAAGCAAAGAAATTAGCCTAAATGTTGAAGGCGGAGAATTAAAAGTTAAATTTGATGTTGAGAACAATAAATTCACAAATGTGTTTTTAATTGGACCTGCAACATTTGTTTTTGAAGGAACAATAAATAGTTAAAAGTTATGAAGGCAATTTTTGTAATATTCTTGGTTTTAATAATGATAGTAGTTGGAGTAGCAATAGCTATATTAATGAAGAAAAAAGACGAATAATATTTTGATAACACTAAAAGGAAATAGCGTTTATTTACGGGCACTTGAGCCAGAAGATTTAGCATTCATCTATACTATAGAGAATGATGAATCAATTTGGAAAGTAAGCAATACACAAACGCCCTATAGTAAGTTTATAATAAAACAATATTTAGAAAATGCGCATCAAGATATTTATGAAGCTAAACAATTGCGTTTAGCTATCTGTCTAAATGATTCCGATGAAGCTATAGGGTTAATAGATTTATTTGATTTTGACCCAACAAATAAAAGAGCTGGTATTGGAATAATAATTCACCATACAACCAATAGGCTAAACGGAATTGGATCTCAGGCGCTACAACTTTTAATCAATTATAGTTTTACACATTTACAATTACACCAACTTTATGCAAATATTGGTAATGAAAATGAAATCAGTATAGCTCTTTTTGCTAAATTTGACTTCGAATTAATAGGAATAAAAAAACAATGGAATAAAGTCAATAATCTATATGAAGATGAAGCTTTGTACCAATTAATTAATACAAAATAATTACACTTTGAACTTAAAAAAAATAGTCGCAATAATTGCAGTTGTAGGAATTGTTATTGCTGGAATCGTTACTTTTTATGTATACAATAAGGCATTTACTCCAAACACTACTTTTAATCAAAAAGAAGTTTTTGTGTATGTTCCTTCAAATTCAACATACCAACAAGTTAAAGAAATTATTAGTCCTTTTGTAAAAGACATGGACAAGTTTGATTTTGTGGCTCAAAAAAGAAGTTATACTTCAAATGTTAAAGAAGGAAAATTTTTGCTTAAAAAAGACATGACAAGTTTTGATATTGTAAGAGCAATGAAAAGTAATATTCCTGTAAAATTAGCTTTTAACAACCAAGAAACATTAGGAAAGTTAGCTCAGCGTCTAGCAACTCAAATGGAATCAGATAGTACTTCATTAATCGAAGCATTTACAAATCCTGATTTTATGAAAGCAAACGGTTTTAATGATGATACTATTTTAGCTATGTTTATTCCAAATACTTATGAGTTTTATTGGTCTACTTCTGCAGATAAAATAGCAGATAAAATGGCTTCTGAATATAAGAAATTTTGGAACGAAGAAAGAACAGCAAAAGCATTAGATAAAAATTTAACACCAATTCAAGTTTCAGTGTTAGCTTCAATAGTTCATAAAGAAACTGCAAAAGTTGACGAAAGACCAAGAATAGCTGGAGTTTATCTAAATCGTTTAGCACTAAATATGCCCTTGCAAGCTGATCCAACTGTTATTTTTGCCATGAAGAAGGCTTCTGGAAATTTTGATCAAGTCATTAAACGCGTTTACAGTAAAGATACACAAGGAACAATTTCTCCTTATAATACATATATCAACTTAGGTTTGCCTCCTGGGCCAATTGCAATGCCAGATATTTCAGCCATTGATGCGGTTCTAAATGCAGAAACACACGATTATATCTATTTTTGTGCAAGTGTTGATCGAATGGGTTATCACGATTTTGCTTCTAATTATGCTGCACATCAAGTTAATGCTAGAAAATATGCAGAATGGGTTAATAAATTAGGAATTAATCGTTAGAAGCAAATGGCTAAAGATAACTTACAATCCATTTTCCCGCTGTCCACTCTATCTTTTTTGTCTCGTTCAAGGACGAGAAAAAAAAGGATGTCATTCCCATCAGGGCTAGTTAAGTTATTTTTTTTTGTATTTGTTAGTGTAAACTGTTTTTCCCAATCAAAAATAAATCAGTTTTTAAAACCTTCAGACTCTTTAAATTTAGACAGAAAAACTGCTGTATACATTGTAGAAGGAGCAGTTTTAGGAGCAACACTTATAGGTCTAAACCAACTTTGGTACAAAGATTACGATAAATCAAAATTTCATTTTATCAATGATAATGAAGAATGGCTTCAAATGGATAAATTGGGACACATATATTCTTCTTATCATTTGGGTAGAATAGGAGCAGAAGCTCTACAATGGTCTGGTGCTTCAAAAAAAGAGCAGTTAATTTATGGTTCAACAATCGGTCTAGGCTTTCTAACTGTTGTAGAAGTTTTTGACGGTTATTCATCCGAATGGGGTGCTTCCTCAGGTGATATTATTGCAAACGTTTCTGGAACGGCTCTATACGTTTCGCAAGAATTACTATGGAACGAACAACGCATTACACCAAAATTCTCTTATCACAAAACAAATTTTCCATCGGTAAGGCCAAATACTTTAGGAGAAACTTCATTAGAACAAGTGTTAAAAGATTATAACGGTCAAAATTATTGGTTGTCTTTCAATATTCATTCCTTTACAAAATTAGAATTTGTGCCCAAATGGCTAAATCTAGCTTTAGGATACGGTGGTTCTGGAATGTTGTTTGGAACACAAGATGCTGCTTTTGCAAATGGATATATTCAGAACGAATACCGTCAGTTTTATCTAAGTTTTGACGTTGACTTGACGAAAATCAAATCAAATTCACGTTTTTTAAAGACAGTTTTATCTGTTTTTAACACTATAAAAATACCTGCTCCAACACTGCAACTCAATTCAAATAAGGACTTTAGAGCCTACGGAATCTTCTTTTAGAAAAATTTAACACACTGTAAATCAATTGTATAATATTTTTTGTATATTTGCACGCTCAATTTATGGAAGTGTTTTACATTTCTGTTTAAAGAAAAAAAAATGAAAAAATTTATATTTTTTACAAGTTTATTAAGTTCACTTACTTTGGCAATAGTTGGCTTTAGTAGTTTTAAAATTGATAAAGTTGAAGGGTTTCATTTAGAGGAAGATGAGGTAATTAGTTACTATGTTCCTACAGAAGATGAAACAGAAGAATTCGAATTTCTGACTAAAATTCCTTACGTAGGAAAAACGTATATTGGATTCAGACAAGCAATAGCTTACAAAGAATCTAGAGGAAAAAGTACTTTAGTTAACCCTTATGGTTATATGGGAAAATACCAATTTGGTAAAAGTACTTTAAGAGCTGTTGGAGTTTATGATTGCCAACAATTTTTAAACAATGTATCCATACAAGATAAAGCTTTTAAGGCTTTGATAGCCCAAAACAAATGGATTTTACGTGATGAAATTGAAACTTACGGTGGAAGAGTAATCAATGGCGTAGAAATTACTGAATCAGGAATTATTGCTGCTGCTCATTTAAGTGGTGCTGGTTCAGTTAAAAAATACCTTAGGAGTAACGGTAGTAATGGCTTTAAAGATGGTTTTGGAACTTCTTTAAGGAGTTATATCAAGAAATTTGCATCTTATGACATTTCACTTATTAAAGCAGATAAAAACGCTAAAGTAAAAATGAATAATTAATTCATTTTATGGATAATAAATATACAAGGTCGGTTATGTAAATCGACCTTATTTTTTTGCCATTCTTTTACTGTTTTAGTTTTGATAAACTCAGTTGGCAAAGTAATGTCACAAGCTACACATAAATGAGTGTTTGGTTGTAAAGCTTGTAAAATATCTTCAAAAATTTTATTGTTTCTGTAAGGAGTTTCTATAAATAATTGCGATTGGTTTTTTTCAAACGATAACCGTTCTAAACTCTTTATAGCCACTTTTTTTTCATTTTTATCTATTGGTAAATAACCATTGAAAGCAAAACTTTGTCCGTTCATGCCACTTGCCATAACAGCTAATAAAATTGAACTTGGTCCAACTAAAGGGATAACCTGAATTCCCTTTTCATGTGCTAATTTTACAATAACAGCACCAGGATCAGCTACTCCTGGGCATCCAGATTCACTTAGTAAACCAATATTGTTTCCATCTAACAAAGGTTTAATCATTTCGTTGTAATCTGAAACATCAGTGTGTTTGTTTAGTAATGAAATATTTAAAGAAGATTGTTCCTTCTCTGGATGAATGCTTTTAATAAAACGTCTAGCTGTTTTTTCGTTTTCAACAATATAGTAGTCTATAAAATCTATTGTTCTTTTAATACTTTGTGGTAAAACATCCTCTGGTACAACAGAAGTTTCACCAGGATTTGATAATGTACAAGGAATTAAATAAAGTTTTCCTAAAAGTTGAATAGGTTTCATATTAAAAATATTGATTCCTTACAAAAGTAAGTGATTTGTAAGTCAAATAAAATCTATTTTGAAGCAGTTTTCAAGTTTTTTGCAATAACATCACAAGCTTCGTCTAACATTTGATATACGTTTTCAAAACCATCTTCACCACCATAATAAGGATCAGGAACTTCTAAATCATTACCTGGGCTTGATTCGTTTAAAATTAGCTTGACTTTTTGTTTGTCTTTTTCTGAAGAAGCCAATTTAATTACATTTTCATAATTGGATTTATCCATAACATAAATAGAATCAAATTCTTCAAAATGTTTTGATGTAAAGTGTTTGCAACGCTGATTTGTGATGTCAATTCCATGCTTATTTGCTACAGCAATTGATCTTTTATCAGGTAGTTCACCAATATGATAATTAGCTGTTCCAGCGCTATCTACAAAAACAGTATCATTAACTTTTGATTGTAAGATTCCTTCTGCTAATGGCGAACGACAAATATTTCCAAGGCAAACCATTACAATTTTAATTGTCATTTTATAATGATAATTTCTTGTTGATGTCGTCTGCGAATTTCTTGAATTGCTTGTCAGTAGAAACTAAGTTGTCAACTGTTTTACATGCATGTAGAACGGTAGCGTGATCTCTATCTCCAATTTGTGAGCCAATATTTGCTAGTGAATTCTTTGTGTATTTTTTAGCAAAAAACATAGCTAGTTGACGAGCTTGAACCACGTGTCTTTTTCTAGTTTTTGATTGTAAAATATCTAAATCCAATTGGAAATATTCTGATACAACTTTTTGAATGTAGTCGATAGAAATTTCTCGTTTTACATTTTTAACAAATTTCTCTACAATTTGTTTAGCAAGTTCAACAGTAATTTCTTTTTTGTTAAAAGAAGATTGTGCAATTAACGAAATGATTGCTCCTTCTAGCTCTCTAACATTTGATTTAATATTTTTGGCAACATATTCAATAATTTCATCAGGCATATCTACGCCATCTCTATACAAGATGTTCTTTAAGATAGAAACTCTAGTTTCATAATCTGGTTGGTGTAGTTCTGCAGAAAGTCCCCATTTGAAACGAGATAATAAACGTTGTTCAATATCTTGCATATCAATTGGTGCCTTGTCAGAAGTAAGGATTACCTGTTTTCCATTTTGATGCAAATGGTTGAAAATGTGGAAGAATACATCTTGCGTCCCTGATTTTCCGGATAAGAATTGAACATCATCAATCATTAATACATCAATTAATTGATAGAAGTGAATAAAATCATTTCTTGTGTTTTTCTTAACGGAATCTATGTATTGTTGTGTGAATATTTCAGCTGAAATGTATAAAACTGTTTTTTCAGGATACTTATCTTTGATTTCTACACCAATAGCGTGAGCTAAATGTGTTTTACCTAATCCAACACCACCAAAAATTAAAAGTGGATTAAATGAAGTTCCTCCAGGTTTATTAGCTACAGCCATACCAGCACTTCGTGCTAATCTGTTTGAGTCACCTTCAAGGAAATTATCAAAACTATAATTTGGATTTAATTGAGATTCAATCTTTAAATTTCTGATACCAGGAATCACGAAAGGATTTCTTAGTTCAGCATTTTTATTAACAATAGGAAAATCAACTTCTTGTGGTTTAACACTTGAACGTTGAGAACTAGGTAGTTGTTCTGTGTAAGGAACATTATTACCGTAAGTGTTTTCCATTTTAATTTTATAGAGTAACTTTGCCGTAGGACCAAGTTCTTTTGTAAGAGCTACTTTTAATAATTTAACATAATGTTCTTCTAACCATTCGTAGAAGAATTTACTCGGAACTTGAATGTAAAGCGCGTTGTCGGTTAG
>JBLHNH010000038.1:0-20111 GCA_047622645.1 Flavobacterium sp.
AAAGCTCTTCAAAAAGTTATCATTTAGCGATTCGAACACAAGTAATGAAAAATGTTTTATTGGCATTAACCGAAAACGAATTCAGTTTACCTTCAAACATTGTTGAAGTTAAGCAGTATGAGGGTTAAACCTTCTTCAAAAAAGAAACTAAAACATCACTCAATTCTTCACGATTTTCAATGTGACTCATGTGTCCAGCATTAAAAGTGATTAATGCAATTTTTGTGGTTTCTATTTGAGTTCTGTTTTCTTCGTAATTCAAAACAGGATCTTGTTTGCCTAAAATTAAAAGAATAGGATATGTGGCAAAATGTAAAATAACTTCTCTGTCATTTCTAACTTTCATGCCTTCTAAAGCAGCTACAATTCCTTGTAATGGAGTTTTTAAAGCTTGATTTCTTACTAATTCAATTTCCTCAGTTAATCGCTCTCTATTCTCTTCACTAAATAAATTGGCAATGGACATTCTTATAAAAGCTTCATAATTTTGTTTCACAGCTTTTATAGCTCTATCACGATTTGTTTTTCGTTCTTGAGAATCAGCTCTTGCTGTAGAATTTATTAATACCAAACCTTTCATCATTTCGGGATATAACTCGGCAAAAGCCAATGCCACATAACCACCCATAGAATGACCAATTATAACTACTTTTCTAATTTTCAATTCATGCAACACATGATGAACCACATCAGCTTGATCTTCCATAGAATGGATATAACCCAAACAATCCGTTTGACCATGACCTAACAAATCAATACAAACCACACGATTGCGTTTAGCTAAAACCTCAATATGCGAATTCCACATCGTTGAGTTTTCTAAAAAGCCGTGCAATAAAACTACAGTGCTGCCTTTTCCAGTTTCAGAATAAGCAATTTTTGTATTTTTAAAGAGTGTTTGTTTCAAGGGAGAATTTGTTTACTGCAAAAGTAGAATTTTTAACCGCAAAGATGTAAATTTTTTTTCGCAAGGTTTTTTAAAATCTTCTTTTTTTAAACTTTTAACCTCAAATTCGCAAATTGTTTTTATTTCTTAAATTTCTCAAATCTGTGTTCCGAAAAAAAAAAGAAACCGAATCAAGTTCATCTTAACAAAATTGAAAATAAAAAAAACGGCTCACTTTCGTAAACCGTTCTATCTAAAATCTATAATCTGAACACTAGCTATTCATAATCGACTCAATCTCATCAACCTCAATAGGAATGTTTCTCATCAAATTAAATGGTTCACCACTACTTTGAATCACAACATCATCTTCTAAACGAATTCCAAAACCTTCCTTCGGAATGTAAATTCCAGGTTCCACTGTGAAAACCATATTCGCTTGCATTGGTTCGTATAATAAACCATAATCGTGTGTGTCTAATCCCATATGGTGACTTGTTCCGTGCATGAAATATTTTTTATAGGCTGGCCAATCTTTGTTTTCATTTTGAACATCAGCTTTGTCTAATAAACCTAAACCTAATAATTCAGAAGTCATTAATTTTCCAACTTCAACATGATATTCTTTCCATAAAGCTCCAGGAACTAATAGTTTTGTTGCGTCATTTTTAACACGTAAAACAGCGTTGTAAACTTGTGCTTGTCTTTCAGTATATTTTCCAGAAACTGGAATCGTTCTACTCATATCACTTGAATAATTTGCATATTCTGCACCAACATCAAGTAAAATTAAATCACCAGCATTGCATTGTTGGTTGTTTTCAATATAGTGTAAAACATTAGCATTGTTTCCAGAGGCAATAATTGGTGTGTAAGCAAAACCTTTGGAACGATTTCTTAAAAATTCATGCGCAAATTCAGCTTCAATTTCATATTCCATTACGTTTGGTTTCACAAAATTTAAAATTCTACGAAAACCTTTTTCAGTAATATCACACGCTTGTTGAATTAAATCTAATTCTTCACTTTCTTTTACAGAACGAATGCGTTGCATAATTGGATTCGATTTTTCCACTTTATGAGCTGGGTAATTCTCTTTCCATTTTTTAATAAATCTTGCCTCACGAGTTTCTGTTTCAATTGATGCTCTATAATGTTCATTCGTGTTAATGTACATCGTATCAGCATAAGTCATTAACTCTTTTAAAGTCTTGTCAAAATCTTGTAGCCAAATCACATTTTTTATTCCAGTAACTTTATGAGCACGTTCTTTGGTTAGTTTCTCACCTTCCCAAACGGCAATATGATCATTGGTCTCTTTTAAAAATAAAATTTCACGTTGATTTTCATAAGGAGCATCTGGAAAAAGCACCAAGATACTTTCTTCTTGATCCACACCACTTAAATAAAATATATCTCTATGTTGAGCAAATGGTAAGGTTGAATCAGCCGAAACGGGATAAATGTCGTTTGAATTAAAAACGGCAATTCCGTTTGGTTTCATTTGTGAAGTAAACTTTTTACGGTTTTTTATAAATAAATCGCGGTCAATTTGATGGTATTTCATGTTGATTGTTTTTATAGCATCAAATTTAAAAAGATAAAATCCAAATCTTGTTAAAACCAATTAAAAATTTCAATTATCTTTAAAATAATACTTACTTTTAGGCTAAATTTAAAAAAAATGAAGAAAATAACACTCTTATTTCTATTTATTCAAAGTTTTTCTTTTGCTCAAACCAATTTATTTGACGAAGTAAAATTTCAAAGTATAGGTCCAACTATCATGAGTGGAAGAATTGTAGATTTAGCGGTAAATCCAGATAATCCAATAGAGTTTTACGCAGCTTATGCTTCAGGAGGATTATGGTATACCAATAATAACGGAATAAGTTTCTCTCCAGTTATGGATTCAGCTCCAACCTTAAATTGTGGTTCGGTTACTGTAGATTGGAAATCTGGAACCATTTGGGTTGGAACAGGAGAAGTAAACGCTTCTCGTTCATCATATTCAGGAATCGGAATTTTAAAATCTTCTGACAAAGGCAAAACATGGGAAAACATAGGTTTGCCAGATAGCCATCACATCAGTAGAATTTGTGTAAATCCAAAAAATATAAACGAAATTACAGTTGGTGTTGTTGGTCATTTATATTCAAGAAACCAAGAAAGAGGTGTTTTCAAAACACTTGATGGTGGTAAAACATGGAAAAAAACACTCTTCATAAATGATGAAACAGGAATTATAGATGTAGTGGTTAGTCCAATGAACTTTAATATTCAATATGCTGCTGCTTGGCAAAAAGGCAGAAAAGCATGGGATTTTAAAGGAAACGGAGCCGGTTCTGGGATTTATAAAAGTACAGATGCAGGAAATTCATGGAGTTTAGT
Organism: Flavobacterium sp.; assembly: GCA_047622645.1. Classification (GTDB taxonomy): domain Bacteria; phylum Bacteroidota; class Bacteroidia; order Flavobacteriales; family Flavobacteriaceae; genus Flavobacterium. The sequence continues at coordinate 3,278 of JBLHNH010000038.1, forward strand.
TTCAACTGAATTAAGCGGTTTTCCAAATAACGAAGGAGTTGGTAGAATTGGTTTAGCACTTTTTAATGAAAATGTAATTTATGCTGTTGTTGATAATCAAAATAACAAACCTTCAACTGAAAAAAGCAAAGGAAGTTTGCCAACTATGATGAGTTCTCCTGGTGAAGATTTTTCAAACATTTCAAACAAAGAATTGAATAATGCTCTTAAATCTGCTGGATTAAGAGAAAAATATAGAGCTGAAAATATTAAGGATTTTGTTGAAAATTCAAAATTACAACCAAAGGAAGCTTTTAAAGTTATACAAGATGCCAATAAAGCTCTTTTTGAAACAGAAGTCATAGGTTGTGAGGTTTATAAATCTACAGATGGTGGAAAGACTTGGATAAAAATGAATCAAAAATTTATTGATGACTTTTATTACACTTACGGATATTATTTTGCAAATATTAGTGTAGATGCAACTGATGAAAACCGAATTTATATTGGAGCAGTTCCATTGTTATTCTCAAAAGATGGTGGAAAAACATTCGAAGTGATAAGTAAAGAAAATGTTCATGCAGATCATCACGTAACTTGGGTTAATCCAAAAAACCCAAATCATATCATAAACGGAAATGATGGTGGCGTTAATATTTCATATGATAACGGATCACATTGGATAAAATGTAACAATCAAGCAGTTGGACAATTTTATGCTGTGCAAGTTGATAATGAAGAAAACTACAATGTTTATGGTGGTTTGCAAGATAATGGGGTTTGGTTTGGTCCAAATAATTATTCGCATGATGTCTCTTGGCATCAAGAAGGTAAATATCCATATCAAGGAATTATGGGAGGTGATGGAATGCAAATTCAGGTTGATAGCCGCAATTCTAACATAGTTTATACTGGTTTTCAGTTTGGAAATTATTACAGAATAGATAAAAGCACAGAAAAATCAGAATCGATTACACCAAAAACCAAAAAAGACGAAAAGCCTCTGCGTTTTAATTGGCAAACACCAGTTTTATTGTCATCACACAATCAAGACATTGTTTATTTTGGGTCAAATTTCTTGCATCGTTCAATGAATCAAGGAAAAGATTGGGAAAAAATTTCTGATGATGGAACCAAAGGTTCTAAAGAAGGGAATGTAGCTTATGGAACTATTACAACAATTTCAGAAAGTCCTTTTCAGTTTGGTTTGTTATATGTTGGTTCGGATGATGGATTAATGCATGTTTCAAAAGACGGAGGAAATTTATGGACAAAAATTGAAATTCCAGAAAACACTTCAAAAACTGATGATTTATGGGTTTCAAGAATTATAGCTTCTCAACATAAAAAAGAACGTGTATATGCAACATTAAACGGTTACAGAAATGACGATTTTACAAGTTATGTTTATGTTTCAGATGATTATGGAACAACTTGGACAAACATTTCAAAAGGTTTAACCAATGCAGTAAACGTAATAATAGAAGATTCTGAAAAAGAGAATGTTTTGTATGTTGGAACAGATAATGCTTTATTTATTTCAATGGATAAAGGAACTTCATGGCAAGACTTTTCAGCTGAAATGCCAAACGTAGCAGTTCATGATTTAAAAATTCAGTCTAAAGCTAAAGATTTAATAGTTGGAACTCATGGTCGTTCGATTTATAAAGTAAATTTAGAAAAAGTTCAAGCTTTGACTGATGAAGTTCTAACTAAAAATCTTCATTTGTTTGCAGTAGATAAAATCCAAAAGTCAAGACGTTGGGGAAATTCATGGAGTTCTTGGGCTGATGCTTTTGAACCTAAAGCTGAAATTTGGATATATTCGAATCAAGAAAAATGGATTGTTTTGAACGTAACAAACAAAGACAAAGTAAATGTTCATTCAGAAAAAATTCAACTTAAAAAAGGATTAAATAAAATTGAATATACTTTATCAGTTGATGCAAAAACAGCTCAAAAAATCAGCAAAAAAGATAAAAAAATAGAAATCAAACCAGCTAAAAATGAAAAGTTATATTTGCCTCTTGGGAAGTATACAATTTCAGTTGAAAACGAATCAACAACTTTAGAAATCTTTGAATCAAAATAATATGAAGAAATTAATAGTACTACTTATTGCATTCGTTTCCTTTTTTGGAATGGCTCAAGACAAGAAATCGTATCAATTATTTGATAAAAATGGTAAAAAAACGACTTATAAAAAGTTGGAATCATCTTCTTTAAAAAGTGATGTTGTGCTTTTTGGAGAATATCATAATAATTCAGTCGCGCATTGGTTGCAACTTGAACTTACAAAAGATTTGGCCGAAAAAACAGATTTAGTTTTAGGAGCAGAAATGTTGGAAGCCGATAATCAAAAGCAAATAAATCAATATTTAAAGAATGAAATCACACAAAAAGGTTTAGACACTTTATCTCGATTATGGAATAATTACAAAACCGATTATAAGCCTTTAGTAGATTTTGCCAAAGAGAAAAAATTCGATTTTATTGCTACAAATGTTCCAAGAAGATATGCTAGTTTGGTTTTTAAGAAAGACTTAGTGGCTCTAGATTCGCTTTCAACTGAAGAAAAATCTTGGATTGCACCTTTACCAATTGAATTTGATATCAATTTACCAGGTTATCAAGCTATGATGGGAATGCAAGGTGGTCACGCTGGAGATAAAATGCCAAAAGCCCAAGCTATTAAAGATGCAACAATGGCTTATTTTATCAATAAAAACAGAAAAGAAAACAGCGTTTTTATTCATTATAATGGAACTTATCATTCAGATAATTTTGAAGGAATCAATTGGTACTTAAAGAAATACAATGCTGAAACTAAAATTATAACCATTGCAACGGTTGAACAAAAAGATATTTCAAAATTAGAAAAAGAATATTACAATAAAGCTGACTTTATTCTCGTTATAGATGAGGATGTAACAAAAACTTATTAGATTCGTCTTAATCTATATTTGTATTATGAGAGCAAAACTATTTCTTTTCGGTTTTTTAATAGCGTTGAGTTTTCTCTCATGCCAAAAAGATGATGTTTCTACCGAGCCTAATTTAATTATCAAATTCAAATTTGATGCAAATCAAGTTCGATTAAATAATATTGGTCAACCTGCAATAATTCCAGTTGGAAATGCTGCACAAACACCAATTTTCAATTCTATTTCTGCACACTATTTTGAATTAGCGCCAAATGCTTTTACGCAATTAGGTCAAGGAACCGTATTGTATCATGCACCTGAAACAATGACTGGTGGTTCGTCTGCCATTGATTTTAACCAATCTAATATTGTTGGAGAAGATGAAGTGTTTTTATCAATTCCTTTAAGTCAAGTTACTCAAGGTAGTTATGAATGGGTAAGAGTCTCTTTGTCTTACCAAAATTTTGATGTTTCTATCCGAAATGTAGGTAATGATTACACTGGAACTTTTGCCAGTTTTGTTGGATTTAATACTTACATAAGTAACCATAGTATTGGTACTAATTTATTTCCAATAAACGGAAATCGCGCTCAAGGTTATTGGGCTTTTGCTTTAAATGATTTTCCATTTGCTACTTCAGGTCAAGCGCCAGCTGGAGCAACAACTGTTCCAAACCCATTAGCAGCTTCATCTCCAATTCCTGCTGGTTCATGCGTGGTTACAGGTAAATTTGCCAGTAATTTGATTGTAAACGGAAATGAAACAAAAGATGTTGTTATAACTCTTTCGCTCTCAATAAATAATAGTATCGAATGGACAGAAGTAAATGCTGATGGAAAATATGAACCTTCTGCAGGAGAGAATATTGTTGACATGGGTTTAAGAGGTTTAATTCCTAGTCACAATAAATAATTCAGAATGAAATCAATTGTAAAATTTTTGTTGCTTTTTATTATTTCTACTTCTTGCTTTGGTCAAAAACCAAATAAGAGTCTTTATATCATGTCACTTTCTAATGAAATAAGTACTTTTCGAAAACCAATAATTGATTTTAAGAAGTTTGATTTTAAGGCTAATTCAGTTGACTTGCAGATTTATAACCCAACAATTGGCTTGTTTGAAAATTATCATTATATAGCTGAAAATCAGTTTGAAAGAGCGGATAAAATGATTTTAATTTACTCAAGTAATCAATTTTTAAATTGGAATTCTACTCCTATCTTAAATTTATTAACAAGCAAACGTATTGATTCATTTAATCCTTATGGAGTTTCAAATTTAGGTGAAGCCTTTGCACTTGGTGTAATTAACACGCTATTGCATAAAAACTAATTTAATCTTCAACATTAGTTAAACTCATTTTAAATTGAGTATAAATAAGTCCGAAAAGGTTGTAGTTAATTTTTTTTAATCTTATTTTTGTTTGATATTTTAAATAAACCTACACAATTAAATAAAATTATGGCAAAATCTGCACTTTTAAAGTCATCTATTGGAAAGAAATACTGGATGGCTCTTACGGGTTTATTCTTATGCTTGTTTTTATCAGGTCACTTGGCAGGGAATCTTCAATTATTGATTCCTGATAATGCATCAGCATTTAATCAATACGCTTTGTTTATGACTACAAATCCAGCTGTAAAAGCATTGTCTTACTTAACTTACATTTCAATTATATTCCATGCAATTGATGGGATAATGTTGGCAGTTCAAAACAAAAAAGCAAGACCTATTGCTTATGCAAAAAACAATCCTTCTGGGAATAGTAGTTTTGCTTCAAGAAATATGGCGGTTTTAGGAACTGTTATTTTGATTTTTATTGTAACACACATGATTACATTTTGGGCAAAAATGCATTTTGATAAAAATATGCCTTTGCAAACCTTATCTGTTACTGATGAAGCTTCTGGAATGAAACAAGATTTTTACATCACAACTAGTTCTGGGCAAGATAAATTTTTACCAGTAAACCAAGTAGACGGAGAAAATTTGATAATTGAAGGAAATAAAATTTTTATTACAAAGCCAATTAAAGTTGAATTTGCTGAAGGTTATAAAGATTTGTATAAAATTACTTTAGACTTTTTTAGAGATGCAAAGTATGGTCTAATATTCACATTTCTTTATGTGTTAGCTATGCTAGCCTTAGGTTTTCACTTATGGCATGGTTTTTCAAGTGCATTCCAATCATTAGGATTAAATAATCCAAAATTTAATGCAGGAATAAAATTTTTCGGAAGAGCATTTTCGGTAGTCGTTCCTCTATTATTTGCTATTATTCCTTTGTATATTCATTTTACTAAATAATCAACATCAAATATATTATGAAGTTAGATTCTAAAATACCACAAGGTCCTTTGTCAGACAAATGGACCGATTATAAAGATCATTTAAAATTAGTTGCTCCTAATAATAGACCAAAAATTGATATTATTGTTGTTGGAACTGGTTTAGCTGGAGCTTCTGCTGCTGCTTCTCTAGGAGAAATGGGTTATAATGTTAAAGCATTTTGTTTTCAAGATTCTCCTCGTCGTGCACATTCAATTGCGGCACAAGGTGGAATTAACGCAGCAAAAAATTATCAAAATGATGGTGATTCTATTTACCGTTTATTTTATGATACTATAAAAGGAGGAGATTATCGTTCTCGTGAAGCTAACGTTCATCGTTTAGCTGAAGTTTCTGGAAACATCATTGACCAATGTGTGTCTCAAGGTGTTCCTTTTGCACGTGAATATGGTGGAATGTTGGATAACCGTTCGTTTGGTGGTGTGCAAGTACAACGTACATTTTACGCTGCAGGTCAAACAGGACAGCAATTATTATTAGGAGCTTATTCTGCCTTATCAAGACAAATCGGTTTAGGACATGTTAAAATGTTTAGTAGACACGAAATGCTTGATTTAGTAAAAGTAGATGGAAAAGCTCGTGGAATTATTGCTCGTAACTTAGTTACAGGTGAATTAGAAAGACATTCTGCTCATGCAGTTGTTATTGCTTCTGGTGGATATGGAAATGTGTATTTCTTGTCAACTAATGCAATGGGAAGTAATGTTACAGCATCATGGAAAGTTCACAAACAAGGAGCTGCTTTTGCAAATCCATGTTTTGTACAAATTCATCCAACTTGTATCCCAGTTCATGGAACAAATCAAGCAAAATTAACCCTAATGTCGGAGTCATTACGTAACTCTGGTAGAATTTGGGTTCCAAAGAAAAAAGAAGATGCCGAAGCAGTTAGAAATGGAAGTTTAAAGCCAACACAAATTGCAGAAGAAGATAGAGATTATTATTTAGAAAGAAGATATCCTGCATTTGGAAATCTTGTTCCTAGAGATGTTGCTTCACGTGCAGCAAAAGAAGTTTGTGATGAAGGGCTTGGAGTTGAAGCAAATGATACAAATGAAGGAGTTTATTTAGATTTCTCTTCAGAAATTAAAAGTAAAGGTAAAGAAGTTGCCTATGCACAAGGAAATCATGATCCTAATGAAGAAGAAGCTATCAAGTTAGGTAAACAATGGATTGAAGAAAAATACGGTAATTTATTCGCAATGTATGAAAAAATTACTGACGAAAATCCATACGAAACCCCAATGAAGATTTATCCAGCTGTGCATTACACAATGGGTGGTGTTTGGGTTGATTATAACTTACAATCTACAATTCCTGGATGTTTTGTAGCTGGTGAAGCTAACTTCTCAGACCATGGAGCAAACAGACTAGGTGCTTCTGCTCTAATGCAAGGTCTAGCTGATGGTTATTTTGTATTGCCTTATACGGTTTCAAATTATTTAGCAGACGATATTAGAACCGGTAAAATCTCTACAGATTCTCCAGAATTCGCTCAAGCAGAAAGTAATGTGAAAGCAACAATTGATAAGTTCTTAAATAATAACGGTACAAAATCTGTTGACCACTTTCATAAACGTCTAGGTTTAGTAATGTGGAATAAAGTGGGTATGGCTCGTAGCGAACAAGGACTAAAAGAAGCTATCGAAGAAATTGGACAAATTCGTGATGAATTTTACAAAGATGTTTACGTTCCTGGAACTTCAGCTGAATTAAATCCTGAATTAGAAAAAGCACTTCGTGTGGCTGATTTCTTAGAGCTAGGACAATTAATGGCTATGGATGCATTACAAAGAAATGAATCTTGTGGAGGTCACTTTAGAAACGAATATCAAGATGCTGAAGGAGAAACACTTCGAGATGATGAGAAATTCTCTTTTGTAAGTGCATGGGAGTATAAAGGTCAAGATACTACTAAAGCCGAACTTCATAAAGAAGAATTAAAATACGAGTTCATTAAAATTGCCGCTAGAAATTATAAATAAAATACTATGAGTGCAGCTAAAAATATAAATATAACTTTAAAAATCTGGCGTCAAAAAAATGCTGATTCAAAAGGTAACATCGAAACATATAAATTAGATAATGTTTCAACAGCTAGTTCGTTTTTGGAAATGTTAGACCAATTAAATGAACAATTAATTAACGAAAGAAAAGAACCTGTAGCATTCGATCACGATTGTCGTGAAGGAATTTGTGGAATGTGTTCGCTTTACATCAACGGTAGAGCACACGGTCCAGAAACAGGAACAACTACTTGTCAATTACATATGAGAAAATTCAATGATGGTGATACTATCTTTATTGAGCCATGGAGAAGTAAAGCTTTTCCAGTTGTAAAAGATTTAGTTGTTGATAGAAGTGCTTTCGATAGAATTCAACAAGCAGGAGGATTCGTTTCTGTAAATACTTCAGGAAATACTATTGATGCCAACTCGATTCCAATTCCAAAAGATGATGCAGATAAAGCTTTTATGGCAGCCGCTTGTATTGGTTGCGGAGCTTGTGTAGCAAGTTGTAAAAACGGTTCAGCAATGTTATTTGTTGGAGCAAAAGTTTCACAATATGCTTTATTACCTCAAGGTAAAGTTGAAGCAACACAGCGTGTTCAAAACATGGTTCGTCAGATGGATGAAGAAGGTTTTGGAAATTGTACAAATACTGGAGCTTGTGAAGTAGAATGTCCAAAAGGAATTTCTTTAGAGAACATTGCTCGTATGAATAGAGAATATTTAAAATCTAGTTTCTAAAAAAAAAAAGACTTTAGTAAATATAAAAACGCATTCGTAATTGGATGCGTTTTTTTTGTATTTTTATAAAGAAAAAATGTTTTGAAAACAGAAGAAATTTTGGGTTAAGATTATATTTTTATAAAACTTTATAACTATGAGAAGTGTATTAATATTTTGTTTCTTTTTGTTTTCTATAAATTGCTTTTCTCAAGCGAAAGTTTTAAATTTAAATAAAACCAATACTGAACAGACTATTCAAATAAAAGAGCATAAACGAATCAAAATTCAAACAGTTGAGGGGAAAACTTTTTATGGCCGATTTACAGTAATTGACAGTGCTAGTTTAATGATTAAAGAAAATTTAATTTTAATAAAAGATATTAAAAAAGTTAGACAAAAATCACTTTTTAGCACGATTGCCAACCCTTTTTTTATAATTTATGGTTCAGCTATACTCGTAAGCGGCGTTCTAGTTGCAGGAACTGGTGGTTTTGGTGTAGTAATTGGAGGTGTTTTAGTTATTACAAGTATTCCTATGATATTAATTCCAGCAATAGTAAACAATCACGATTCCGAAAAATGGAATTATTCAATTCAAATAGAATAAATGAAAATAGCATTATTTCAAACCAATTTAGTTTGGGAAAACCCTAAATTAAACAGAACATTTATAGAAGAATATTTTATGAGTGAAGATGATGAATTTGATTTATTTGTACTTCCTGAAATGTTTACAACTGGTTTTACTATGAATCCAGAAGATGTTGCTGAAACAATGGATGGAGAAACTGTTTTTTGGATGAAATCATTAGCTTTAAAGAAAGATTGTGCAGTTTGTGGAAGTTTGATTGTTTCAGAAAATAACAACCATTATAATCGCTTTATTTTCATTCACCCAGACGGGAAAATTGATTTTTATGATAAAAGACATTTATTTTCACTAGCTGGGGAACATAATAAATACACTAAAGGAACTTCTAAAGTAATTATAGTATATAAAGGCTGGAAAATTTGTCCTCAAGTTTGTTATGATTTGCGTTTTCCTGCATTTTCTCGCAATCTTGAGAATTATGACTTATTACTTTATGTTGCAAATTGGCCAAAACCAAGAACAAATGCTTGGGATATTTTGCTCAAAGCTCGTGCAGTAGAAAATTTATGTTACGTTGTTGGTGTTAATCGAATCGGTTTCGATGAAAACAACCACGAATACATTGGCCATTCACAAGTGTTAGACGAATTAGGAAATCAAATTCTAGATGCAGAAGAAAATCTAGGTATTTTCTTAATTGAATTAGATAAAAACAAAATGCTCGAAACAAGACATAAATTAAACTTCTTAAACGATAAAGATGAGTTTGAGATTAAAATGTAATTAATTTTCCAAATCAAAATCCTGATCCACATCCCAATTAGCTCGAACATCAATTTCTTTTGTAAAATATATGATTTGTTCAGCTTGTTTTTTTGCTAAAAAGTTACCTGTATCCCATTCATCATTTGCATTATCATCATAAATAACACGAATTGTGTAAAGCATCGGGTCGATTAAATTAAAATTAAGAGTTGTTTCTTTAGTTGATGATGTTGAAGCTAAAACTTTTCCCTTAGCGTCTAATATTTCTAAAATTAACGGAAAACGATTTACATTCTTTAGATTAACTCTTAAGTTCCCATAATCTGCATTTGTTCTTGTGCCAAATCTTTGAACTAAAGTGTCATTCGTTTTTCCATAAAAATCAGTTATTGCTCCAGGTAAAAGTGCTAAAGCATATTTTTCATTCTCTTCTTTTTTAAACTCAAAAACAAGTTCTTGTTCAAATTCTAGATATTTTGTTGAAAAATCTAGTGCAACAGAATCTTTGTTGATCAACTTCATTTTTGATTTATCAAAGCTTGTTAATGGTGTAGTTGATTTTAGAGCAAAATTCTCTGCAAATCGTATAGTTCCATTTTGTTTTGAAGTAAGTGTTAATGTGTCCGTTTCTTTTAATTCTTTATATTTCGAAACAAATGATTTTGAATAATTGTCATTCTCAACTAAAAATTCTATGGAATCAGATTCTATTTTTGGCACAAATAATTGCAAAGAATCTTTTCCAATAATCGGGAATTTCGTCAATTTAACATCAATGCTTTTTAAACCATTTTTTGCGGTTACTTTCAAATTTTTAGTATTTCCACTATAAGCCATGAAATACTTATTTGTACTTTGTTGTATAGGTTTTTCAGACTTAAAAACTTCAATTTCTTTAAATAACTCTAACTGGTAAGCAATTTGGCTTGGTGTTTTTATTGGCTCTTTTAAAAACCCGATTTTATCCGATTTTGGATCAAATTTGTTGTTGCCATTTTTGTCTTTCATTGCAACTATGTAATAAGAACCTTCTTTTAAATTTTCTAAGGCAAATACTTTTAAACTGTCTAAAGTATTCGTTACATATAAAGGAGTTTCTTTATAAACAGTAGAATCTTTAAAAGTTTTTGCATCATATAACATTACAGACACAAAATTATCTTGCTTTTGATTATAGGCATCTTTAATTTTTCCAACGACCGTTAATGAATCAATATAAGAACCTGTCGAAAACACATATTTAAATTGTGTGTACGGGTTTCCTTCATTATTATCAGTAATACTTTGCCCAAAATTGAAACTATAAGTAGTGTTTTCTTGTAAAGTGTCTTTTATGTTAATCGAAATAAATTTACTAGCACTTCCTTGAGGAACAATAATTGGAGCTGTCTTCATTGGTGGAGAAATAATCAATTGTTTTGTAATGTTTTTAACCTTTATTAACTCGTTAAAAACAATTTTTATTTCTTTCCCTGTAAAATTTGTGCTATAATTTTCTGGTGAACTACCAATAATTTTGGGTGCGATTGTATCTTTCAATCCACCAGAAACAGTCCCTCTTTTAGCACAACCTGATATGGTAAATAGGATACTAAAAACAATAAAAAGTAGTATAAAATATATTTTTCGCATAACATCTTAGAATTCTTCCACAAAATAACAACTATATTTAAAAGTTACATACTTTTTTTAGAAATTTTTATCATTGAGTGTAAGCAATAGCCAGCAAACTTACTTTAGAACCTGGAATTTCTAACAAGACCTTTGCACAAGCTTCAATGGTAGCTCCACTTGTAATAACATCGTCAATAAGCAAGTAGTGTTTGCCAACATGATGCTCTTTTGCCTTAACTTCAAAGTTGTTTGATAGCATTTCGGCTCTCTTAACTTTAGATTTCTTAGTTTGTGTCTTGGTATGTTTAATTCTAAATAACACCTCGTTTTCAATTGGAATTTGTAGTTCTTTTGACATAGCTTCACAAAATGCAGTTACTTGATTATAGCCTCTTTCATGTAATCTTTTTTTATGAATTGGAGTTGGAATAATATAATCAACTTTCGGAATTTTATCGGAATCGATAAGTTCATAAGCATATATGTTTCCCAAAATAGTCCCTATTTCCTCTTGTTTTCTATATTTTAAATTATGTATAAGTTCTTGAGCCATTCCTTTAGAATGAAAATACAACATGGCAGTAGCTTGTTCAATAGGTAAAATGCCATAAAATTTACTCATAATTTCATTGTTATTTATTAAATGATGATAAGTATAAGGTAGGCCGTGTCTACATTTAACGCAAATAACAGATTCGTTGTTCAATAACAAAGAGTTACAACCGTTGCAGAGTTTTGGGAAGAATAAATTAACTAAAGCTTTTACCATCGAATAAATTTAAAATAAAGATAAAAAATCTTCCCTAATATTCTTATATAATTTTTTACTTTTGTATCATTATGGCAAAACAAGAAGATTTATTTAAGAATGTAGTTTCGCACGCAAAAGAATATGGATTTATTTTTCCGTCAAGCGAAATATATGATGGTTTGAGTGCAGTTTATGATTACGCTCAAAATGGTGTTGAATTAAAAAAAAATATTAGAGAATATTGGTGGAAAGCCATGGTGCAAATGCATGAAAATATAGTTGGACTTGATTCCTCAATATTTATGCATCCTACAACATGGAAAGCTTCGGGCCACGTTGATGCTTTTTCTGATCCATTAATTGACAACAAAGACTCCAAAAAGAGATATCGTGCAGATGTTTTGATTGAAGATTATGCTGAAAAAATTAACATCAAAGCGCAAAAAGAAATTCAAAAAGCTAGAACACGTTTTGGTGACGCTTTTAATGAAGAAGAATTTGTTACTACAAACGAAAGAGTTAAAGGCTATTTAGAACAAAAAAATACTATTTTACAACGTTTAGCACGTTCTCTTGAAAAAGATGATTTGGCTGATGTAAAATCATTAATTGAAGAATTAGAAATCGCATGTCCGGATTCTGGTTCAAAAAACTGGACAGAAGTTCGTCAGTTTAACTTAATGTTTGCAACAAAAATTGGTGCTTCAGCTGATACTGCAATGGATTTATATTTGCGTCCAGAAACAGCACAAGGTATTTTTGTTAATTTCTCAAATGTTCAAAAAACAGGACGAATGAAAATCCCTTTTGGAATTGCTCAAACGGGTAAAGCTTTTAGAAATGAAATCGTTGCAAGACAATTCATTTTTAGAATGCGTGAATTTGAACAAATGGAAATGCAATTTTTTGTAAAGCCAGGTGAAGAAATGCAATATTATAACTATTGGAAAGAAACACGTTTAAAATGGCATTTATCTTTAGGTTTAGGAAAAGAAAATTATCGTTTTCATGACCATGAGAAACTAGCTCACTATGCAAACGCTGCTGCTGATATTGAATTTAATTTTCCATTCGGATTTAAAGAATTAGAAGGAATTCACTCAAGAACTGATTTTGACTTAAAAGCGCATGAAAAATTTTCAGGTAAAAAATTACAGTTTTTTGATAATGAAACAAATTCAAGTTACGTACCTTATGTTGTTGAAACTTCTGTTGGTTTAGACAGAATGTTTTTAGCTGTTTTCTCTCAAGCCTTACAAGAAGAAACATTAGAAGACGGTTCAACTAGAACGGTTTTACGATTACCTTCTGTATTAGCTCCAACAAAAGCAGCTGTTTTGCCTTTGGTTAAGAAAGATGGTTTGCCAGAAATTGCAAAAGATATCATTGAAGAACTTAAATGGGATTTTAATGTGACTTATGACGAAAAAGATGCTGTTGGAAGACGTTATAGACGTCAAGATGCACTTGGAACACCTTTTTGCATTACAGTTGATCATCAAACTTTAGAAGATAAAACTGTAACTATAAGACACAGAGACACCATGAAACAAGAACGAGTTACCATTACTGATTTAAGAAAAATTATCGCTGATGAAGTTTCAGTTCGTAATTGGCTAATGAAAATGTAATTTATTCTTAATGTATTATGTAAAACTCGCTTAATAGCGAGTTTTTTTCTTAGTTATTAACAGAACAGCCTTTTTTGGCTTGCTTTTTTTGTTGTTTTAAGCTTTTATGCATATTATAGTGTATAAAACTCATTTTGTCGACATATAACTTAAAAAAACGGAAAAGAGTCAAAATCAAAAAAAAACAAACTAATTATTTATGTGTTTTAACCTTGTTTTGACGTGTATAGACGATATGTTAACACAACTTTTCACTTGTTAACATTTTTTGTTTAAAAAATAGAATTACGGTTTTACCTTTTTTTACCTAAAAATTACCTAATATTGTTATCAGTAAAATCATGGATTTTACCCTTTAAACTACTATTTCTAAATAATCATCAGGGTTATTGGCATTAGACATATGACATATAAATATATTATAATTGACGGTGACTATCAAAGTAACATGCTTTTGCAAAGACATGTTAATACTTTGGGAGATTTTAATTTCTCTGGTTATGTAAATAATGCAGCCGATGGACTGAATCTAATTTTAGAAGAAACACCAGATGTAGTTTTTTTAGGAACAAACCTTGCTGATTCTTCAACTGAAAGTAATTTTACTTTAGTAAATGAATTATATAAGTACATGGTAGTTTTGCCAAAAATCGTTGTGATTTCAAATACAAAGGAAGTTGCTTATGAGGCAATGAAATATGATGTGTATGACTTTATTTTAAAACCTTTTATGAAAATTGATATTATTAAAACAGTATTAAAATTTAAAAAGGAAAATGGTTTTTTATTGTTTTTAAATCAAATAAAAACAAATAAAATAGAGGAAAATCTAATTGCTGTAAGCCAATCGTTTGATAATCAATCAAAGTCCGAAGTAGAAGAAAAACGCGATTTAAAAAAAAATGATATTGAAAAAGAAATAGCTAAAGTTGATTTTCATTTTGACACGGATGAAATCAAGAATGAATTAATAGCAATTGTAAAACAGAGTTTTGAATCAAATACGGTTACAGGTCAAGCAGAACAAACTGTAGAGCAAAAAAATAATATACTTTGTGTAAAGTCTTATGGAGACTATAGGTTTATAGAATTTGACGACATCGTTTATTTAAAAGCAGATAACAATTCAACAGACATTATGCTTAATACAGGGGATAGCGTTACGGCTTTTAAAACCTTAAAATACTTTGAAAGTTCCCTGCCAAATGATTTTGTTCGTATTCACAACAGTCATATTATTAACAAAAAATTTGTTTCTAGAATACATTTAGGCAATTCAGACTGTTATTTAAATAAAGGAAAGGTCAAAATTCCTTTTTCTAAATCCTATAAAGAGAATATTAATACTATAATTGAATTATATGTATCTAATGAGCCTAAAGAGGAATAGATAGTTTAATAATATATCTTAGAAAGCGTATTAACTCATATCTGCATGTACATTACAAATACTAGAAAATTTTTATTCCTACAAACTAATCTGTTTTTACTATGTTTTATTAGAATAAGCAATTCTTATGCTTATTCTTGAGTGAGCTACATTCTTACCAATTTTTTTAATATTTATATATGTCCTTAAAAAGGATGCTTATATTATTCAGGTAGCCTTTTTTGTATTTATAGTATGTTAGAGTAGAATCACTTTTTTTTAAATTACTAGCAAACCGTTAGACTAAAGTTTAAAATATATCAATAATTTAAACTTCCAAAAAATAATAAAAACAACAACTCTTTTTATTAAAATACTAAAAATGCCGTTAACAAACTTTTTTAGCAAGTAAAAACTGTAGCTGTTGACGTTATTTCATGCTAAATTCGAAGTAAATTCATCATTAAAAAGAATAAATGCGCCCTTTTCTTTATTTAACACACAAAGATTTGCCTTTAAAATAAATATGCTTTGTAGTAATAATATACATCTACCAACGTAAGGGCTAAGTTTACATCGAACAAAAACAAATAACAAACCCTAATCTTACATATTATGAAAAAATTTATTGCAACCCTTACTATAGTTCTATTTACAGTAGCACTTACATCTTTTAACAATAATGGTGATGATCAAATCGCAGGAGACAACAATTCAACTCAAATGCAAGAACCAGGACAAACAACTGGTGCAGGAGTTGCAGCTGCAGGTGAAGTTGTAATCTAAATTATAAATATTTTTTATTAAAAGTGCTATGTATTAAAAATACTTAGCACTTTTTTTTTATTTTAGCAATAATGGATTCTAATGTGCCAAAATTAATTTTTTTTTTATTTCTATTATTTTCTTTTAATTCTTGTAAAGAGAAAATTGATGAAAACTTATCTGTTAATGTTTACATTGATAGCGTAAAATATTATAATAAAATTGTAAAGGCAGATAACATCAAAGATTCTTTAAAATTAAATTTTATTAAAAGAACTTTTAGCTTAAATAAAAAAATTTCAATTGATTCGATTCGCATAAAAAATAATGACACAATAGCTTATAATTTTTTAAAATATAATGATAACAAAAACTATATATTAGCAAGTCAAATTAATTTATCAGACGCAATCAAGCTTAACGATACAGCTAGAATTACAAAAACTTATTCCAATTTAGGGTATTTTTATTTAAAAAGAAATATTCACGATAGTGCATTCTTCAATTTTGATAAAGTTCAAAAAATTTATGCAAAAAAAGGAATATTAGAGAAAGTAAACGAACACACACTTAATAAAGCTTCATCTCAATATCAAGCTGGTGATTATTTGGGATGTGAAACAACAATTTTTAGGGCTCTTTTTTCATTAAAAAGACAAAAAAACGATTTAAATTTAAATATCGCATTCACACTAATAGGTATAAGTAAAATTGAACTAAAAGAGTATGAAGAATCAATTGAATATTTAAATTTAGCATTAGACTTAACTAAAAATTTAGATCCCTCAAAGTGCTCTAATGGTATTGCATATAATAATCTAGGATTAGTTTATTTTAAAAAACAAGATTATGAAAAAGCAATTGAATATTATAAAAAAGCTATCGATACAAAAGATTTTGAAAAAACAAATCTTCAAGTTTACACAATGGCAAAAGAATATATGTTGTTTTCAAAATTTAAATTGGGGCAAATTGATAATTTTAAAAAGGATTATAATGAAATTATAAAAAACTTTAATAGTCTTAATTTATCCTCAATTCAACCAAAAATACAATTGTCTGAATTTTATGAATCACAAAATAATATAAAAAGTGCTCAAAGATTTGCACTTGAAGCATATAATTTATCTGTTAAAGAAAAACTATATAGGGAAAAACTTATTGCACTAAAACAGCTCACAAATGTTTTTCCAGAAAAAGCAAAATATTATTCTAACGAATATATAAAATTGACAGATAGCATTGCAGCTGTAGATAAAAAAACACAAAACACTTTTGCGCGAATTGAATATAGAGTAGATGAATTAAACAATGAAAATCTATTATTGGCTGAGCGAAACAAACAATTAATTTATTATTTTG
>JBLHNH010000039.1:0-20001 GCA_047622645.1 Flavobacterium sp.
ACGTCACTTCGAGTGGTTATTTTGAAATAAAAACGTTAGTTTTTGTTTTAAATAACTGTATCGAGAAGTCGTGATTTGGAAATGGTTTTTAGAACAAAAGTTCTCGATACAATTTTTGAAGTTGATGACTTTACTAAACTACATAAAAAAAACTACGCAAAAATTCACTCGAACTGACGGTTGTGATTACGTTTTGTTTTTATAATATCGAAATTTCTCATTTTACGTCACTTCGAGTGGTTATTTGAAATAAAAACGTTAGTTTTTGTTTTAAATAACTGTATCGAGAAGTCGTGATTTGGAAATGGTTTTTAGAACAAAAGTTCTCGATACAATTTTTGAAGTTGATGACTTTACTAAACTACATAAAAAAAACTACGCAAAAATTCACTCGAACTGACGGTTGTGATTACGTTTTGTTTTTATAATATCGAAATTTCTAGTTTTACGTCACTTCGAGTGGTTATTTTGAAATAAAAACGTTAGTTTTTGTTTTAAATAACTGTATCGAGAAGTCGTGATTTGGAAATGTTTTTTACAACAAAAGTTCTCGATACAATTTTTGAAGTTGATGGCTTAAAAACTACATAAAAATAACTACTCCAAAAACCACATCGTAACTGATGTGGTTTTCTATTTTTTTGAGAAGTATTTAATCTACTTCAAAATTACAAAACACTAAATACAATGGTAATTTAGACTGTTCTTTTTCTTTTTTTTTTTAAAGTGATGCCAACGAAACTCTTATGCTTGATGAAATTTTTTGAAACTATTGCAGGTATAATTAACGTTACTAAAGAGCGTTATATTCGACTAGGAAAAAGGCCTTCCGTTTCTTAAAATGATGTTACGACTAGTACATCTATTGTTAATAACCGGTAACTATAGCAACAAAACTATAATTTATTTATATTTGTATTTATAAATCATAACCATGTCAGAAAACACTAAAAATACGTTCGAGCCAGACAACTCCAATTTATTGCTTACCATAAAAGCCTTTCAAACCAATCAAAACCAAGAAAATTTTATGGCTGTTTTGAGTGAATTGCAAGGAGATAACGCCTATTTATTAGTTCCAACTTCAAGTCCAGTTACAGGAGAAAACCCAGAAAAAAGTTGGACTACTTTAGAAAAAGGAGCTAAATTATCGTTTACTTCGGTATTTGAAACGGAAGGTAAATTGGTTATGGGTGTTTTTACCTCACAAGCTACTTTAATGAGTTGGGCTTCTGAAACGAAACCTTTTGTAACGCTTTCTGCAAAAGAGGTTTTAGAGATTGCTGTTGAGAATAAAATTAGTCAGCTTATTATCGATAGTAACCAGCAAAGTATGTTTGTGTTAGGGAGAACGGTTTAGGAAGTTATAAGTTTGTAATTGTTGTAAAAGATTGGCACGCAGATGACTTAGATTTGTAGAATTTATTGGGCTTCTTATGGACTACCTTTTACCTTTAACTATTCATCTCGCACAAATAATTACTCCATTTCTCCTAAAAAAAGTGTCCAAACTTCTTTGGTAGTTGATCCAAAATTCTTTTCTACAGATCTAAAAATAACTTTACTAAAGACTTCTATGCTACAACGTTGATTGGTTTCTACAACTTCTAAGTTGTATTTAGTGGTCCAAAAGTCTGAAGCTACAATTGAATTTTCAATGTCAGTTAATTTAAACTTGTAGTTTTTGTTTTCAATTTTATCTAATAATTTATCTAGTAGAATTGGATTGTTTTCTGAAGACACAAAATCAACCACTTTTATATGCTTTTGAATGAATAAATTATGAATAGCGGTTTTAATTTCTACTTTTAATGAGTCTGAAGCTTCTTCATTTGCATATAATTCTAAGTACGCATAATAATCTTTTACCTTAAAAATAGCACTTTCTTGATATCCTTTAATGGCTTGGAAACTAAAATTAGATTTTATAGCCACTTTAGAAGATGTACTAGTATTGTTGCTCTGACTAAAAGAAGTAAGTGCAAAGGCTAGGAATAAAAAAGTAACTACTTTAGTTTTCATCTTATTTTTGTATAATTCGTATAAAATTAATTTGTTTGTTGGCTTCATTTTTAATTTCTAAAACTTTCATTTTCTTTAACGAAGCACTTGGAATAATCAACTTTTCGGAGAATTCTTCTTTATTAAAATATTCAGCACCTAAATTATTTTTAAGCATGACAATCACTTCTAAATCATCGGAGAAAATCTTGTCTAATTGTTCTTTTCGGGTTTGCCAGTCTTTGATGTCAGATTTCATAAAAGCTTTCAACATCATAGCATAATCATTTGGTTCTAAAACAATCTTTGGATGAGGATGTGTATTGGTAACCATAATTTCCTTTTTCTCGTAAAAAGGACTATTTATTATGACTTTAGCAGTGTCTGTTGTTTTTATTTGTAACTCAGAATTTATAATCTCTACAGGAGTTTCGATACTGTCATTTACAATTACAGCTTTGATATCATCCATATTGATTTTATCATTGGTATAAGAATCTTTTACTTCTAGGGAATGCACATTGTCTTTTTCATAAATTAGATTGTAAAAAATAAAGGCACTTATTCCCGTTATAACAAGTAATCCTGTCAACCACATTGACTTATTCTTATTGCTTTTGTTTTCATTAAGTTGAGGTTCAATTACCGCAACTTTATTTTTAAACACATATTCATCCCAACCCGAAAACCCGACCAATTGCGATAAGATATCTAACATGTCTTTTCTAGGAAGTTTTTCGTTTGTTTCAGGTTTTAAATGGGTATATATCCACTTCTCACTAACCGTTTGTTTGACCTTTGTTTCAATAAGTTCAATTAGGTTTTGTATGTCTTGCGAACTAAAGGTTTTCCAAGTACCTTCAAAATAAGGATGATGCTCTTTATATACTAAAAGCACATTGTTTTTAAGGTTTTGAAAAAGGTCTAGTGGATTCATTAATTAATTGGAGTCAAATATAAACATACAGGCTTTCTATGCCACTGTAAAACTACTGTAAAAGTACAGAAAAAACTTTATAGTCAATGGAAAGTTCATTTACCAAACGCTTTTTTTGGGCTATTAGTACTATTGCATTAAATAATTTAAAATCTAAAAAACATGAAAACAGGAATAACAAAAATCAAAGCTCTTTTATTCTTCTTATTTATTAGCGCTTTAAGTCAGGCTCAAATTAGCGGCAATCAAGTGTATGGCAATTCAAGTTCCAACAGCAATCGATCGCAAAAGAGTCAAACTATTACGGTTAATAATAATGTACTTTCTGTAAGTATTTCTATTCTGATGAATTCTAAAGCAGATGGATTTGTAATGACTTTGGGATTAAACCAAGAGGCAGAAACTGTTAAAGCATGCAACAATCAAATAAATAGTAGAATTGATGGATTTATGGCTAAAATAAAAACGTTGAACGTTAAAAAAGAAGATAGTTACATTGATTTTATTTCTCAAACCAAAGTATATGATTTTAGTGTGGAAGGAAATACAGCCAAACAATTTGAAAGAGGTTTTGAAATCAAGAAAAACATAATCATCACCACAAAAAACATAAGTGATTTAGAAAAAATAATAACTATGGCTTCTGAATATGAAATTCACGATATTATTAAAGTTGACTATTTTAATGAGAATTCAGATAAGATTCACAATGCGTTATTTGATGAAGCTTTAGAAATGGCTGAAACTAAAAAAGACAAGTATTTAAAATCGTTTAGAAAAAAAATTGTTGGAACTCCAGATGCTAATGAGGTTTTTGAAGTTTATTTTCCGAAAAACCAATACAAAGTTTATCAAGCTTTTGAAAGTGCAGAAATTGAAACCAATTATAACAATAGAAATGTTAATTATATGAAAAAGTTAGCCCGAAAAAACAAGAGTTTCTATTATGATGGTGTTTCAACAGCTGGATTTGACAAAGTTATTAATCCAAACCAAACCGAAGTTGGTATTCAATACACGTTGACATTGACTGTTTCTTATAAAATTGACACTTCGATTTAGATTTTTTAAATGACAACTTCTCGATACTATTTTTACAAGCAAAAACTAGCTTTTTATTTCTAAAAATCACTCAAACTGACACAAAGCAAACTAATTTGATGTTATAAAAACGACAAACAATCTAAACCGTCAGTTTGTGTGTCCCTATTTTTATCGAAATGTATCGAGAACGGTTGTTATGGTAATATATTCAGATTTATTCAAAAAATTCACCATCAACATAATACCAAATATTGTTTTCTTGTTTAAAAGTCGATTTCTCATGATGCACTTTTGCAAGAAGTTTGTGGTCTAAATAAAAAGCTTTAAACTCAACTATATTTTCATAGGCTTTAATTACTTCTAACTTTATCCAAGTGTTACTTTTTGACCATTCTAAAATCTCTGTTTTAGAATAGTGTATTCGTTCTAAACTATGTGTAGTTTTTATTAAATAATTAGCGTTATGAATCGCATAAGCAGAATATCTTGATCGCATTAATTGTTCTGGAGTTTCAGGAATCATAACGCTTTTAAGAAAGGGTTCACAACAATTTTCAAAACCTTTGTCTGAATTGCAATAACATTTTTTCATTTATTTTAAATAATTTCTTTTAATATCAATAAACGAGTTATTTGTAGTGAGTAACTCGTTTATTACTTTATGTCTTAATTCTTTCAAAGAATTATAAATCAAATATTTAAACCAATTATCTTCTAGTAAAACTTCTTTGCAAATCTTAATTCGCTTAGCGGTGTCTGATGCATTTCTACAGATTGATTTTTCATCATAATTAGGGTTGTTTTTATGTTGAAAATCAACTGTTTTATTTTCAAAATTAACTTGTACATAAAACAAATTCTCTTGTTCGTTATTTGGGTAAAAATCAGTCCATTTAGCATAACCAACTTTAAGCTGAACTTGTTTTAAATTCGCATCCATTTTATTGCTTTTTTGACTTGAAATCAATTCTAACTTCCACCTACAATTCGCAGCTCTTCCCCAATGGTTGGAAACTCTATACAAACCTTCATCCGTAAAATAATAACTACTGCCCGATTTACTAGAATAGTTTATCTTTAAGTTTTGTATAGCATTAGAATCAACTTCTTTAAACACACAAAACGTATGTTTATGAAAATTGTATTTAGTATTTAATCTAGTTTTCAAGTAAAGAATTTTAATTCTTACAAAAGTAACTTTTCAATTATAAAGATATGATGTATATTTACAAAAATTAGATTTATTTCAATGAAACAAGAATTATTTGATTCGTATAATTATATTTTTGAAGAAGAACTGTTGGAAGAAATTTCAAAAGTTGGAACTTATAAGGTATTTAAAGCCAATGATTATCTTATTGAAATTGGTGATTCCATCAAATCTATGCCACTTCTTTTGAACGGTGCTATTAAAATTCTGCGGGAAGATGATAAAGGTGATGAATTGTTACTGTACTTTTTAGAACGTGGTGATACTTGTGCCATGACATTAACCTGTTGTATGGGAACTGCCAAAAGTAAAATTAGAGCTGTAGCAGAAACTGATGGATCATTATTAATGATTCCAGTAGAAAAAATGGAAGATTGGTTAACGAAATACAAAACCTGGAGAAATTTTGTTTTTGATAGTTATAATGTGCGTTTAAAAGAGATGTTAGAAGCTATTGATACTTTAGCTTTTATGAACTTGGATGAACGTTTGTACAAATATTTAACTGATAAAGCTAAAGTGTTAGGCAAAACTGAAATTCACAATACACACCAAGAAATCGCATATGAAATGCATACTTCACGTGTAGTTATATCAAGACTTTTAAAAGCATTGGAGCTCCGAGGAAAAATAAAATTAAATAGAAATAATATAGAAATTTTAGAATTTTGAATGAAATATTCGGTTATATTGGTGCTTTGTTCATTGGTTTAATTTTAGGATTAACTGGTGGTGGTGGGTCTATATTAACAGTGCCAATTTTGGTATATGTTTTACTTTTAAACCCAGTAACAGCAACAGCTTATTCTTTATTTATTGTAGGTACAACTTCTGTTTTTGGAGCTACTCAAAATTATTTTAAAGGATTAGTTGATGTAAAAACTGGTTTTTTGTTTGCCATTCCTTCATTTACTGCAGTTTACATAACCCGAAAACTAATTGTACCCAGAATACCAGAAACTATTTTTAAAATAAATGATTTTGTGCTTACTAAGGGTACTTTTTTAATGGCATTCTTTGCAATAATAATGATTTTTGCAGCTTATTCGATGTTAAAAAAGAAAAAGGAAACAACTGAAAATGATAAAAAAAGTAGCACATTAGCATTAATTATTCAAAATTTTATTATTGGTGTTATAATAGGTTTAGTTGGTGCTGGTGGTGGTTTTTTAATTATTCCATCGTTAGTGTTATTTGCCAAATTACCTATGAAAAAAGCTGTTGGAACATCGCTATTTATTATTGCTATGAACTCACTAATAGGATTTATGGGAGACATACAAAATCTAACAATAAATTGGTTCTTTTTAATAAAGTTTACATCTCTTTCCATTGTTGGAATTTTTATAGGAATGTACCTAAATAAATTCATAAACGAAAAGCAATTAAAAACTGGTTTTGGCTATTTTGTACTTGTGATGGCCTGTTTTATTTTACTTAAAGAGTTTTACTTTGTGTAACCTTTGTTACTAATAAATATTAATTGAAATACTAAATTTACGTTACTAAAATTATAAAAAAAATACATATGAAAATAGAACAAATTTATACAGGATGTATCGCACACGCTGCCTATTATATCGAAAATAATGGTGAAGCAGCAATATTTGACCCATTAAGAGAAGTTCAACCATATATCGATAGAGCTGTTAAAGACAATGCTAAAATCAAATATATATTTGAAACGCATTTTCATGCTGATTTTGTTTCGGGTCATATCGATTTAGCAAAGAAAACAGGTGCCGAAATTATTTTTGGACCAACAGCTAAATGTGGTTATGAGTGCACAACAGCAGAAGATAATCAAGAGTTTAAAGTTGGAAATTATACCATAAAAGTAATTCACACTCCAGGCCATACTTTGGAAAGCACTTGTTATTTAGTGTCAGATGAAAACGGAAAAGCCCATGGAATTATTACTGGTGATACCTTGTTTATTGGAGATGTTGGTCGACCTGATTTAGCACAAAAATTAGTAGCTGAATTAACTCAAGATATGTTAGCTGGCTATTTATATGATTCACTTCGCAACAAAATCATGCCTTTATCAGACGATTTAATTGTGTACCCAAATCATGGTGCTGGAAGTGCTTGTGGTAAAAGCATGAGTAAAGAAACGACTGATACTCTAGGCAACCAAAAGAAAACAAATTATGCGCTTCGTGCAGATATGACTAAAGAAGAATTTAAAGCTGAGTTATTAGAAGGATTAACGCCTCCTCCAGCCTATTTTCCTCAAAACGTAATGATGAACATTAATGGATATGAAAGTTTAGACAGTATAATGACAAAAGCTGACAATCCGTTATCGCCAAAAGAATTTGAAACCATTGCTAATCAAACAGAAGCTGTGGTTCTTGATGTTCGTAATGAAAATGAATATGTAAAAGAACATGTTCCTGGTTCAATATTTATTGGCCTTCACGGTGGATTTGCTCCTTGGGTTGGTGCTTTAATTAGAGATGTAAAACAACCTATCTTATTAATAACTCCAGAAGGACAAGAAGAAGAAACTATTACAAGATTGTCTCGTGTTGGTTTTGATAATACTTTAGGCTATTTAAAAGGTGGTCTTAAAGCATGGAAAGAAGCTGGTTTTGAAGTAGATTCAGTTGAATCTGTTTCTCCAGAAGAATTTGCAAAGCACTATACAGAATTACCCGTGATTGATGCTAGAAAACCATCTGAATTTAATGCTGAACATGTTGATAATGCAAAAAACATTCCTCTAGATTACATCAATGAGCAATTGGCTGAAGTTCCAAAAGATGATAAGTTTTATGTGCACTGTGCTGGTGGTTATCGTTCAGTAATTTGGGCTTCAATTTTAAAAGCTAGAGGTTATCACAATATGATAAATGTAGAAAAAGGGATTAGTGGGATTAGAAATACCTCTATTCCATTAACTAATTTTGTTTGTCCAACTACACTTTAAAAATAAATTAACAAACGTCTTATTTTTATGATAAGATTATAAATTATAACCATTATTTTAAATACATTTGCAAAAAATTATAATTAAATTAAAATGAAAAAAATCGCATTAATAGTATTTGCTGCATTAACAGTAATGTCTTGTAAAAAAGATGGATACGAAATAACTGGATTAGCAAAAGGAGTTGAAAATGGTAAAAAAGTTTACCTAGAAACTCAAAATGAAACTGGACCTGTTACTTTAGACACTGCAGTTGTTGAAAGTGAAAAATTTAAATTTGACGGAAAATTAAAAGAAGGTATTGAATTAGCTTTCGTAAGAATTGAAACTTTAAACGGAACTGTACCAATGGTTCTTGAAAATGGTGACATCTCTATTGATTTTAACAAAGATACTATTCAAAATTCAAAAATTGGAGGAACAAAAAACAATGATAAATTTCAATTATACAATAACGAATCACAAGTTATTTATAAAAAAATGATGAAATTTCAGGAAGCTAATCAACAAAAAATGATGGCTGCTCAACAAGCTCAAGATACAGCAACTGTTTCTGTTTTGATGAAAGATTTCAATAAATTTCAAGATGACATGAATGTTCAATCTAAATCGTTTATTTCAAAAAATCCTGATGCATTTATATCTGCTTTATTACTAGAGAATTTTTTAATGAGAAACTCTCTATCTCCAGAAGAAGTTAAAGGATATTATGAAAAATTAGACAAAAGCATAGTTGATACTAAAAGCGGTAAAAACATTAAAAAAATGCTAGATGCAATGACTTCTGTTAATATTGGTAGTATGGCTCCTGACTTCTCTGCTCCTTCTCCTGATGGAAAAATGATTTCTTTAAAAGAATCTATGGGTAAAGTTACTTTAATTGACTTTTGGGCATCTTGGTGTGGACCATGTCGTCAAGAAAATCCGAATGTAGTTGCTATGTATAATGAGTTGCATGAAAAAGGATTAAATATCATTGGTGTTTCTTTAGATAAAGAAGGAGATTCTCAAAAATGGAAAGATGCAATTGCAAAAGATGGTTTAACTTGGAATCATATTTCAAATTTAAAACATTGGAAAGAACCAATAGCAGAACAATATAATGTAAAATCTATTCCAGCTACTTTCTTATTAGATGCTTCAGGTAAAATTGTTGCAAAAGACTTAAGAGGCGAAGAATTAAAAGCTAAAGTAAAAGAACTTTTAGGAGTTCAATAGTTCATAAAAAACTAAATATTTATAAAATTCCCATTGTATTTTAATGCAATGGGAATTTTTATTTATTTCATTTTCAAACCATTATAAAATAAGTTTAAAGTTGTTATAAAAAATGTTTGTATACTTCAAAAACTATTCTATATTTGCAACCGTTAAGGCAATAATGCAAGGTATCGGGGAGATACTCAAGCGGCCAACGAGGGCAGACTGTAAATCTGCTGTGAAAACTTCGCAGGTTCGAATCCTGCTCTCCCCACAAAAAAAAAACCACTCAACTGAGTGGTTTTTTTATTTATATGATATCTGATTTTTATTCTAAAATAAAAGTGACAGATACATTTGAAACTATTATAATTTCTCCTACTGCTAAAGTCTCTCTTGGAACACCATCACTTTCCATAGACATAGTTCTATTTACACCTTTAAATTGAGGTTGTGGATAATTGGTTTGAGAATTATCCGAAATCAATAATGCTTTACCTATTTTTTGTCCAGATAAAACAGAAACATAATCTTCCGCTTTTGCTTTTGCGTCTAACAAAGCATTTTTACGAGCTTGCTTTTCTAACTCTTTAATTTTAGAAGACATAAATTCAACACCTTGAATTCCGTTTATTCCAGTTTCAACCAAGTCCATCATTAAATTATCATATTTCGACAAATCCTTTAAATGAATATTAATTGTCTGATTGGCTACATAATTCTTCTTCTTTGTATTGTAATCATAGTTTTGATGTAATTTCATGCGTTGGGTTTGAAAGTCTTTTAAATCAATCCCTTTGCTTTTAATTAACTTCAAAACTTTATCAGCCACAATATCATTTGCTTTTTTTGCTTCGGCTGCTTCTGTAGAAGTGTTTTCTATAGATACTGTAACCTTTGTTTTATCTCGAACGCTTTTAGCTTTCCTTTACCTGAAACATAAATTTGTGGACCTTGTTTGACTTCTTATGCAAAATATGCACTTGAAGTCTTAACTAGTAATAAGATTATGTTATTCATGTTCTTTTTTCTAAAATAAATTTATATTGTATGTCTAAATTATAATTTATTTGTTTTGTGCAAGTAAAACAGAATTACTATCGGAATAGCTAATAAAACTACCATTTTAGTATTATCAACAAACATATGAGGTTCTTTTGCCAAAGTAATAATATAACCTGCTATTGCACCTCCAAAATGCGCAGTATGCCCAATATTGTCTCGCTTAACTTTCATACCATAGATTGAATACAATAAATAACCGATTCCGAAAATATAACCTGGAATTCCAATTGGAATAAAAAACAAGTATAAATCCATTTCAGGATATAAAAGAATAGCACTATATATTATTCCAGTTACTGCACCAGAAGCACCTACGGCTCTATAACTGTACTCCTCTTTGTGAAAATAATAGGTTAATAAACTTCCACCAACTAAACTTCCAAAATAAATGTATAAAAACCACAAATCATTAAATTGGTTTAAAATTATAGGTGCAAAAAAGTATAATGTTATCATATTAAAAGCTAAATGCGATATATCCACATGAATAAAGCCTGATGTTAACATTCTTATTTGTTCACCAGCCTTTATACTACCTATATGAAATTCATATTTTCTAAAAAATAATTGGTCGCTAAACCCCTTTAAGCTTACAATTACATTTAAGGCAATAATAATAATCAGTAATATATTCATATATTTGGTTTTTTGTAAATGTAAAAAAAATGATGTGATGCTATACTATAATTTATAAGTATATTTGTAAAAACCTTAAAAGAATGCAGTTATTAATTTTTATCATTTTCTATCCTATTTTATGGTTGATTTCTATATTACCTTTTAGATTATTATACTTATTATCAGACTTTGTATATTTTTTAGTATATCGAATCATTAAATATAGAAAAAGAATAGTAAGAGAAAATTTAGCCTTAGCATTGCCAAATTTATCAAAAGAAGAAAGAGATATAATAGAAAAAAAATTCTTTAAACATATGTGTGATATGTTTCTTGAAATGATTAAAACAATTTCAATTTCAAAAAAAGAGATGGAAAAACGGTATAAGTTTACCAATATTGAAGTCTATAATGATTTAGAAAAAAAAGGAAAAAGCATAGCCCTATTGTGTGCACATTACGCTAGTTATGAATGGGTTGTTTCTATGAACCATTATATTTCTTTTAAAGGATATGGTATTTATAAAAAAATTGCTAATAAATATTTTGATAGATTAGTACACGATATTCGTTCAAAATTTAAAGCAAATTTAATAACCACTAAAGAAACGGCTTCGGTTATTAGTGAAAATAACAAGGAAGGTGTTTTAAGCTTGTATGGGTTTGCAAGTGATCAATCTCCAAAAGTTGAGAAAGCATTGCATTGGTGTAAATTTATGGGTATTGAAACGCCTGTTCATACTGGTGCTGAATTTTTAGCAAAACGCTATGATATGAATGTAATATTTCTAAGAACTAAAAAAGTAAAAAGAGGTTATTATGAAGGAACTTTCGAATTAATGGCAGAAAACCCTAAAGAAACAAAACGTTTTGAAATTACTGATGATTTTATAAGTAGAGTTGAAAAACAAATTTATGAAGCTCCAGAATTTTACTTATGGACACATAAACGTTGGAAACATAAAAAAAATTAAAATGAAAAAAATAATATTTATCAGCTTATTAATTATTAGCTATTCTTGTTCAACATATACAATTCCTACTGAAAGTTTTAAAACTCAATTTTCAAATTTTGATTCTATTCAAAAAAGAGAAAGAGTAATTAATAACCCTATGACATATGGTACAATAAAATATATGACTAATAACATTATGATGATTAATGCTATTGACAAGAATAACAATCCATTAACTATTAGAAATTCTGCATCATTAGAAATGCGAGTTACTAAGAAAAATGGTAAGAAAAATGTTTTTTATTTCGATACTGTTACTTTAGAAAATGACACCTTAAAAGGGAGTCAATCAAGGTTTTTACCAAAATTAAGAAAAGAAATTCCTTTTAATGATATTATAAAAATTGAAATTCAAGATGGTGGAAAGAATTATAATTATCAGAATTAAAACTTAAACAATTCTTCTACAAAATCATGATCATTGGAAACGTTTCCATTAAAATCAAATTCATTTGTTTTTGAATTGTAGCTATAATCTTTCGCCCATTCTTTATGGTTTTGTGCTAATTCTTTAATGCTATCACAAACCATTTGAATTTCTTCTGAAGTTGTTGTAGGATGAATTGACATTCGAATCCAACCTGGTTTCAGAATTAAATCTCCAGATGCGATTTGACAAACCAAATTATTAGAAGTTTCTTGATCTACATGCAATAAATAATGCCCGTAAGTTCCAGCACAACTACAACCACCACGCGTTTGTATTCCAAATTTATCATTCAATAATTTTACACCTAAATTAAAATGTAAGTCATCAATATAAAATGAAAATACACCTAATCTTTCTTTTTGATCTTTAGCTAAAATGTTAATATTTTCAATGTTTTCCAAACTTTCAAAAACATAATCTACAATTTCGTGTTCTCTTTGTAAAATATTTTGAATACCCATTTGATCTTTCAATTGAATAGCTAAAGCTGTCTTAATAACTTGAAGAAAACCCGGAGTTCCACCGTCTTCTCTATCTTCAATATTATCAATATATTTGTGTTCTCCCCATGGATTTGTCCAAGAAACAGTTCCTCCACCAGGACAATCGGGAACATTATTTTTATATAAGTTCTTACTAAAAAGCATAGCTCCAGAAGTTCCAGGTCCACCTAAAAATTTATGAGGAGAAAAGAAAATAGCGTCTAAATAACTTTCTTTATCTTCTGGATGCATATTTATTTCAACATAAGGTCCAGAACACGCAAAATCTACAAAACAAACACCGTTATTTTGATGCATTAATTTAGCTACTTCATAATAAGGAGTAATGATTCCTGTCACGTTTGAACACGAAGTAATAGAAGCAATTTTAAAGCTTCTGTCTTTATATTGATCAAGTAATTTTTTAAATTCTTCAAGACAAAACAATCCGTCTTTATCTGCTGGAATAATAATAACATCTGCAATCGTTTCTAGCCAAGAAGTCTGGTTAGAGTGATGTTCCATATGCGAAATAAAAACAACTGGTTTTATTGCGTCTGGAATGATTGTGTATTCTTTTAAATTTTCGGGAATTCTTAATCCTAAAATACGTTGCAATTTATTAACAACACCAGTCATTCCTGTTCCAAAATTAATAAGAACATCATCTTCATTGGCGTTAACATGCTTTTTAATGATGTTTTTTGCTTTGTGATAAGCAATAGTCATTGTTTTTCCTGTAACAGATGTTTCAGTATGAGTGTTGGCTACAAAAGGACCAAAATCATTACAAATTTTTTCTTCAATTGGTCGGTATAACCTTCCACTTGCAGTCCAATCAGTATAAATGATAGGTTTTCTTCCAAAAGGTGTTTCAAATTGTTGATTAATTCCAATAATATTTTCTCTATATTTTTGGAAATATTCTTCTAATTGAGTTTTATTTTGAATTACATTCATAGTTGATTATTTTTACAAATTTAAGCTATAATTAAGTAATAGTATGTTTTTTAAGTAAAAAAAACCTCCAAAATGAAGGTTTTCTTATATTTTATAGAATTTTGAAATTATTTTATAAATTCGATTTTTTGTATTTCTTCAATGTTTACGCTGTCAAAAAAGCCTTGCTCACTCATCCAGTCATCACTAAATACTTTACTCATATATCTTGATCCATGATCAGGGAAAATAACAACAACATTACTGTTCTCATCAAATTCTCCTTCTGATTCATATTGCCTAACAGCTTGTAAAGCAGCGCCAGAAGTGTATCCAACGAATAAACCTTCTGTTTTAGCTAATTCTCTTGCTGTATGAGCACTATCTTCATCAGTAACTTTCATAAATTTGTCAATTACATCAAAATCTGTTGCTGTTGGAATTAGATTTTTACCTAAACCTTCGATTCTGTATGGATAAATTTCATTGTTGTCAAATTCTTTCGTTTCATGGTATTTTTTTAATACTGATCCAAAAGCATCAACACCTAAAATAGAAATATTTGGGTTTTTCTCTTTTAAAAACTTAGCAATTCCTGAAATTGTTCCTCCCGTTCCACTACAAGCCACTAAGTGTGTTATTTGTCCTTTTGTTTGTTCCCAAATTTCTGGACCAGTTGATTTATAATGTGCATCGATATTTAATTGATTGAAATATTGATTGATATAAACTGAACCTTTTGTTTCTTCGTGTAAACGTTTTGCTACACTATAATAAGAACGTTCATCATCAGCAGTTACATTAGCAGGACACACGTATACTTTTGCTCCCATAGTCCGTAACATGTCAATTTTATCCTTAGATGATTTTGAACTTACAGCTAATATGCAGTTGTACCCTTTAATAATACTAACCATTGCAATACTAAAACCAGTATTTCCTGAAGTAGTTTCAATTATAGTGTCACCAGGAGTTAAAATCCCTTTTCTTTCTGCTTCTTCGATAATGTATAAAGCAATTCTATCTTTAGAAGAATGACCAGGATTAAAGGCTTCTACTTTTGCGTAAAAATTACCCTTTAAATTTTCTGTTATTTTATTAAGCTTAATAAGAGGTGTATTCCCAATAAGTTCTAAAACGTTATTATAAGCGTTTATTTGTTCTTTCATAAATATTATGTTAGTCAAGGTAAACTTTTATAGATTTTTTTGACAACCTTAAAACCTTGCAAATTTATAAAAATTTTTTATTATTTTTCAATTCCTTCTAAATCTAATAGGAAACTAAATTCTTTTGCCAATTCTTTTAGTTGTTCAAAACGTCCTGAAGCCCCGCCATGACCAGCATCCATATTAGTATTTAGTAATAAAATATTTTTATCAGTTTTTTTTGTTCGTAACTTTGCTACCCATTTAGCTGGTTCCCAATATTGCACTTGAGAATCATGTAAACCTGTCGTTACCAGCATGTTAGGATAGTCTTGTGCTTTTACATTGTCATATGGTGAATAAGACTTCATGTAGTCATAATATTCCTTTTCATTAGGATTTCCCCATTCATCATATTCTCCTGTTGTTAATGGAATTGATTCGTCTAACATAGTTGTTACTACGTCTACAAATGCAACCTGAGCGATGACTCCATTATATAATTCTGGTGCGATATTTACTACAACTCCCATTAGCAAACCACCAGCTGAACCACCTTCGGCATATAAATGTTTTGGTGAAGTATATTTTTCGCTAATTAAATATTTTGAACAATCCACAAAATCAGTGAATGTATTCATTTTCTTTAATAGTTTTCCGTTTTCATACCATTCTCTACCTAAATCTTCTCCTCCTCTAATGTGTGCGATAGCATAAATAAATCCTCTATCTAAAAGACTTAATCGAGTTGTAGAGAAATATGCATCCATTGAATATCCATATGAACCATAAGCATATTGTAAGACTGGATTTTCTCCATCTTTTTTCATTCCTTTTCTATAAACTAATGAGATTGGAATTTTTGTCCCATCTGATGCAGTAGCCCAAATTCTTTCTTCTACATAATTCTTTTTATCAAATTTTCCGCCTAATACTTCTTGCTCTTTTAGTACTTTCTTCTCTTTAGTTTTCATGTTGAAATCTACTACAGAAGTAGGTGTTGTGAGCGATTGATAGCCATATCGAAGAATATCTGTATCAAAATCTGGATTTGTAGTTGTGTAAGCTGTATATGTTTCACTTTCAAATGGCAAATAGTAAGCTCCTACTCCATTCCAAGGACGAATTTGAATTTTGTTCAAACCATTTGTTCTTTCTTCAACTACTAAATAATCTTTAAAAATATCTATTCCTTCTAACAAAGTTTCTTTTCTGTGCGGAATAACATCCGTCCAATTTTCTTGCAAAGTAGTATTCTCATTCGTTTTCATCAACTTAAAGTTAGTTGCTTTATCTTTATTTGTAACGATATAAAAGCTATCACCAAAGTGAGAAATACTATATTCTAAACCACGAATTCTTTTTTGAAAATATCTAAATTTTCCTTTTGGTTTATCTGATTCAATTATTTGATATTCATTAGTCAAAGTACTAGACGAACCAATAACTACATATTTTTTTGATTTTTCTTTGTAGACAAACGTATTAAATGTATCATCTTTTTCTTCATAAACCATATCATCTTTTGAAGAATCAGTGTTTATAGTATGACGGTAAATTTTATTTGAACGCAATGTTTTTTGGTCATTCTGAACATAAAAAATTGTTTTATTATCACTTGCCCAAGTAGCTCCACCACTAGAATTTTCTATTTTCTCCGGAAGAATTTCGTTAGTTTCTAAATTCTTAATTTGGATAGTATATTGTCTTCTTGAAACTAAATCAATACCGAAAGAAACCCACTTATTATCTTCACTTACACTCAATCCATTTAAATTAAAATAAGAATGACCTCTAGCCATTTCATTGCAATTAAAAATAACTTCTTCTTTAGCTTCTAAGCTACCTTTTCGTCTAGAGTATATTGGATAATCTTGCCCTTTTTCAAAACGAGTCATATAATAATAACCGTTATAAAAATAAGGAACAGATTCATCATCTTCTTTTATTCTTGACTTCATTTCTTCAAATAAGTCTTTCTGAAAAGCTTTTGTATGCGCTGTAATTTTATCGTAATATTCGTTTTCTTTGGTTAAATAGTCAATAACTTCTGGATTTTCTCTGTCATTTAACCAATAATAAGGATCATTTCTTTTATCACCATGTTTTTCTAAAATCGTATCTTTTACTTTTGCCATTGGAGGCGCAATGTTCTGACTCATTTTTGATTCTTTATTTTTTTTACAAGAAGTTGCAAAAATAAGGCATAATACAACAATAAATAGATTATTTTTCATGTTTTTTATATTGAATTTCTTATGCAATTTACTAATTTTGGTCATTAATTAATAAATAAATTATTAACAATGTTTGGAGATATGATGGGAATGATGGGTAAACTTAAAGAAACCCAACAAAAAGTAGAAGAAACTAAAAAAAGACTAGACCATGTTTTAGTTGATGAACAAAGCAATGACGGCTTATTAAAAGTCACTTTAACTGCAAATAGAACAGTCAAAAATGTATCAATTAGTGATGATTTAATGGCTGATAAAGAAATGTTGGAAGACTATTTGATAAATGTTTTCAACAAAGCCATTGAAAAAGCAACTAACGTAAACGAGACAGAATTAGCTGCTGTAGCTAAAGAAGGTATGCCAAATATCCCAGGAATGGATATGTTTGGATAAAAAAAAACCCAAAATTCATGTATTAATATTGAATTTTGGGGTTTTATATAGTACAAATGTTCTTAAAAATGAAACTTACTCAAAGTATCTTTTACATAAGTATGCATTACTTCTTTATAGTCTAAATGAGTAACAATTCTCAATTTACCATGTCCCATTGAGCTAATATGAATATTTTTTTGTTTCAACTTTTCTAAAAACAATTTTTCATCAATAGATTCGTGCAATTTAAAGATTATAATATTTGTTTCAACAGGTTCAACGCTTTCAATCCAAGAAAATGAAAGCAATAATTCTTCTAATTCTTTTGCTTTTTTATGATCTTCTTCTAAACGAGTCACATTATTTTCTAATGCGTATAATCCTGCAGCAGCTAAATAACCAGATTGACGCATATTTCCTCCAAATATTTTTCGGATTCTTAAGGCACGTTTCATATCCTCTTTAGACCCTAATAAAACAGAACCAACTGGTGCACCTAAGCCTTTTGAAAAACACACAGAAATTGTGTCAAATAATTTTCCAAACTCCTTAGGATGTTGTTTTTTGGCTACGATTGCATTCCATAAACGAGCACCATCTAAATGATATTTCAAATTATTGTCGTCACAAACTTGTTTTATTTTTTGAAGTTCTTTCAACTCATAACAAGCTCCACCGCCTTTGTTCGTAGTGTTCTCAAGACTAACTAAACTAGTTAAAGGGGCATGATAAAATTCAGGATCATTAATTCCGTTTTTAACTAAGTCAGCTGTAATTAAACCTCTTTTTCCATCCACTAAATTGCATGAAATTCCACTATTAAATGAAGCTCCACCACCTTCGTAATGATAAATATGTGAATATTTGTCACATATTACTTGCTCTCCTGGGTTTGTATGCAACTTCAAAGCAGTCTGATTTGCCATTGTTCCCGAAGGAAAAAACAACGCAGATTCCATACCAAATAAATCGGCTACAGTTTCTTCAAAAAGATTGACAGTTGGGTCAGATTTGTAGACATCATCACCAACTTTTGCATTAAACATTTTTTGTAACATTCCAACACTTGGCTTTGTTACCGTATCACTTATTAAATTTATTTCCATAGAATCAAAAGGAATCACTATTTTTGTGGTGTAAAATTACATAAATTATGATAAATACAGAACATGTAAAGGATATTATTAATCGCCTTGGTGCGTTAAGGAGGTATCTTTGACGTCGATAGAAAATTAATTGAGATTGCTAACGAAGAAGAAAAAACATTTGCACCTGATTTTTGGAATAACGCCAAAGAGGCAGAAATTGTTGTAAGAGACTTAAGCTCAAAGAGAAAATGGGTAGAAGATTACACAAAAGCTGTTGATATGAATGAAGAACTTCAAATTATGGTTGATTTCCTTAAAGAAGGAGAAATATCAGAAGAAGAAGTTGAAACCTTTTATAACGAATTAATCACGCATATTGAAGACATTGAATTTAGAAATATGCTGTCGGATGACGGTGATAATTTAAGTGCAGTACTTCAAATTACGGCTGGTGCTGGTGGAACTGAAAGTTGCGATTGGGCTGCCATGTTAATGCGTATGTATATGATGTGGGCCGAAAAGCAAAAATTTAAAATCAAAGAATTAAATTATCAAGAAGGCGATGTTGCAGGAATTAAAACTGTAACCTTAGAAATTGAAGGTGATTTTGCATTTGGATATCTTAAAGGAGAAAATGGAGTTCATAGACTAGTCCGAATTTCTCCCTTTGATAGTAATGCTAAACGACACACTTCTTTTGCTTCAGTATATGTTTATCCTTTGGTGGATGATACCATTGAAATTGAAATCAATCCTGCTGACATTGAGATTACAACAGCTCGTTCAAGCGGTGCTGGTGGTCAAAATGTGAATAAAGTTGAGACAAAAGTTCAGTTATTTCACAAACCATCTGGCATTCAAATTCAATGTTCAGAAACACGTTCTCAGCACGACAATCGTAATAGAGCTATGCAAATGTTAAAGTCACAGTTGTATGAAATTGAATTAAAAAAACAATTAGCGCAACGAAGTGATATTGAAGCTGGTAAGATGAAAATCGAATGGGGTTCACAAATCAGAAATTACGTAATGCAGCCTTATAAATTGGTTAAAGACGTAAGAACTGGAGCTGAAACTAGCGATGTAGATGCAGTAATGAATGGAGATATTGACAAATTCTTAAAAGCCTATTTAATGTTGATGGGACAGAAAGAGGAGGAATAAATTGCCAAATAAATAAAATGATAAACCCTTCTTAATTGAAGGGTTTATCATTTTACATGAATTGTTAAATATCCTAAAAATTCATTTCAATTTAAATACTTTTCATATATTT
>JBLHNH010000040.1:0-19879 GCA_047622645.1 Flavobacterium sp.
ATGTTTGATGGATAATCTTTGTCATATCTCTTTTTGATATTTCTTAATCCATCACTTTTGTTACCAACGATTTGACTTGTAGTAGCAAAAACCACCATATCACATGGCAATTCATTAGCTTTATGTTGCTTAAATTGTTTCGAGGAAAATAAGATAGAACCATCATCAGAAATTAAATCTTCACAAATTGTAAAAAAGAACTTAGGTGATTCTATGTCTTTATATTTTAACTTGTTCTCGTCTAAGAGGGAGAATAATTTGTCATCATGACATAAAACTTGGCTTTCGAACCAATCGTTTTCTTCTAATATGTTTTCAAACTGTTCTCTTAATTCATTAAGGTTTTCACAGTATAAAAACTTACCACCGTTGTTTTTAAAATTAAAAGTAAACTTTTCGTCTATTGGACTATCTATTTCTGGCTTATAAGGGCTTCCTTGTGAATCTTTATTATTTTCTGAAATGTTGCCAAATATTTTTTTGAATATATTCATGTATGGCTGGATTTTTGAATTTAATCAAAGGTAAAAAATCTTAATTCAATTTAAATATGAATTAAGATTTTTTATTAATAAACAATTGTTAATAACCTTAGTCTATATCTTCGGTTGTTGGACTTATAATTTCCTCAGCCAAATTGAATTTTCTTTTACCAAAAATGGTTTCTAAATCATCTTTGAAAATTACTTCTTTTTCAATTAGAATATCAGCTAATTGGTTTAATTTGTCTTTATTTTCTTCAAGAAGTTTGATTGCTCTTTCGTACTGTCCTTCAATTAAGATTGAAATCTCATCATCAATAATTCTAGCCGTTTCTTCAGAATATGGTTTAGAGAAATTATATTCATTTTGACCTGAAGAATCATAATAAGTAATATTTCCTAATTTTTCATTTAGTCCATAGATAGTAACCATTGCTTTTGCTTGTTTGGTTACTTTCTCTAAATCACTTAATGCTCCTGTAGAAATTTTGTTAAAAATAACTTTTTCAGCGGCACGACCACCCATAGTTGCACACATTTCATCTAGCATTTGTTCAGTACGTACAATTTGTCTTTCTTCGGGCAAATACCAAGCAGCTCCCAGACTTTGCCCACGAGGAACAATTGTTACTTTGATTAATGGAGCGGCATGTTCTAACATCCAACTTACTGTTGCGTGACCAGCTTCGTGAACTGCAATAGCTCTTTTCTCTTCTTTAGTGATGATTTTATTTTTCTTTTCTAAACCACCAATAATTCTGTCCACAGCATCTAAGAAATCTTGCTTATCAACTGCTTTTTTGTCGTTTCTGGCTGCAATTAAAGCAGCTTCATTACAAACATTAGCAATATCAGCTCCAGAGAAACCTGGTGTTTGTTTTGCTAAAAATTCTGTATCTAAACCTTCAACTTTTTTTAGTGGCTTTAAGTGTACTTCAAAAATTTCTCTACGTTCTCTAATGTCTGGTAAATCAACATAAATTTGTCTGTCAAAACGTCCAGCTCTTAATAAAGCCTTATCTAATACGTCGGCTCTATTTGTTGCAGCTATGACAATTACATTTGAATTTGAACCAAAACCATCCATTTCAGTTAAAAGTTGATTTAAAGTATTCTCTCTTTCATCATTTCCACCTGACATGTTACTTTTTCCTCTAGCTCTACCTACAGCATCAATTTCATCAATAAATATAATTGAAGGAGCTTTTTCTTTTGCTTGTTTGAATAAATCACGAACACGTGAAGCACCAACACCAACAAACATTTCAACGAAATCAGATCCTGATAAAGAAAAGAATGGGACTTTAGCTTCACCAGCAACAGCTTTAGCTAATAGTGTTTTACCTGTTCCAGGAGGACCAACTAATAAAGCTCCTTTTGGAATTTTCCCTCCTAATGCAGTATATTTTTCTGGAGTTTTTAAAAATTCTACAATTTCTTGTACTTCTTCTTTAGCTCCTTCAAGGCCAGCTACATTAGCAAATGTTGTTTTAACATCTGTTTTTTCATCAAATAATTTAGCTTTAGATTTTCCAATACTAAAAATTTGACTTCCGCCACCGCCACCAGCACCGCCAGACATTCTTCTCATCATATAAATCCAAACACCTACTAAAATAAGTATTGGTAAAAATGAAAAGAAAATTTCTGTCCAATCGCCAGTCGATTTAAAATCATAATTTGTTATTAAACCCTTGTCTGAAGCTTCTACAAGTTTCTTTTGAAAAAGCTCTTCATTACCAATGTTTTCTAATAAATAATGTGGCCCTTTTTCATTTACTTTTCCTAAAACATCTTTGTTTACACCGTCGTATTTTTCATCGCTTAAAACCTCTTTTTTTAAGAAAATCTCAGCTGTCTTACCATTAAATACAACAACCTTTTCAACTTGAGATAAATCTAAAAGTTGATTAAATTTTGAAATTGTAGTTGGTTTAGGATTGCTTAAATCAACTCCAGATGATGCCAATTGAATAATGAAAAATAAGGCAAGTACTGAAAGGAATATATACCAAGGACTAAATTTAAAGTTTGGTTTTTTATTATTATCTTTTGACATATTTAATTTTTATTTTCTAATGAAATTATTTTGGCATCGCCCCATAAACCTTCGATGTTATAATATTCTCTAATGTGTTTCTGGAAGACATGTACTACTACATTTACATAATCCATAAGAACCCATTCAGCATTATCAGAACCTTCAATATGCCAAGGCTTATCTTTTAATTCTTTTGAAACTACTTTTTGGATTGAGTTAACTATGGCGTTAACTTGTGTATTAGAATTTCCGTTGCAGATAATATAATAATCGCTTACGGTATTGTCAATTTTTCTTAAATCAAGAATATTAATATCGTTTCCTTTTACATCTTCTATACCTTTAATGATATTTGCAATCAAATCATCATTATTCACTTTCTTTTTAGTCATCTAATTATTTTACTTTATGCAAATTTAACAAAATTTGTCTTTACATTTGAACGTTAACAAAAGTTTACAAAAAAATATTTTACATATGATTATCATCAAACTAAATGCCACAAACTCAACTAATGACTATTTAAAGAATTTAATGCGAAAACAGTTTGTAGATAACTTTACAATTGTGGTTACAAACAACCAAGAAAAGGGTAGAGGTCAACGCGATGCTGAATGGCATAGTGAAGCAGGTAAAAACTTAACTTTTAGTGTTTTAGTTAGGGATTTAATAATGAATCCTACCGATTTATTTACATTAAATATTGCTGTTGCTTTGAGTGTTTTTGAAACTTTAAATCAACTGACAAGTAAAAAATGTGCTGTTAAATGGCCAAACGACATTATGGCAGATAATAAGAAAATTGCTGGCATTTTGATTGAAAATGCTATTCAACAAAATGGTGAAATTTATTCAGTTATAGGAATTGGTTTGAATGTGAATCAAATTAACTTTAATTTTATTAATAATGTTACATCCTTAAAGTTGTTACAAAGCTTAGATTTTAATCTAGATAATGTATTAAATAGTTTATTAGAAAATTTGAAACAAAATATTTCTTTAGTTCGAAATAAAAGTGATTTATTGTGGAAAAAATATTTAGAAAATTTATTTAAAAAAGAAATCCCCACAACTTTTGAAGATGAAAATCAACAAAAATTTATGGGAATTATTAAAGGTGTTTCTTCTGTTGGTCAACTTCAAGTTTTACTAGAAGATGATTCCATAAAAAATTATGGCGTAAAAGAAATTAAAATGTTGTATTAGTTAACGAGAATCTTTTTCGTTACTGATTGATTTTCTGAACTTAATCTTAATAAATAAAATCCTTGTGGTAAATTATCTAAAGTATACGTGTTATTATTAAATGCGGGTTTATTAATTACTTGAATCAACTGTCCGTTAAGGTTAATTAATTGAATTTCGTCTAAAGCAATTTCTGTTTCAATGCTTATTCTGTTTTCGTTAGTCGGATTTGGATACACTGAAATTTCTTCTAAACTAACAAAATCTTGAGTTGAAAGTGCTGCACATTGTGTTGGCCAAATTTGACATACATATTCTGGATGATCAATATAAGGGTTTCTGTTATTTTGAAAATTATAAACAGCATTGTTTTTAGCAATTTCATATGCACTTACTGGGTCTTGATTGTGCCAAGTAATCAGAATATTTAGAAATGTGTTTGTATAAACTTGATTGTTTGTATTGTTAAACATATCAAAACTTGACCATCCAGTAACTTCATTTTGGTAACGAGTTGCAACATATAATAAAGCTCTTGCTACATCGCCTTTAAACTCATTTATAGGTTCAAAAACAATACTACTATATCCTGCAGAATATCCAGTATTTAAGTTGTTACCTTTTTTAGAACCATTTGTTGAAGTATAAGTAGGAGAACTTACAATACCAAAAGGATAATTACCTCTTGCACCATTAACAGAACCATCACTAGGAACTACAAAATGGGCATCAGAGTACATTGGATAATTACTGCTAAAAACAGATTGAGGCATTAAGTGTTCTCTGTTGTAACATGAACCTTCACCGGAATAACTCCCACATTGTTGATTTGTTGAAGTGTATTCATAACTATCTGGTCCATTTGGCTTTTCAGAATATATATCTAATAAAGAGTTATTGTTCTCGTAATAATGATCTCTAAATGCAGTGTTTGTATATAATGTCCATAAATCACCATAACTTGATTGTGATGATGCAGAGTTTGTGTTATTAGCAATTATACTTCTTAAGTTAGTTTTTAAGGTATATCCTGTTCCTGTTGCAGAGTTATAATATCCAGTAGGAATTTGAGCAAAACCTAAAGTTATACTCAATACAAACAATAAAAAGTAATTTTTTTTCATAGCTATTTAATTATGCTTTTTTTTCCATTAATGCCATATAAAACCCATCAAAACCGGATTGATGTGCAAACACGTTTTGATCTTTTACTAATTTGAATTTTTGTCCTTCTTCTGTTTTTAAGAATTTTTGAACTTGTTCTTGATTTTCAGAAGGTAAAATTGAACAGGTTGCGTAAACCATTTTTCCACCAGGCTTAACAATTTTTGAGTAATTATGAAGTACTTCTTCTTGAACTTTTTTGATGTTATCAATAAATTCAGGTTGTAATTTCCATTTACTGTCTGGATTTCTTTTTAAAACACCTAAACCACTACAAGGTGCGTCAATTAGAACTCTGTCAGCTTTTTCGTGCAAACGTTTAATTACTTTAGTGGTATCAATGACTCTAAATTCAGCATTAAAAACTCCGTTTCTTTTAGCACGAATTTTTAATTGTTTTAGTTTACTTTCATAAATGTCCATTGCAATTAATTGACCTTTGTTTTCCATTAAAGAAGCTAAGTGAAGTGTTTTTCCACCAGCACCAGCACAAGTGTCAACAACTCTCATACCTGGTTTAACATCTAAATAATAAGCCACTAATTGTGATGAAGCATCTTGTACTTCATAAAAACCTTCTTTAAAAGCTGGAATAATAAAAACGTTCGCTCTTTCTTTTAAGACAAGTGCATCGGGTTGATCTTTTAAAAATTCGGTTTCAATGTTGTTATCCATTAAAATAGAACGCACTTTTTCTTTGGTAGTTTTTAAAGTGTTAACTCTTAAAATCACTCTAGCTTGTTCATTTTGAGCGGTTAACTCTTTTTCCCAAGTTTCTTGGCCTAATTCTTTTAAACCTAATTCATCTATCCAATCAGGAATAGCTTCTTTGAATTTTCTAATTTTAGTTAATTCATCAAAACGACCTTTGATTTTTCGGGTTGGTGTAGCCTCAAAATATTTCCAATCTGGTAATTTGATTCCTCTTAAAACTGCCCAAACGGCAAAAATTCTCCAAATATCATCTCTTGTAAAAGGATCTTTTACTTCAGCAATTTCTGTGTATAATCTTTTCCAACGAACTATTTCGTAAATAGTTTCGGCAACAAACTTACGGTCATGGCTTCCCCAGCGTTTGTCTTTTTTTAAGGCTTGTGCTACCATTTTATCGGCATAAGCACCTTCATTAAAGATGGCCATTAATGAATCAAT
The DNA here is from genome assembly GCA_047622645.1 of Flavobacterium sp. GTDB lineage: Bacteria > Bacteroidota > Bacteroidia > Flavobacteriales > Flavobacteriaceae > Flavobacterium. The sequence goes on from JBLHNH010000040.1 coordinate 6,025, forward strand.
AACTGTAAATACTAAATTTCTATGTAATCTCATTTCTTTTTTAATCAGCTTGCAAATATACTATTAATAATGTGTTTATTGATTTTTTTAATCATAAAAAAAGACCGCAATTATTGCAGCCTTTTCTTTTTGTCAATTGATGCTTTTTTTATTCTCTTCCTCCTCTTGATGAACTTCCTTTTGAAGAAGAACCTCTTGAACTTCCCATTGATGGAGAAGAATTTCTCGATGGAGAACTAACTCTTGGACTTGAACCAGAATTTGAACGAGAAGAAGTATTTACTCTTGGAGAAGATGAATTGTTTCTTGGACTTTCATTTCTTGTAGAAGTATTGCTTCTTGTTGAAGAATTAGTTGTTCTTGTATTTTCGTTTCTAGTAGAAGTGTTGCTTCTTGTTGAAGAAGTAGTTGTTCTTGGATTTTCATTTCTAGTAGAAGTGTTACTTCTAGGTGAAGACGAAGTTGTTCTTGGATTTTCGTTTCTTGTAGATGAATTTACCCTTGGCGAATTACCTTTTACTCCATCTCTAGTAGAAGTAGTTGTTCTTGGAGTAGCATCAACATATCTAGGATTTTTATCTCTAGTAGAATTAGTTGCTCTTGGCGAATTTGTACTTCTTGGATTTTCATCTCTTGTTGAAGTATTATTTCTAGTACTTCTTGGTGAAGATTCAATTCTAGGTTGTGTATTTCCTCTTTCTCTGCTATTTACAGTTCTTACGTCTCTTGTTCTATCTAATTCATGTCTGTTTGAAACAGATGCGTTTCTATGAGAAAATGAACGATTTGGATATCTTGTTTCGTAACCATGTGCTCTTCTTCCGTAATAGGCATTATATGAAACTCTACAGTTTCTGTAATTAACATAGTTGTAAGAGTGACCAAATCCACCAATATATACATTTATGTGATTTCTATATCTGAAAATCGGGAATGGAGTCCAATAAGAATAATAAGAAGGATAATAATTCCAATACCAATTAGAATAGTAAGGACGATAGTTATTTGCCCAAAATGTAGTATAAATTACAGGTGTGTGTACATAAATTGGCTCGTAGATGTAATTATCACCATACATATATACGTCTCCAACAACTTGTACTTGAACTTTATTGTTTTTATCTCTTTGTATTTCAATTGAAGCTACATCTTGATATAAATCGTTATCAATTACAGACTGAATTACAATGATATGATCGTTTCCTTCAATAGACTCAATAACTCGTAAATAATCAACATAATTATCATTGTTTAAATCCAAATTACTAATTTGAGCTTCTGGATCATTTATTCTTTTCTCAAAGTCTTCTAAGTCAGAAGATTCTCCAAATATAGTAGCAACAGCTCTTAAATCTAAATTATCACTAATTTCAGAAGAATTGGCTGTAACGGTTGTTTTATCTTGGGCATTAACAAACATAGTTGTTAAACTAAATAAAAGGGCAAGGGCAAATAATTTTTTCATAATATATAGTATTTAGTTTTTAAACTGTTTGAACTTTTACATTCGATTTTATAATATCCAATATTCGTGCCAAAGTTTAATACTTGCGCTTATGTAGCTGAAAGCTAAGTATTTGTACTTTTGTAGTTTTGTGTTTTGTATTTAGATTACAATTTATAACTTTGCAAAAAATAAATTTAGATGAAATATTTTCAATACATACTTATTCTATTTATAATGTGTGCATGTAGTTCTCAAAAAGAAAGAAATAATACCGAAGTTTCATTACTAAAAGTTGAAATACAAACAATTTTGAATGAAAAAATAAGTGTTAGAGCCATTTTATCAGATGAAAATTATCTTTGGTATGCAGGAAATGACGGTAATTATGGAAAAGTAAATTTGCAAACAAATAAAGTTTCAAAATTCATGATTCAATCTAATTCAACTGTAAATGAAATACGAAGTATAGCTCAAACAAATGAGTATATATTTTTGTTAGCAGTTGCAAATCCAGCTAATCTCTATAAAATTTCAAAGAAAGATAATTCACAACAAGTTGTTTATACAGAACTAAATGAAAAAGTGTTTTATGATAGTATGCAATTTAAAGATGAATTAAACGGAATGGCAATGGGTGATCCAACAGAAGACTGTTTATCTGTTATCATAACTAATGATGGAGGAAATTCTTGGAAAAAAGTTAGTTGTGATAATTTACCAAAAGTAGTTGAAGGAGAAGCTGCATTTGCAGCAAGTAATTCTAATTTAATGCTAAAAAAATCAAAATCTTTTATGGTTTCTGGTGGAAAGAAAGCAAGGTTATTTGCTAGTGAAGATTTTGGTGAAAGTTGGCAAGTTTATCAAACACCCATAGTTCAAGGGGAAAAAATGACTGGAATTTTTTCAGCAGATTTCTATAATGATAAAATCGGATTTATAGCAGGAGGTAATTATGAAAAACCAAATGATAATTCAGACAACAAAGCTATAACTTTTAATGGTGGAAAAACTTGGAGATTAGTTGCAAATGGAGCAGGCTTTGGTTATGCTTCATGTGTTCAATTTGTTCCAAATGGCAAAGGAAAAGCTTTAGTTTCTGTTGGTGCAAACGGTATTCAATATACAAATGACTTTGGTAATTCTTGGAAAATGTTGAATGAAGATAAAGATTTATACACTATTCGTTTTTTAAACAGTAAAACCGCTTTTGCAGCCGGAAAAAATAAAATTATAAAACTTAATTTTACTCAATAAAAGGGGAAAGGCTACTCATATAAAATGAATAGCCTTTTTTTCATAGCAATTTTCCCCAGTTTAAATTATTATTAAAATGATAATACTACATTTAAAGTAAAATCATCACTAATAGTTGCATCTCCTAGGCCATCAAAAATACTACCTGATTTGTATTCGATTCCGAATTTTGTTCTGTCAATAACAACATCTGCAATAGCTGTTTTGTCTTTAACAACAATATCAAAAACAACTTCATTTGTTTTGTCTTTGATTGTTAAATCAGCATAAATTGTGTAAGTGTTGTTTTCTTTTGTAGCAATTTTTTTGAAAACTAATTTAGAAGTTTCAAATTTATTTGTACCAAAAAAGTCATCAGCTTTTAAATGTCCTTCTAACTTTCCTTTCATTTCTCCTTGTAAATCTGTAACGGTAATAGTTGTCATCTCTACAGTGAAATTTCCGCCTACTAATTTTTTTCCGTCAAAAACTAAAGCACCATCTTTTAAGTTTACAGTACCTTCATGTTTACCAGTCACTTTTTTTCCAACCCAGTTTATTGTGCTTTTTGAAGCGTCTATTTTTGTTGTTTTTTGTGCTGTAGCAGAAATTGTTACTAAGGCTACTAAGGCTAATGTAATAGATTTTAAATTTTTCATTTTAGTTTATTTAAATTTTAGTTTTTGTTTTAATTATATAGTTATAAACAATTCGTTAATCGATTTTCTTACTTTTGGAAAATGTTGTGTCGCATCTTCTTCATGACGGTATCCAATACTTGCAACTAATGACGCATTAAGACCTAATGTATCTAAACCTAAAATCTCATTGTATTTTTCTGGTTCAAAACCTTCAATTGGAGTTACATCAATTTTTAATTCAGCAGCAGCATTTAATAAATTACCCATTGCTAAATACGTTTGTTTTGATGTCCAAGTAGATTTTGCTTCAGAAGGTAAAGGCACAAGTTTAGATTTCATAAAATCACTATATTGTTTTAAATCTTGAACATCCATTCCTCTAGTCGTTGCTACATTTGTAATATATTCGTCTATATGATTATTCTGAATATCAATTAGATTAGTAAAAACAAATAGGTGAGAAGCTTCTACAATTTGCGATTGTCCCCAAGAAAAAGGTTGTAATTTTGTTCTTATTTCTGGATTTTCAATAATTAAAACTTTATAAGGTTGTAAACCATATGATGATGCACTTAATTGAATTGCTTCTTTTAAAGTTTCTAAATCTTGATTTGATATTTTTTTGGTAGCATCAAATTTCTTTGTTGCATAACGCCAATTTTGATTTTCTAAAAATGTATTCATGTTATTTTAATTGTTTTTGTAAATTATATTTTTCTAAATTTTTCTAATAATTCGTTCAATGTTATTAATTCTAAATCGCTCAAGTTTTTAGCAAAAAATTGTTCATGCTCAATAATTAAAGGATCTAAGGTCACTAATAAATTTAGTCCTTTTTGAGTTATTGCAACTTCCATTTTTCTTCTGTTATTTGGACAAATCTCTCTGGTAACATATTCTTTCAACAATAACTTATCTACTAATCGCGTAGTATTGCTAGTTTTTGCAATCATTCGTTCTTGAATAGTGAACATATTTGTTGGTTGTCCATTTTGACCTCTTAAAATACGTAATACATTAAATTGCTCGGGTGATAAATCAAAAGGCTTTAAAACTTCATTAAATTTGTCTGCTATTGTAATTTGAGAATACATTATATTCAATAACGTTTTCTTTTCAATAGCAACTGGAGTTTTACTTTTTATTATTTCTTCAATTCTCATAATTGTACATACAAATATCTTCTGTACAAATGTAATATATTATATATTTGTACATACAAGTGTTTTTATAATTTTTTGTTAAAATTTTGAAATTGTATTTTTGAGTGTACCTTTGTAAAAATAATAAGAAATGAATTTAGATAAAAAAGAATGGTGGAATAACTTTTTAGCTGATGAAAATGCTGTTATTCTTGATGTTAGAACGGATGATGAATTTAACAGCGGAAAAATACCGGGAGCATTAAATATTGATATATATAAAGGTCAAGGTTTTATTTATATGTTAGATGAGTTGGATAAAAATAAAAACTACTATGTATATTGTGCTGCTGGAGGAAGAAGTGCTCAAGCGTGTGCAATTATGAATCAGTTAGGTTTTGAAAAAGCGTACAACCTTTTAGGCGGAATGTCCGAGTGGAACGGACCAATTGAATAAAAAAAAGAGCCAAATGGCTCTTTTTTTTACGCAACTTTTTTTAGTAATACTCTATCTTTTAATGTTATTTTTTTTCCGGTAAGTTCAATCATGCCTAGTTTTTTAAACTCTGAAAGCAATCTTATGCAACTTTCAGTAGCAGTTCCAATCATTCCAGCTAATTCTTCTCTTGATAATTGCAATCGCAAAGATTTATCTTCATTTATTCCAAAGTTTTCTTCTAAATATAATAAAGTTTCTGCTAAGCGTTGTTTAACTGTTTTTTGAGCCATATTGACCATGTGATCATCTGAATCTTTTAAGTCTCCACAAATGGCTTTCATCATATTCATAGAAAACTGATTGTTTTCATTAAAAAATCCCATTATTTCAGTTTTCGGAATAAAGCAAACTTCCATATCTACTAGAGCAATTGCGCTTAAGTTTACAGCTTCTTCGCTAATAAAAGAACGTTGACCTAAAAGTTCACCTGGCTTGGCTAGTTTAACAATTTGATCTTTACCATTATCAGAAAGTTTTGTCATTTTACAAACACCTTCTTTAACACAATAAACTCCATTAACTGTTTCACCTTCTTCAAAAAGAGTTTCACCTTTTTTAATAGTGTATGTAGTTTTGCAATTAGCCATCTTAATTAATTCCTCTTTTCTAAGAGCTTTTAAAGAGCTAAATTGTCTAACGATGCATTGGTCGCAATTACTCATAAATAAGTAGTTTATAAACTTTAAAACAAATATACTCAAAGTATGATAAATATCATATTTTAGAGTCAACAATTGTTAAATCTTTGTTTCAGGTAAAATGAGCAAATTTATGGATGCAAATAACTGTTTCCATTGTGGTAATGAAATTATAAAAAAAGGCGAAGTTATTTTTGACGAAAAAAGTTTTTGTTGTACTGGTTGCAAGACTGTTTACGAAATTTTTAGTCAGAACGATTTATCTTGTTATTATGATTTTGAAAATGCACCAGGTGCAACGCCACAAGAGATTAAAGGGAAATACGATTTTTTAGACGATGAAAAAATTATTACAAAACTGCTGGAATTTCAAGAAGATACAACTTCTATTGTTTCACTTTATATTCCTCACATACACTGTAGTTCGTGTATTTGGATTTTGGAAAATTTACAAAAACTGCAAAGCGGAATAAGTTCTTCTCAAGTTAATTTTCCGGAAAAGAAAGTCAGGATTACATTTAATCCGATAAAAACTTCACTTAAAGAGATTGTTTATTTATTGAGTTCAATTGGATATGAACCCTATATAAGTCTAGATAATTACGAAACTGGAAAAAAAGAAGTAGATCGAAGTTTAATCTATAAAGTTGGCGTTGCTTTTTTCTGTTTTGGAAATATTATGCTTTTATCCTTTCCAGAATATTTTGAAGTGGATGAATTTTGGATAAACCAATACAGAGGCTTTTTTAGGTGGTTGATTTTTGCGTTGGCTCTACCGTCGTTTATATATTCAGCTTCAGATTATTACGTTTCAGCTTATAAAAGCATAAGATCTAAAATGTTAAACATTGATATTCCTATTGCTTTAGGAATTCTAGTAATGTTCGTTAGAAGTACAGTTGATATTCTTTTTGATTATGGACAAGGATTTTTCGATAGTCTTACAGGATTGATTTTCTTTATGTTGTTAGGAAAATTGTTTCAGCAAAAAACATACAGTTTTCTTTCGTTTGAACGCGATTATAAGTCATATTTTCCAATTGCAATTACTAAATTAAATTCAGACGGAACTGAAATTCCGGTTCAAGTGTATGATATTGTAAAAGGAGATAGATTGTTAATTAGAAATCAAGAATTGATTCCAGTTGACGGAATTTTAATTTCTGAAAAAGCTTCAATTGATTATAGTTTTGTTACCGGAGAAGCAATTCCTATCGAAAAAAAATCAGGAGATAAATTATACGCTGGAGGAAGAATGAAAGGAAGTGTAATCGAAATGGAAGTTTTATTTTCTGTCTCTCAAAGTTACTTAACCCAATTATGGAGTAATGATATATTTCAGAAAAAAATTGATCAAAAACATAAAACGATAACAGATAAAATAAGTCAATATTTTACGCCTATTTTATTGTTATTTGCTCTTGTTGTCTTTGTTTTTTGGTTGTTTGTTGATGTCTCAAAAGCATTTAATGTACTAACAGCAGTTTTAATTGTAGCTTGTCCATGTGCTTTGGCATTAACAGCTCCTTTTACGCTAGGAAACGTATTGCGAATTATGGGAAAACAAAAGTTTTACCTCAAAAATGCTACGGTAATTGAGCAGTTAGCTAAAGTGGATACTCTAGTTTTTGACAAAACAGGAACCATAACATCCAACAAAAAATCAAATATCGAATTTGAAGGAAATGAGTTGACAACTGGAGAATTAGCTTTTCTTAAAAATGTAATTCGAGGTTCAAATCATCCATTAAGCAGAAAAATTTATGAATTTTTACCGAATTCATCTAAAATAGAAATCCAAGAATTTGAAGAAATTACTGGAAAAGGAATTGTGGCTAAAGCCAATGATTTAAAGGTGTTGATTGGTTCAGCGTCATTAATTGGAATTGCGGATAAAAGTGATACAAAACAAACAAAAGTACACATAAAAATCAATGATGTTTATAAAGGCTATTTCGTTTTTGATAATCAATACAGAAAAGGAGTAGAGGAGTTATTTGAAAAATTGAGTACAAAGTATGAATTAAAAATTCTTTCAGGTGATAATGAAGGAGAAATGGAAAATCTTAAAGCTTTATTACCAAAATACACAGAATTAATCTTCAATCAAAAACCAGAACAAAAATTAGAATATATTGAACAATTACAAAAACAAGGGAAAAATGTAATGATGATTGGAGATGGTTTAAACGACGCTGGAGCCCTAGCACAAAGTAATGTAGGAATTTCTATTTCTGAAAATGTAAATGTATTCTCTCCAGCTTGTGATGGAATTGTTGATGCTTCTCAGTTTTCAAAAATCGGATATTTCTTAAATTATTCCAAAAATGCTATGCGAACAATTTACATGAGTTTTGGATTATCGTTATTATACAATATTGTTGGATTATCATTTGCGATTACAGGCAATTTGTCACCTTTAGTAGCTGCTATAATAATGCCATTGAGCTCTATAACTGTAGTGAGTTTTGTAACTTTAATGAGTAATTATTTCGCAAAAAAGAAATATTAAATTATTTTTTTATTTAATTGTAATTTGTTGATTTCTAGATGCTAATATTGACTTTATAAATCGAAAACAGAATAATTTTAACAAAAGTTTAAAGTATGATAAATGTCATGTTTTATGACTAGTATCAGCAGTAAATTTGCTCCTTAAACTTATGGTATGAGTGTCATTTATATTTTAATCACAGTTAGTATATTCGTTGCGGTTGTCTTCTTGTTTGCTTTTATAAAAGCAGTTAGGAGTGGACAATATGACGATGATTATACACCATCCGTCAGAATGCTTTTTGACGATGAATTAGTAAAGAGTACAAACAAATTGACAAAAACAGATAAACAAAAAATGAAATAATTATGGAGAAAGAACAATTTTATTACGACAACAAAATTGTGAGAAACTTCCTTTATGCTTCAATTGCTTTTGGAGTTATAGGAATGTTGGTAGGTCTTATTGTTGCATTCATGTATTTATTTCCAAATATGACCGATGGAATTCCATGGTTAAGTTATGGAAGATTAAGACCATTACATACTAATGCAGTTATTTTTGCTTTTGTAGGTAATTCTGTTTTTGGAGGAGTTTATTATTCTTTACAAAGACTTTTAAAAACTAGAATGTATAGCAATTTTTTAAGTCAATTAAACTTTTGGGGTTGGCAACTAATAATTCTTGGAGCAGCAATTACTTTGCCGTTAGGATATACATCTTCTAAAGAATATGCCGAATTAGAATGGCCATTTGATATTGCAATTGCACTTATTTGGGTTGCTTTTGGTGTAAATATGATAGGTACAATTATTAAAAGAAGAGAAAGACATATATATGTGGCTATTTGGTTCTATCTAGCTACGTTTATTGCAGTTGCTTTGCTTCATATATTCAATAGTATCGAAATTCCAGTTTCGGCATTCAAATCTTATTCAGCTTATGCTGGAGTTCAAGATGCTTTAGTGCAATGGTGGTACGGACATAATGCAGTAGCATTTTTCCTTACAACACCAATTCTTGGATTGATGTATTATTATGTACCAAAAGCGGCAAATCGTCCTGTTTATTCTTATAGATTATCAATCATTCACTTTTGGTCTTTAATCTTTATTTATATTTGGGCTGGACCTCACCATTTACTATATTCAGCACTGCCAGATTGGGCTCAAAATTTAGGAGTTGCGTTTTCAATTATGTTAATTGCTCCATCTTGGGGTGGTATGATTAATGGATTGTTGACTTTAAGAGGTGCTTGGGATAAAGTTAGAACAGATCCTGTTTTAAAATTCTACGTAGTTGCAATTACAGGTTATGGTATGGCAACTTTTGAAGGACCAATGTTGTCACTTAAAAATGTAAACGCTATTGCTCACTATACAGATTGGATTGTAGCTCACGTTCATGTTGGTACATTAGCATGGAATGGATTTATGGCTTTTGGTATGATTTATTGGTTAATACCACGAATGACCAAAACTAAATTATTCTCTATAGGATTAGCAAATTTCCACTTCTGGATTGGGACTTTAGGTATTATTTTATACACTTTACCAATGTACGTTGCTGGATTTACACAAGCTTCGATGTGGAAACAATTTAATCCAGATGGCTCTTTAGTTTATGGAAATTTCCTTGAAACAGTAACCGAAATTATGCCAATGTACGCCATGAGAGCTGTTGGTGGAACATTATATTTTATTGGTATTCTTGTATTAGTTTACAATATCGTTAGAACAGTTATGGCAGGTTCTCCTGTTGAAGATGAATTAGCAGAAGCGCCAGCTTTAGTAAAAATTTCTAACAAACAACTAAAAGGAGAAGCTTGGCACTCTTGGTTAGAAAGAAGACCAATTCAGTTTACAATATTAACTACAGTTGCAGTTGCTATTGGTGGAATTGTTCAAATTGTACCAATGTTAGTTGTGAAATCTAACATTCCAACTATTTCAAGTGTTAAACCTTATACACCTTTAGAATTAGAAGGTAGAGATTTATACATTCGTGAAGGTTGTAATAACTGTCACTCACAAATGATTCGTCCGTTCCGTTCAGAAGTTAAACGTTATGGTGAGTACTCTAAATCAGGAGAATATGTTTATGATCACCCTTTCTTATGGGGTTCTAAAAGAACTGGTCCAGATTTACATAGAGTTGGACAGAAGTATAATGATAACTGGCATTTTAATCACATGTGGGACCCACAAAGTACATCATCTGGTTCTATTATGCCAGGTTATAAATGGATGTATGATAACGAACCAATGGATCACGAGCATATTGAGAAGAAAATGGAAGTAATGGTAACTTTAGGAGTTCCTTATACGAAAGAAGATATAGCAAATGCTAGACAAAACATGGATGCTCAATCAGCACAAATTGAAAAAAACTTGAGTAACGACCCTGATTTTGTTAAATCATATGAGGCAAGTAAGAAAAAGGCTGAAGCTAGAGGAGAAGAATTCGTTCCTATGAAAGATAGAGAAATCGTTGCACTTATTTCATACCTACAACGATTAGGAACAGATATTAAAGTCAAAAAAACAGAATAATTAAAAACTTATTATCATGTTAAAATTTGTAAAACACAATCTTGAAACTATCAATGGAGTAGATATTTACCCTATAATATCGTTGGTTATTTTCTTTATCGTTTTTGTCTCTTTCTTTGTTTGGGCAATGACTTATAGCAAAGATAAGATTAAAGAATTAAGTGAATTACCATTTAAAGACGAACAATAATTTAAGTTTCCTCTTTCTTTTTGAAAGGGAAAGAGGGATCTTTTTTCATACTAAAAGCAAAGCTAAAATTAAAACAATTTAAAAATGAAAAAATTAATTCCAGCATATGTAAGGGTTCCTGTTCTTTTTGCAATTGTTTTTGCAGCAATGGAATACTTTATCGATTCAGGAGATAAACCAGCCTTCATAGAATATCCAATGGTTTCTTTATTCTTAGGGGTATTTCTGTTTTTATTAATCGCAATAGAAATAGTTGTAAGTGCAATTGATAATGTAACTTATCATTTATTGTCTGCTGAACAAAAACAACAATTAAAAGAAGCACAAGAATTACCTTTTACAGAAAGTGAATTCTATCAAGGAATTGTTGCTAAATTGACTCGTTCTAAATCAATTGATCAAGAAGAAGATGTGATGTTAGAGCATGATTATGATGGTATCAAAGAATTAGATAATGTATTACCACCTTGGTGGGTGTATTTGTTTTATGGTTGTGTCATATTTGCAGTTGTTTACTTTATTCGTTTTCAAATTTATGGGGACTATACTCAAGCAGAAGAGTTTGAAGCAGAAATGGCTCAAGCTGATATAGATATTAAGGAATATTTAAAAACAGCTCCAGATATGATGGATAAAGAAAGCGTTACTTTACTAACAGATGCCGGTGCTTTAAGTGAAGGTAAAGCAATTTTTACAGCAAACTGTGTAGCTTGTCACAAAGCAGATGCAGGAGGGGCAATTGGTCCTAATTTAACGGATGAATATTGGATTTTAGGAGGTGGAATTAAAAATGTATTTAATACACTTGTAGAAGGTGGTAGATCAGGAAAAGGAATGATTTCTTGGAAAGATCAATTAAAACCAACTGAAATGCAAAAAGTAGCTAGTTATGTACTTTCATTACAAGGTACAAATCCAAAAGATCCAAAACCAGTTGAAGCCGAAGCGGTACTATATAAACAAGAAGTTGCAGCTTCTGCAGATGAAGCAAAAAATGAAACAACTGTAGACTCTACAGCAACAAAATAAAAAAATAAAGGTTTTAAGTTGTTGCTTAAAGCCTTTATTAATTCGTTTTAGAGCAAAGTATTTAAAACAAAATGTTATGTCAAAATTACCAGACGAAAGTTTTAGAGATTCCATAGGGACAATTGATGCAGAAGGGAAAAGGAATTTTATTTTTCCAAAAAAACCTTCTGGAAAATTTTATGATAAAAGAAAAGTACTAAGTTACATCTTATTAGCTTTTTTATTATCGGCACCATTTATTAAAATTAATGGCAATCAGTTTTTACTTTTTAATGTTTTAGAACGAAAGTTCTCCATTTTTGGTTTTCCTTTTTGGCCACAAGATTTTCATTTATTTGTAATGGCAATGATTGTTGGTGTCGTGGGGTTAACCCTTTTTACAGTAGCTTTTGGTAGAATATTTTGTGGATGGTTTTGTCCTCAAACTATTTTTCTAGAAATGGTTTTTAGAAGAATAGAATATTTTATTGACGGAGACAGAGGTTCACAAATGCGTCTAGATAAGCAAAAATGGGATACGGATAAAATTAGAAAACGTGTTACCAAATGGATTATTTTCTTTTTAATTTCATTTATAATAGCTAATGTGTTTTTGGCTTATTTAATCGGAAGTGATAAATTAATTCAATACATAACAGATGGCCCAGCTGAAAATATAAGTACGCTAGTTGCCTTACTAATTTTTACAAGTATTTTCTATTTTGTATTTGCTTGGTTTAGAGAACAAGTATGTATTATTGCATGTCCATACGGAAGAATGCAAGGTGTTCTTTTAGACAATCAATCTATTAATGTTACTTATGACCATGTTCGAGGAGAAGGTGAAATAGGAAGAGCAAAATGGGATAAAAGAGAGAATAGAGCTGAAACTGGTAAAGGTGATTGTATTGATTGTAATCAATGTGTGGTGGTTTGTCCAACTGGAATTGATATTCGTAACGGAACTCAATTAGAATGTGTAAACTGCACGGCTTGTATTGATGAGTGTGATACTATCATGGAAAAAGTGGGATTACCAAAAGGATTAATTAGGTATGCTAGTGAAGACGAAATCGCTAACAAAGTAAAGTTTAAAATAACGAATCGAATGAAAGGATATATTGCAGTTCTAATTATTTTAATTGGAATGTTAATTGGATTATTATTCATGAGAAATGATGTTGAAGCAACTATTTTAAGATTACCAGGACAATTGTTTGAACACAAAGGAGAAAACATCAGTAATATTTTTACCTATAAAATTATTAATAAAACCGTTAAAGATTTTGATAGTGTTTATTTTAAATTAGCTAGTCCAAAAGGAACCATTAAAATGGTTGGAAATCCTTATGTCAAAGTGGATAAAGAAGGATTAGCTCAAGGAACTTTGTTTATAGAAATTAATCCAGCTTTTTTAGATGGAGATAAAACCAGAGTTAAAATAGAAATCTACAATAGAAAAGAACTTATTGAAACTACAAAAACTAACTTTTTAGGGCCAAGAAGTTTTAATTAAGAATTTCGGATATTCAGATAATTGATTACAGAAAAATAAAAAAAATGAAAATTAATTGGGGAACAGCAATTGTTATAGCTTTTGGACTATTCATAACATTCATCTTATATTTTGTATTTAAAGTACAATCAGATTCAAAGTATGATAATGAATTAGTTACAGAAGACTATTATAAAAAAGAACAACAGGTTCAAGGTGATATTGAAAAACAACAAAGCGCTAATAAATTAGAACATAAAGTTGTTTTTAAGAAGACTACTGAAGGGATTACAGTAGAATTTCCATCAAATTTTGACTATAAAAATATAAAAGGAAAAGTGTCCTTATATAGACCGTCAAGCCAAAAATTAGATTTTGAAATTCCAATTTCATTATCTTCTTCAAATTTGCTCATACCTAATAGTAATTTGGTTGGCGGTCTTTGGGACATTTCTGTAGATTGGACTTATAATGATTCTAATTATTTAAATAAAGAAACAATATATTATTAAAAAA
>JBLHNH010000041.1:0-19718 GCA_047622645.1 Flavobacterium sp.
AAGTTATTTATCAAAAATCCTTTGGAAATCACACTTATAAAAATAATATTCCTGTAAAAGATGATGATTTATATGACGTGGCTTCTTTAACTAAAGTGCTTTCAACTTTACCTAACTTAATGCAATTGTACGATAGAGGAGAAGTTACTTTAAATGATAAATTAGGTGATATGTTGCCTGTTTTTAAAGGTTCAAATAAAGAAGACGCTACATTAATAAACATGTTAACGCATCAAGCACGCTTTCAACCTTGGGAACCTTTTTATGTAAAAACTTTGGATGCAACTAAGCATCCTAATTCAAAATATTACAGAAAAACACCTTCAAAAGAATTTCCTTTTAAAGTTGCCGAAAATCTTTATATTAGAAAAGATTTTAATGATACTATTATAAATACTATTGCTAAAAGTACTTTACGTGCTACAAAAGAATATAAATACAGTGATTTTTCATTCATCTTATTAAAAGAATATTTAGAACTAAAAACGCAAAAGAAATTAGATATTCTTGCCAATGAAAACTTCTATAGTTTAATGGGAATGAATCATACCACATACAAACCATTAGAAAAATTCTCTGTAGGGCAAATTATTCCAACTGAGGAAGATAATTATTATAGATATCAAACTGTTCAAGGAAATGTTCATGACATGGCTGCAGCTATGCAAGGTGGCGTTTCGGGTCACGCTGGATTATTTTCAAATGCTTTAGATGTGGCTAAAATGATGCAAATGTATTTGCAAAATGGCGTTTATGGTAACAACAGGTTCTTTTCAGAAAAAACAATGAACGCTTTTAATACTTGCTATTATTGTGATGAAGATAATAGAAGAGGGGTTGGGTTTGATAAACCACAATTAGGCAATGCTGGACCAACATGTGGATGTGTTTCTATGACAAGTTTTGGTCATACTGGTTTTACTGGTACAATGGCTTGGGCTGATCCAGAAAAAGAAATAGTTTATGTATTTTTATCAAACAGAACATATCCAGATTCAAATGCAGCTAATCGTTTGTCTAGAGCTAATATTCGCGAAAATATTCAAAAGATTATTTATGAAAGTATTAGGGATTAAATAACTTTTTTAAATTAAAATATGCATAAAATGAAATACTTACTTTTTATCCTTTTATCTTTTTTAATGTTTTCTTGTAAAAGTCAAAGAGAAAAAAGTTTAGATATAAAAGTAAATACAACTTTAAATAAAGAATATAGAAACAGTATTAAAACTTTTGAAGGTAAACTAAATGAAGTTGATTATTTGTTGATAAAAAAAAACATTGAAAAAGAATTATCTACATCAATCCCAGATGACAAAATTATTTTAATAAACTTTTGTCAAAAAGCAAAAAATTGTATTTCATTAGCTTCTAGTGAAGCCTCAATTAATAAAGTTATTTATAATTCACTAACTATTTCTTCAAGAATTTCTTTAAATAATGATGCTGTCGATTTTTTTGTTTATACAGAGGATGCTTTCTTTAAAGATATTTTTATTAAAAATTTAAAATTTAAGAGAGACTCAGGTTTTTTTCATGATACTTTTTTTAATGATTGTGATATTTGTACTGCTTTTTTTATTTTAAAACCTGATGGGAAATTCATAAAGCATTATGGGGATGATTATTATACAATTGTAAAAAACTTTATGGAGGAAGATTTTTTTAAAGATTAATATATTTAAAATAAAAAAAATGACATCAAAAGCCACGACACCAGAAGAATACATAGCAGAATTACCAGAAGATAGAGTAGAAGCAATCACTAAATTACGAAAAGTAATTAATGATAATTTACCAAAAGGTTTCAAAGAAGAAATGAGTTACGGAATGATTGGTTATGTTGTTCCTCATTCAATTTACCCTGATGGTTATCATTGTACTCCAAAACTGCCTTTACCCTTTATGAATTTCGCTTCTCAAAAAAATAGTGTAAATATCTATCACATGGGAATTTACGCAAAACCCGAATTGTTAAATTGGTTTACAACAGAATATCCAAAACATTGCACTGCCAAATTAGATATGGGAAAAAGTTGTATTCGTTTCAAAAAAATGGATCAAATTCCTTTTGAGTTAATTGCTGAATTGGTTAAAAAAATGTCAGTTGAGGATTGGATAAAGTGTTATGAAGACAACTTTAAGCTATAATTTAACAAATTTTTACTTTTTGTTCTTTTTAATAATAGTATTTTTATAGAAAATATATATTTAGATGAAAATCGCTATAGTTTGTTATCCAACATTTGGAGGTAGTGGTGTTGTCGCTACTGAATTAGGTTTAGAATTAGCCAAAAAAGGACACGAAATCCATTTTATAACTTACAGTCAACCCGTACGTTTAGCACTTTTAAACAGTAATTTACATTACCACGAAGTACACGTTCCAGAATATCCATTATTCCATTATCAACCTTATGAATTAGCCTTATCAAGTAAATTAGTTGATATGGTAAAGCTGTATGATATTGATGTTTTACATGTACATTATGCAATTCCTCATGCTTATGCAGGGTACATGGCTAAAAAAATGTTAGAAGATGAAGGAATAAGAATTCCTATGATTACAACACTTCACGGAACAGATATTACTCTAGTAGGTAATCATCCCTTTTATAAACCAGCAGTTAGTTTTAGTATTAATAAATCTGATATTGTTACAAGTGTTTCTAGCAGTTTAAGAGATGATACTTATAGACTTTTTGATATTAAAAAAGAGATTGTCGTTATTCCAAACTTTATTGAGCCCAACAAATCTTCTTCTGAAGAAGTTAAAAAATGTGATAGAGGCATGATGGCTACTGAAAATGAAAAAATTATAACGCATATCTCAAATTTTAGAAAAGTTAAGCGTATTGATGATGTTGTGAAGATTTTTTATAACATTCAAAAAGAAATTCCATCAAAAATGATGATGGTTGGTGAAGGTCCTGAAAAGCAAATGGCAGAAGATTTGTGTTTTTCTTTAGGCATTCAAGACAAAGTAATCTTCTTTGGAAATAGTTCTGAAATTGATAAAATTTTATGTTATTCAGATTTGTTTTTATTACCTTCTGAAACCGAAAGTTTTGGACTAGCTGCTCTAGAAGCTATGGCTTGTGGTGTTCCAGTTATTTCTAGTAATTCTGGAGGTTTACCAGAAGTAAATATTGAAGGTTATTCTGGTTATTTAAGTGATGTAGGTGATGTAGAAGCAATGAGTAGAAATGCCGTTTCTATCTTAAAGGATGAAAATAAACTAAAAACATTTAAGGAAAATGCAAAAGTAGTTGCTTCTCGTTTTGATATTTTAAACATCGTTCCTATGTATGAAAAGGTTTACGAAGAAGCTATTGCTAGATATAAAGAAAAAGTATAGCAATAAAAAAAGCCACTCAATGAAAAATGCCCCAAAAAGTTAGACACTATTTGGGGCATTTTTTAATTAATTAAATAAAATTAATTAAAATCTGTATCTAATTCCCAAAGCGATGTCTGGTCCAAAATTATCATCTCTATAATTATCAGAGTTAAAATAAATCTCTGGTCTAATGTCTAATGATAATTGAATAGGAGCTTCTCTAAAATTATATTCAATACCTAAATCTCCAGCTACAAATAAAATAGTTCCGCTATCATTTGTGTTGTCATAATATTTATCATTATTGTGACTCCAACTTCCGATTCCACCACCAACACCAGCATACCAATTAAAACCACCTTCAATATTCCAAACCCATTGGTATAAACCAGTTAATTTAAAAGCATCATAATTTTTACTGTTTCTGAAACCTAAATCTAATTCTAAACGATTGTTATCGGATAAACCTCTTTGGTAAGAAATTTCTCCTCCAAAACCATCATTATCGCCTAATCGAAGACCTAATGCATTTTTAGAAATGTTTTGTGCTTGAGCACTAAAAGCTATTCCTATTAGGATCATAGCAGATAAAAGTACTTTTTTCATATTATTTTAATTTAAATATTATTCTACAAATTTAGAATAAAATAAAAAATAATTGTTACATAATTTGATGACAACTTATCAAAATTAACATATCCGATGATCTGTTTAATTTACCTGATAAACATCCAAAAATTCTTCTTGAGTTTGACTTCCTGATTGAGGTATTGGAAGCGTAAAGCCTGCTGGAAGTGTATTTAGAGTATAAGTTATATCAGTTAGATTATAAACCATACCAATGTTTTTACTATAATATTGAGTCGATACTAATACATCTTGAGCTGGCATAACTATTACAGGTAAAACAAAATTTGCCGTTATTTTAAGATTTAAAATTACTTTAGTTTTTGTAATATTTGAATAAGTAGCACCATTTGAAGTTAAAGAAGGCTGTGATCCATCTGAAACCGACTTCAATATATAGTTAAAGGTTAAAGGAATACCATTGAAATCTTGAGTAAAAGAACCGTTTGTTGAACTTAACTCTTGTCCAGCAGCAGCATTCTCTTTTAAAATTATAAAATCTGAAACAGAAAATGCAAGAGCTGCAGGTAATCCAGCACTTAAATTTACTGAACCTGTAATTCTCATTTTATTTCCATCAATGCGTAATCCATTATCTTTCAACGTTCCAGAAAAGAAACCATTAGCAATAGTTAATGTTTTCATTTTTTTATAGGCTACATTGTTAATAAGAGTGTCATTTCCTACATAAACTGAATCTCTTGCAAAAGATTCTGGTGTGTTTGCCGTTTCGTGATTAAACACATCATAAGCCCAGTAATTTCCTGAAACAATAGGTAACGAGATTGCGGGTTCTCCGTTATCATTATCAGATGAATCATCTGAACTGCAGGATAAAGTAAAAATTGACAAACCTAAAAAAAGTAATAATTTTGATTTCATGGTATTTATTTTTTGCTAATATAATTAAAATTTAGTTCCAATTGATTGTTTGACTAATTACTGGTATAATTTTTTTACTTTTGTTTTTAAATAAAATGCTATGTCTGGAAATACTTTTGGAAAACTATTTAAGCTAACAACTTTTGGAGAATCTCATGGTGAAGCTCTTGGTGGAATCATTGATGGATGTCCTGCAGGAATAGAAATTGACTTTGAGGCTATAAGAAAAGATATGCAAAGAAGAAAGCCCGGACAATCAGCGATTGTTACGCAAAGAAAAGAAGAAGATGAAGTACAGTTTTTATCAGGAATCTTTGAAGGAAAAACTACAGGAACACCAATTGGGTTTATTATTCCTAATACCAACCAAAAATCAAATGATTATTCAGAGATAAAAGACACTTATCGTCCGAGTCACGCTGATTATGTGTATGAAAAGAAATATGGAATTAGAGATTATCGTGGTGGCGGTAGAAGTTCAGCGAGAGAAACAGCCAGCAGAGTAGTTGGTGGTGCAATTGCAAAACAAATTATATCTAAAATTAAGATTACCGCTTTTGTCTCTTCCGTTGGTGATATTTTCATAGATAAACCATATCAAGAATTAGATTTTTCTAAAATAGAAAATAATGCTGTTCGTTGTCCCGATGAAGCTACGGCTTTAAAAATGGAAAACTTTATAAAGGAAATTAAAAAACAAGGTGACACTGTTGGTGGAACAATTATGTGTGTAATTCAAAATGTACCAATTGGTCTAGGGGAACCTGTTTTTGATAAATTACATGCTGATTTAGGTAAAGCAATGTTATCTATAAATGCCGTAAAAGGCTTTGAATTTGGAAGCGGTTTCTGTGGGGCAAAAATGAAAGGAAGCGAACACAACGATTTATATAACGAAGACGGAACTACAAAAACCAATCTCTCTGGAGGAATTCAAGGAGGAATTAGTAATGGAATGGATATTTATTTTCGAATCGCTTTTAAACCCGTTGCAACATTAATACAGAAACAAGAAGTATTAACCAACTTAAATGAAATTATTGAACTACAAGGAAAAGGAAGACATGACCCTTGTGTATTGCCAAGAGCAGTACCCATTGTAGAAGCTATGGCAGCTTTAGTAATAGCGGATAACTTCTTATTAAATAAGGTTTATAATTAAATAACTTAATAAAGAAAAAAGAAAACGACTGTAATTAGTCGTTTTCCTTTTTCTTTTTATCTGTATTCATTAATAAGAAAACAACACCTATTAAACCTAAAATTACTAGAGTAAATATTACTATCATTATAAAAGCTCCATTTCCCCAATTAACAAGCGGCAAAGCTAAATTTATCATTTTTTATGTTTTAGTATTATAAAAACAAAAATAATTATTTAACAATTGTTTAAATATGATAAATATCATAACTGTTAAAAAAATAAAAAATGATAATTCTTACATTTATTTTTTATACATTTACTATATTAAATTAATACAAAACTACAATATGATGAAAAAATTACTTTATTTATTATTAATTGTGCCATTTATTTCAAATGCTCAATTTTGGACGGAGAAGGCCACAACTTTTGCAACAGCTAGTAGAGGTGTAAACAGTATTTCTATAGTTGATGCAAATAATGTATGGGCTAAATCTTATGATGGCTCAGGAGGAGCAGATCAAACAGTTAAAGAATATACAAGAAGTTCTGATGGAGGAAATACTTGGACTTCTGGAATTATGGGATTAGGGTTAGGAACTGCAGGTTTAGGAATTGGTAACATATCGGCTGTGTCTGGAACAACAGCTTGGGTATCTGCTTTTCCTGCTACAGGAAACTTAGGAGGTATTTGGAAAACTAGTAATGGTGGAACAAGTTGGACAAAACAAACAACAGCTTCATTTAATACTGGTACAGATTCATTTACTAATTGGGTTCATTTCTTTGATGCCAATAATGGTGTTTGTCAAGGTGACCCTGCAAGTGGTTACTTTGAAATATATACTACTTCTAACGGTGGAACTACTTGGACTAGAGTGCCAAGTGCTAATATACCAGCTCCTTTAGCAGCTGGAGAATATGGTATTACTAATTTATTTGAATTTTCTGCTGGCACAATATGGTTTGGGACTGATGCAGGAAGATTATATAAATCTACAAATATGGGTTTAAACTGGACAGTGGCAACAACACCTTCATCTAACTTAGGTGCAGATAGTTTTACTTTTAAGGATGCAAATAATGGTTTAATTTTAAAAGCAGATGGTAACATGTACAAATCCGTTGATGGAGGAGTAACTTGGTCAGCTCAAACTTTTTCTGGTCCAATCTTTTTAGGAGATATAACTTATGTACCAGGTACTTCAAGAGTTGTTAGTACTGGTGCGGCAACTGCAGGTTCATCTTATAGTTTAGATAATGGTCTAACTTGGGTTGGTGTAGATACTGTTCAACATTTACAAGTTGAATTTTTGAATACTACTACAGGTTTTACAGGTGGATTTAATACTTCTGCAACTGTAAGTGGAATTTCTAAATATACTGGAACAGCTTTACCTAGAGAATCTTTTGAAGCTAATGGTTTTTCTGTATATCCAAATCCAGTTAATGATAACTTTACTATTCAAAATGGAAATAACATTGCAATTTCTGGTTTAACTATTTCTGATATAAACGGAAGAACTGTTAAAGCTATTAATGTTAACGCAATTGAAAATCAAATTAATATTTCTGATTTAAATTCTGGTGTATATTTCTTAAATATCACTTCTGAAAAAGGAACTGCTACAAAGAAAATTATTAAAAATTAATTTTTAATAATTATTAATCGGTTTATAATGAAAAAGCTCCTTATTTAATTAAGGAGCTTTTTTTATAAAAATTTATTCAAGGTTTCTTTAGTTGGTATCATACATTGGTCTTTTTTACCATACCACTTATATCTGTTTTTAGCAATATAATCATAAATACCATCAGTTAAAAAAACTGGAAAAAAGCGAAACAAACTAATAATACTATAAAAACCGCCTAAATAAATAGCAATTCTAAAGGCAGCTTTTGATTTGTAATAATAAGCATAACCTGGTTCATATAAAATAATAGAATCGGTTTTACTTCTGTCTATATTGATATAATTAATTATTTTTTCTCCAAGTTCGGATTGTAAAGCAACAAATCTAAAATTATCTTTTTTATCGTTTTTTATAATTAACTGAACCGATTTCTCACACAAATTACAAACGCCGTCAAAAAGAATGATTTTTTTGTTCTTAGGTAAATCTTCTATGTTATTAATGTTATTCATTTTTATCTTTTTATTTTGCGTTGGTTAAAACCAAAAGGCAATTAAATATGTTTTTATATGAAAATCTATTATCAGAAAACCTATAGAGGTTGCACATATTCCAATTCACTTATATTTACTTTTGAAGTAAAGACTCCATAATTGACAGTTGCTTTTGCTTTTTCAATTTTATCAAGAGTTCCAATAGCTTTTCCGTCTTTCATTCTAACTCTATCACCAACTTTTAAAACTACTTGTGGTTTGTTTTCTTCTTCTTGTTTGGCTTTTATTTTCTTGTCTTTTTTGGCGGCACGAATTTTCTCAACTTTAACTTCAACTTCTTTGATGATTTCCTTTTTTACAACTTCAACTGCTTTTTTCTCTTTAACTGATGTTTTCTTTCGTTTTGAATTTTCTATTTCAACCAGTTTTAAAAAATCACCTATTAAAGTCTTTTTATCTTTGTTATTGAAATATTTTTCTGAAATATCATCAATTTTCTGACCCATATAAATCAAGCGTTGATTAGCATCATATAATTCCTGATAACGTTCTAATTTGTCTTGAATTTTTAAATTAATACCTTCCATTTTCTTACTTTCTTCACGAGCTTTGGTTTCTTCTTCCTTTAAATTAATTGAAGTTTTTTCCAATTTAGAACGTTCTTTTTGTAAAGTAGCGATGGTTTTATCAAAACGAACTTTTCCTTTTTCAATTTTCTTTTTGGCACGATTAATTAATCCAAATGGAATTCCATTTTTTTGAGCCACTTCAAATGTAAAAGAACTTCCGGCTTGACCTAAATGTAATTTATACATAGGTTCTAAAGACTTTTCATCAAAAAGCATATTTGCATTTGTTGCAAAAGGTAATTCGTTGGCTAATATCTTTAAATTAGAATAATGCGTTGTAATAATTCCAAATGCTTCTCGATGATAAAATTCTTCTAAAAACGTTTCTGCCAAAGCGCCACCTAATTCTGGATCGGAACCTGTTCCAAATTCATCAATCAAGAATAAAGTTTTTGAATTGCATTTTTTCAAAAACTGATTCATATTTTTTAGGCGATAACTATATGTACTTAATTGGTTTTCAATTGATTGATTGTCACCAATATCAGTTAAAACTCTATCAAACAAAAAGGTTTTACTTCTTTCATGAACCGGAATAAGCATTCCACTTTGTAACATTAGCTGTAATAAACCAATGGTTTTAAGAGAAATTGTTTTTCCACCAGCATTCGGACCAGAAATAACAATAATTCGGTTAGTGTTTTCTAATTCAATGGTTTGTGGATATGTTACTTGATTTTTAGCCTTATTATTCAAATATAAAATTGGATGATAAGCATCACGAAAAAGCAAATGCTTTTCTGCTGTAATTTCAGGTAAAATAGCATTTAATTTAAAAGCATATTTCGCTTTAGCGGCAATTACATCAATATCACTCAGGAAATCTTGATACTGTATCAATAAATCGCTAAAAGGTCGGATATCAGTACTTAATTTTTTTAAAATACGCTGAATTTCTTCACGTTCTTCATAAGCTAAATTACTTAACTCAATTGAATATCTAAGGGTTGCCTCAGGTTCAATGTAGGCTATGCTGCCTGTTTTAGAACTTCCTAAAATAGAACCTTTAACTTTTTTACGATACATTGCCAAAACTGCTAAAACCCTACGGTTTTCTACTATAGTTTCGCGAATATCGTCTAAATAACCTAATGAATTATATTGACTCAAAGCCATTCCAAAACTCTGGTTGACTTTACCACGAACTGAAGCAATATTTCTACGAATATTGACTAAATCTGGGGAAGCATTATCTTTAATTTCACCGTATTTGTCTACTATTTCATCAATTTTTTGAATGATGAATTTAGTATATTCAACTTGTGATGCCTTTTGGTTTAATTTAGGATAATATTCTTCAAATTTTTGAAAGAATTTCAACAGAAAGTTAGTCGTTTCAGACAAATGAGCTAGTTTCCTAAATACTCCAACCTCTAAAAAACTATCTTCAATTTGAAGAAACTTAATGTCTTTTGTTAAATTCTCAAAACCGTGATTTGGAATTGTGTTGTTATTGCTAAAAGAAGCTACATATTCAGAAGTTTGTTGCAATGCATCCATTAAAGTTTCTTTGTCTTTAAAAGGTACAATTTGTAAGGCTTTCTGCTTACCAATTTCTGTATTACATTTCTCGGAAACAGTTTCCAAAATGGTTGTAAATTCTAAGTCTTGAAGTGTTTTGTGTGTAATTGAAATCATTTGTATATTTGCAAAGCAACAAAGTTACAAAGTTTCAAATGTAATTTATTCTAAAAGTCATATTTTTGGTAAAATTTAAGGTATGTTAAACAATATTTCCAATTCTTGGCAAGAAAAACTAAAAGAAGAGCTTCAAAAAGACTATTTTAAGAAATTGCTTCTTCAAGTTGAGACCGAATATAATTCAACAACTTGTTTTCCACCAAAAGAATTAATTTTTAATGCTTTCAATTCCTGTTCGTTTAAAGACGTTAAAATCGTCATCATTGGGCAAGATCCTTATCATGGAGAAGGAGAAGCAAATGGTTTATGTTTTTCTGTAAATAATGGGGTTAAAATCCCACCGTCATTGCGAAATATTTATAGAGAAATTGCTTCCGATTTAGATTCGATTTTTATTCCCACTAATGGAAACCTTCAAAATTGGGCAAACCAAGGAGTTCTGATGTTAAATGCTTCATTAACTGTGAGAAAAGATACTCCGAATAGTCACAAACACTTAAAATGGAATCTTTTTACAGATGAAGTTATTCGAGTTATTTCAGAAGAAAAAGAACACCTTGTTTTTTTACTTTGGGGAAATTTTGCACAGAAGAAAGGAGCAAAGATTGATAAAACGAAACATTTAGTTCTAGAAAGTGGACATCCTTCGCCAATGAGTGCTAATCAAGGAAAATGGTTTGGAAACAAACATTTTAGTCAAACAAATGATTATTTAGAAAAAGTTGGAAAAAAACCTATTGATTGGTTTTAATCAAATGTCAATTGACCTAAAATTTCTTCACTCATAAAAGGTCCACCAGGATATTTTGCAGTATAATCTAGGTTTAACCAATATTGTCCGCGTTCATCAAAATGATAATGAATTTGCTTTCCTTCACTTTCCTTTATAAAAAGGTTGTCTTTAATCAATAAAATAGCCAATTCTAAATCAGCTTTATCACCAATTAACATTTCTGGATAAATATGGCCACCAGTATGGATAAGTCTCGGAGTTCCTCCAATAGCTCTAATACATGCTGCCATAAGTATAGCATGATCATCACAATCTCCTGAATAATGCTGTAAAGATTCACTTGCCGTTGCAATATACTCTCGTCCTACAGGATCATTTACATAATTCCAACGATTTTTAATTTCTTTAAAAACTGCAAAACATTGAACCATTTTTCTGTTTTTTTCATTGGTTTTGAAATCAGAAAAATGTTTGGTTGTTGCATACAAAGCAAAGTTCCTAACTTTTGGATTAGTGAATTCTACTGCAGCAATTACTTTAGATTTGTTAGGAAAAGGCAATAATTTAGAAATAATTATATCTTGTGGATTAGGATTGTTTTGCATAGCAAAAAGCATTGCTTTATAATCTTCAAAAACACGATTAAAACCATAATCGCCAAATATACCTCCATAAATTAAGAACAACAAATAAAGTAAAATACTGATTAAAGTAACTCTTCTTAACATTCTTAATAACAACTGAATAACAGCTAATAAAAGAATAAAAATTAATATTCTATCAAGTTGAAAAGGCCACTCTAAATCAATTAAATTTTGATGTAAAATTATAAATAAAGGAATGGCAATTAGAATATTTAAAACAAGTATAATAATAGAGTCCCACGGTTTTTTGACGTGCAAATAAGGTTCTACTTTGGTATAAAATTGTTTTACTTTTTCTAACATATTTTCTAAAAAGGCAAAAAGCTATAAAGCTTTTACAATTTCAGCAAAAGTACCTTTTTTATCTATAATTTTAAGGTCAAAGAGTTGATTTTGAATTTTGTTTAACATTTTTTCGTCTAAATTCTTTTGAGACCAATGTGTTAGTGCCAACCATTCTTGAATATCTTCAATTTTTTGATTATATTTTGAAGCTAAAGTTCTATCAATACTTGGAATTATTTTGAATTCTTCTGAAGTCATGTTGATAATTTCAAGTATTTGAGCGATTGTGTTTGGATGTTTCTTTAAAACTTCGTTTCTAACAGCAATTACAAAACAAGGCCAAGGAGTTGGACAATCTGCAATTTTTCTAAAAGTTCCGTTATCAACCAAAGGTTTTGTCATAAAACGTTCCCACATAAAGTAATCTGCTTTTCCTGAATTTAAAGCTTCAACGGCACCATCAATTGTATGAACTGTCTCGAATTTTAGAGTAGATGTGTCCCAGTTTTGATTATTAGCGTTCACTATGCTCATTAAATGCGAACCAGAACCGATACGAGAAATAGCTGGTTTTTTATCTTTTAAATCGGCTAGTTCAACATATTTTGATTTTGCATCCACATGAATTCCCCAAATTAAAGGACTTTGTACATATACTTGAACAATTTTACTTTCATTACCTGCATTGATATCTTTTATAATTCCTTCTGTTAGAATTACAGCGATATCAGTTTCACCATCTCGTAGCATTTGGCACATTTTGCCAGTTCCTTCTGGAACATCTTTCCATTCGAGGTTTATACCAACTTCTTCAAATTCTCCATTTTCAATACACATATGCCATGGTAAATTGAAATGTTCAGGTACACCTGCTATTTTTATTGTTTTCATTTATGCTGAATTTATATCAACATCTTTCGATGTTCATTTCTTGTTTATACGTTTAAGATTTTAATAGGTTTTGTATGTAAAAAAGAATAATTAATTTTCTAAATACTAACTATTTTTTATTTGCCACCATTTCCAAATTGCACCTTGTTCATCTGGATAATTTTCTATAAAACTAAACCCAACTTTTTGTAAAATATGATTTGACGCTCCATTTTCTAAGTGAGTATAAGCATTCATTTCATCAATTTTCATTTGGTTAAAACCATACTCTAGCCATGCTTTTGAAGCTTCAGTTGCGTACCCTTTGTTCCAATATTTTTCGTTTAAACGATAGCCATAATCATAGAAATTGGTATTTCCATTTTCTATGTGGTCATCGATGTATTTTATACCCGTCCAACCTATTAACTCATTTGTTTCTTTAATAATTGTTGAAAAACGGCCAATTTTATTTCTATCATATTGTGATCTAACCATTTCTATGTAAGAATAAATATCATTAATATTTGTATACGGTTTTTGCCAAAGATAGGTGTGAACGTTTGGGTTTGAATCCATATCAAATAAAGCTTCTGCATCTTCGTGACGCATTTCTCTTAGTAGTAATCGTTCTGTTTCTAGTATTAAAGTCATATTTATAATTTTGAATCTAATTTCTTTTGCAATTTCTTTAGTAATTGAAGTTGTTCTGCCTGACTTTTTATTAACAATTGAATTTGTTCTTCTAGCAACAAATCTACTTTTTGATGTAAGCTTCTTAATTCTAATTCAGATTTCAGATTAATTAAATAATCGTTTTCGCTTCGTTTTCTGTCTTTTTCTTCTTGACGATTTTGGCTCATCATAATTATTGGTGCTTGAAGTGCCGCAATACATGACAATATTAAATTCATTAAGATAAAAGGATAAGGATCAAACTCTAAATTTTTTAAAGTTAGCGTGTTAAACAATATCCAAAGAAATAGAATGACTCCAAAAAGAATAATAAACTTCCAACTTCCTCCAAAACTAGCTACTTTATCAGAAATTTTTTGCCCTTTTGTCATTATTTCTTCTGGTTGATGTAAAAGATTGTCAACCATGAGTTTTTCTTCGTCAAAAGTTTGTTTTACTATGTTTTGAAGCTTTAGTAATTGTTCTTTTTCAGACTTTAATAAAATTTTTGAAGCTCTTTCCATTTTAGTATTAAATTATTCAGCTAATCTATCTAATGCATAAGCAATTAATTCATCCACTGCTTTGTATGGATCAGTACTAAAGTTTCCAGTTGCTCTATTTGCGATAATAGCATTTAAAGACAAACATTCATGTCCAAGTAACTTTCCTAAACCATAAATAGCAGCAGTTTCCATTTCAAGGTTAGTCATTTGAATTCCTTGGTAGTTAAAACGGTCCATTTTTCTATTTAATTCAATATCTTGTATAGGCAAACGTAAAACCCTTCCTTGTGGTCCATAAAAACCTCCAGCAGTTCCTGTGAATCCTTTAAAAATCTTATCACTTTCGAATATTTTTTCTAATTTTTCACTTCCTCTAATTACATATGGACGACCTTTTCGTAAATCCCAGTTGGTTTGTTCAATAAATGCATCTTCTATTTCAATTTCAGAGATTTCATCAACTAAATAGGAGCGAAGCATGTTGTCTAAACCTAAACCATATTGGCTTAATACAAAGCTATCACAAGGAATATCGGCTTGCAAAGAACCTGAAGTTCCAATACGAACAATATTTAAGGATACTAAGTTTTCTTTGGGTTTACGCGTTTTTAAATCAATGTTTACCAAAGCATCCAATTCGTTCATAACAATATCTATGTTGTCTGGACCAATTCCGGTTGACATTACTGTCATTCTTTTGCCTTTGTATATACCTGTTTGGGTTTTGAATTCACGTTTTTGAGTTGAAAACTCAATAGAATCAAAGTGTTTGGTTATTTTCTCTACACGATTTTGATCTCCTACAAAGATGATGTCGTGTGCAATGTTTTCTGGATGTAAATTTAAATGGTAAACGCTACCGTCTGGATTTAATATTAGTTCTGATGATTGTATCATTTTTTTTAGTTTATGAGTTTATGGGGTTAAAAGGGTTTGTGTTAATTAGCTTTTAACTGAGCACTACCAACTGAAAACGGAACACTACCTTAACCTCCAACTCGTTTTGTTTTGAATCCTTTTTCTTGAAGGTATTTCATTATTTTATCACGATAATCACCTTGAATAATGATTTCACCTTCTTTGAAGCTTCCACCAACAGCAAATTTGTTTTTGATTTCTTTGGCTAAAAGTTTAAAATCTTCTTCTTCACCTTCATAACCAGCTATTATTGTGGTTGCTTTGCCTTTTCGTTTTTCGTATTTGCAAATCATTGGTTCTTTTTGAACTAATAATTTGTGTTCTTTTTCCTCAACGGTTTCTGGTTCGTTAGAAACTTTGTGGTCTGGGAATAGTTTTTTTAATTGGTCTTCTAGGTTCATTTTTATTTTTTTTGGAACACAGATTACAGAAATTTGAGAAATCTATATAATTTTTATTTGTGTTTCTTTAAATCGTTTGTAAATATTTTTCTTATGAACTGCGGATCTTTTCCGAAATTTAAGATTAATCCAACTTCACAATTGGTAGCTTTTAAGTAATTAAGAAGTTGATTTTCGTGTGTTTCAATTAAATATTCCACACATTTTAATTCAACTATTACAGATTCATTAATAATTATATCTGGTACATATTCTCCAACAATTTCATTTTTATAATAAACATTTAACTTTTTTTCAGATTCTATAACATACCCTCTTTTGTGCAACTCTATAAGCATAGCTTTATGATATACTTTTTCAAGAAAACCATAGCCTAGCTCATTATAAACATCATAATATACTCCAATAATGTTTTTTGTTAATTCTTGATGAGGGAATATTTTCATTTTCTATTACGATTTGATTATAGAGGAACACAGATCTGAGAAATTAGAGAAGTTTTAAAAATCTTTTTATTATTTAATACGATAAAAGTATAAATAAAATTAATTAGATTTCTAGAATTTCTTTAATCTGTGTTCCAAAACATTCATTATGATAATTAAAACAAAAAAACCAAACCCCAAAACAATTGGAATTTGGAATTTCTATGGTAATTTAAATAAGTTTATTTCTTAATCAATCCTAATTCTACTAATCTTTCGTGTAGGAATTCACCAGCTGTGATATCTTCGTACTTTTTTGGATTATTAGCATCTATACAATCTGCTAAAACATCTAGTTTCATATCGCTTACTGGATGCATGAAGAATGGAATAGAATATCTGGAGTTACCCCAATTTTCTCTTGGTGGATTTACTACTTGGTGTATGGTTGATTTTAATTTGTTGTTGGTATGTCTAGATAACATATCACCAACGTTTATCATTAACTCATCTGGTTCAGCCATAGCATCAATCCAATCACCATTGTTGTTTTGTACTTGTAAACCCTTTCCTTGCGCTCCCATTAAAAGAGTAATCAAGTTAATGTCTCCATGTGCTGCAGCTCTCACAGCTCCATCTTTTGGTTCATCTGTTATAGGTGGATAATGAATTGGTCTTAAAATTGAATTTCCTTCTTTGATGTATTTGTCAAAATAGAATTCATCTAAACCAATGTAAATAGCCAAAGCTCTTAATACATAAATACCTGTTTTTTCAAGCATTTGATAAGCTTCTTTACCTGTTGTATTAAAATTCGGTAATTCTGTTACTTCAACATTGTCTGGATATTCTTCGGCATATTTTGAATCTTTTTTAACATATTGTCCAAAGTGCCAAAACTCTTTTAAATCTCCAGCAGAACGCCCTTTTGCGTGTTCTTTTCCAAAGGAAACATACCCACGTTGTCCTCCAATTCCTGGAATTTCATATTTAGCTTTTGTTTCAAGCGGTAATTGAAAAAAATTTCGCACTTCACCATATAAACCTTGAACTAATTTGTCATCTAAAAAATGACCTTTTAATGCTACGAATCCAATTTCTTCGTAGGCTTTTCCGATTTCATTTACAAATTTTTGTTTACGTGCCGGGTCATCCGACAGGAAATCACGTAAGTCAACACTAGGAATTTTTTGCATTGTATTACTTTTTGTTACTAACTTACAATAGGTTTAAGTACCTATCTAAAACAAAAGTAATAATAAATTTGAAGTAATAATAATAGTTAGAATTATTAAAAATAAAAATTATAACATTTTAGACTAAATCTGTTATTTTTATTACATTTGAGCCTTAAAACAAATGTGATTTCTTATGAATTTCGACAGACAAGATTTATCAAATGCAACTTTAGTTTCGTTATATAAAAAGTTACTAAAGCCAAGACTTATAGAAGAAAAAATGTTGATTCTATTGCGACAAGGAAAAGTGTCTAAATGGTTTTCTGGAATAGGTCAAGAGGCTATTTCTGTGGGAATTACTGCAGCTTTAGACCCTGATGAATATATTCTACCAATGCACCGAAACTTAGGTGTCTTTACAGGAAGGGATATTCCGTTACACCGATTATTTAGTCAA
Source organism: Flavobacterium sp. (assembly GCA_047622645.1). Classification (GTDB taxonomy): domain Bacteria; phylum Bacteroidota; class Bacteroidia; order Flavobacteriales; family Flavobacteriaceae; genus Flavobacterium. The sequence continues at coordinate 17,484 of JBLHNH010000041.1, forward strand.
TGGCAAGGAAAAAAATCCGGATTCACTAAAGGTAGAGATAGAAGTTTTCATTTTGGCACACAAGAATATAAGATTATTGGAATGATTTCGCACCTTGGTCCACAAATGGGTGTGGCTGACGGAATTGCTTTAGCTAATAAATTAAAGAAAAACGGTAAAGTAACAGCTGTATTTACTGGAGAAGGAGCAACTTCTGAAGGAGACTTTCATGAAGCGTTAAATGTTGCAGCTGTTTGGGAACTACCTGTTCTTTTTGTGATAGAAAACAATGGGTATGGCTTATCTACTCCAACGAATGAGCAATATCGTTGTGAGAATTTAGCAGATAAAGGTGTTGGTTACGGTATGGAAAGTCACATTATTGATGGAAATAATATAGTAGAAGTTTATACTAAGATTGCTGCACTAAAAGCATCTATGGTTGACAATCCAAGACCAGTTCTTTTAGAGTTTAAAACTTTTAGAATGCGAGGTCATGAAGAGGCTAGTGGTACAAAATACGTTCCGCAAGAGTTGATGGATATGTGGGCAGCCAAAGATCCTATTGCTAATTTTAAAGAATATTTGCTTGAGATTGCTGCTTTAAATGAAGAAGATGATGCTTATTTTAAAGCTGAAATTAAAGCTGAAATAGACGAACATTGGGCAAAAACACAAGCTGAACCAGACTTTACGGCTGTATTAAGTGAAGAGTTAAATGACGTTTATAAACCATATGATTTTGAAGAAGTTACGCCAAGTGAAGTAAAAGAGAATATTCGTTTTATTGATGCATTATCCTCTAGTTTAAGAGAGTCTATGGAACGTCATCCTAATTTGGTGATAATGGGACAAGACATTGCTGAGTATGGTGGTGCTTTTAAAATAACAGACGGTTTTGTAGAAGCGTTTGGAAAAGAACGCGTTCGTAATACACCTATTTGTGAAAGTGCTGTAGTTTCGGCTGCAAACGGACTTTCTATTAATGGTTATAAGGCTGTTATGGAAATGCAGTTTGCTGATTTTGTGTCTTCTGGATTTAATCCAATTGTAAACTTATTAGCCAAACAACATTATAGATGGAATGAAAAAGCCGATGTGGTAGTACGAATGCCTTGTGGTGGTGGTACTCAGGCCGGACCTTTTCATTCGCAAACAAACGAAGCTTGGTTTACTAAAACTCCAGGTTTAAAAGTAGTGTATCCAGCTTTTCCTTATGATGCGAAAGGTTTGTTAAATACTGCAATTAATGATCCTAACCCTGTGATGTTTTTTGAACACAAACAATTGTATAGAAGCATTACACAAGATGTGCCTAAAGATTATTACACCATTCCTTTTGGAAAAGCAGCTATGCTTAAAGAAGGAACTGATGTAACCATTATTTCTTTTGGTGTAGGAGTACATTGGGCTTTAGCTACTTTAGAAAAACACCCCGAAATCAAAGCTGATGTAATCGATTTAAGAAGTTTACAACCTTTGGATACCGAAACTATTTTTGCATCTGTTAAAAAGACGGGTAAGTGCATTATTCTACAAGAAGACACTATGTTTGGCGGAATTGCCAGTGATATTTCTGCCTTAATTATGGAGAATTGTTTTGAATCTTTAGATGCTCCAGTGCAACGTGTAGCGAGTTTAGATAGCCCTATTCCGTTTGTAAAGGCTATTGAAGATCAGTATTTGCCTAAAGTTCGTTTTGAAGAGCAGTTGTTGGCCTTGATTGCTTATTAGTTGTAAGTATATATTGTTCAGTAGACTATGATACTAAAACAAGAAGTAGAAAAAGTCTATTTCTTGTTTTTTTTGTGCCAATAAATGATTAAAAAAATAAATTACCACAAAATTAATCAAGCCATAAAATTTAATTAAACAATTACAAAAAAAGGGTATATCTCCTGTTTTTATGGTTGTTTTTTTGTTTAAGTTTGGAATGATCAAAACTAAATTAGACGATTACGGGAAACCGTAAGGATTTTTAAAATTACTTGCAGATATTTGTTGATAATAAATTAGATACCAATGTATTTGTAAGTTATTATTTATATATTTGGGTTTATAAAATGGATGACGTTAACTATACATATCTTCCTTTTTTTTGGTGGCTTTGTATTGTATTATCATACATGTAAATAAGTTAGGGCTAATTTTAAAAAAAAACAAGAAACTTGATGATTAATAAAACACATTTTGAAAAAACTGGAGCCGAAACAAAATCAATTGGATTCGATTTTCAATATTACTTTTTCTTGTGGA
>JBLHNH010000042.1:0-19617 GCA_047622645.1 Flavobacterium sp.
ACAAAAATTTCTAATGTTTTTCATTCTCTTTTTCTTTCTTTATCTAGAAATGCTATTGCATTCAATCTGCAAATATAAAGCAAATCTTTTGATAGTTGATGTTAGATCCTCGGATTATAGATTTTCATATACTCAGAAAGCAAAGATATTAAAGTTGAAATTGTTTTTTTAAGAACTTATTCATAAAATAACTTAATAAAATTTACCATTTTACTAGAAGCAGAGTGAAGTTTAACTGTTTGAAATAATATATTACTTCAAAAATCAACAATCGTTAATCTTCAATCTAAAATCTTATTGTATTTTTGTAAAAATTTTTACTTAGAAAATGCCAAAAATCGGAAACATAGTTTTACCCGAATTCCCTTTACTTCTTGCGCCTATGGAGGATGTTAGTGATCCACCTTTTCGTAGATTGTGTAAACTGCATGGAGCAGATTTAATGTATTCTGAATTTATCTCATCAGAAGGATTAATTCGTGATGCCATGAAAAGTATGAAAAAATTAGATATTTTTGATTATGAAAGACCAGTTGGGATTCAAATTTTTGGTGGTGATGAAGAAGCTATGGAAATGTCTGCCAAAATAGTGGATGCTGTTCAGCCTGATTTGGTTGATATTAATTTTGGTTGTCCTGTAAAAAAAGTAGTATGTAAAGGAGCAGGAGCAGGAGTTTTAAAAGATGTAGATTTAATGATTCGTTTAACTAAAGCAGTTATTAAAGGAACGTCTTTACCAGTAACGGTTAAAACAAGATTAGGTTGGGATGATGCTTCTATAAATATTGATGAAGTTGCTGAAAGGTTACAAGACATTGGTGTGCAAGCTTTATCAATTCACGGTAGAACTCGAGCACAGATGTATAAAGGACATTCAGATTGGAGTCACATTGCTAGAGTGAAAAATAATCAAAGAATTACAATGCCTATTTTTGGAAATGGCGATATCGATTCCCCAGAAAAAGCTTTAGAGTATAAAAATAAATATGGTATTGACGGAATAATGATAGGAAGAGCAGCGATTGGTAATCCATGGATTTTTAATGAAATTAAACACTTCATGAAAACAGGAGAAAAATTAGCTCAACCAACAATCTGTGACAGAATTGAAGCTGCAAAAAACCACTTAATTTGGTCTATGGACTGGAAAGGGGAACATTTAGGAATTATTGAAATGCGACGTCATTATACCAATTACTTCAAAGGAATTCATTCTTTTAAAGAATATAAACAACGTTTAGTTACTACAGACGATGCAAACGGTTTGATGAAAATTTTTGAAGAAATTGCTGAAGTTTATGCAGATTATCAATTTTCATAATCTATTCAACTAATTTTTTTGAGACCGTACTACTTGCTATCCAAGATGCAATAATCCCTAATAAGTATATTGTTGAAATTACAATTATTATGTTTTTAATTTCAAAAACTACGGGATAAGGTAACGATTCATTAACCATTATTAGGCTAAACTGTTGTTGTATTACTACAATGAGAATTCCTAGAATTAATCCAATTAATCCACCAAAAAAAGTAAGTAACCCACCCTGAAAAAAGAATATTCCACGCAATTGTTTTACTTCAACACCTAAATTGTATAAGGTTTTTAAATTTGATTTTTTATCAATAATCATCATGATTAAAGCGCCAATTAAATTAAATAAAGCAATAATAATTACTAAAGTAAAAATCAGATAAACAGCAATGTTTTCAGTATTCAACATTTTGTAAAGTGAATCATTTAATTGCGCTCTGTTTTTTATAACAACTTGATTTTTAAAGATAGATTTTAATTCATCAATTGCTTTTTCTTCATCTGAATTTAGACTGATTTTAAATTCAACATTTGTGACCTGATTTGGCTTAAAGCCTAATAATTCTTGAGCTATTTCAATATCGCAGTAGACATATTTATTATCAATTTCTTCATTTAAAGAATAGATACCAACAGGAATTAATGATGCCCGTTTAAAATCATCCTCACTCGAAATTTGTCCTTTTTTAGGTTTTGGAGCTATAACTTCTAATCGGTTATTAAAATCTAATAATCCAATAGAAAGTTTACGCATTATTCCAGCACCAATAACTGCCTGATTTGTTTCTGATTCTACCCAAGAACCTGCATAAAGCTGTTCGTTAAATGTTGTTACATCAGAATAATAAGAATCGACCCCTTTTAAATAGGCAACTTGTTCTTTTTCGTCATATAAAAAGAAAACACGTTCTTCAACGATTTTACTAAAAGCTGAAAAGTTTGTTGATTTCTTTAATTGATTAGTTTGTTCAGAAGAAAGTACAAACGATTTTCCTTTTGAAGCTTCAATTTTTAAATCTGGATCAGTTGAGTTGCTAAAGCTTAAACTAAATTCCTTTAAACCACTAAAAACCGACATTACAACAAACAAAGCCATAGCACTAACAATAATACCTAGTGAAGCAATACCAGTAATAATGTTTATGGCTGTGTTTTTACTAAAACTTAATGCATATCTTTTAGCTATGTAAAAAGGAAAATTCAAATTATGATTTTTTTCTTTTTTCTAATAATTCCGGATTTTCAATTGGGTTTTCTTTCCCTTTTAAGGCCTCGTCGATGTTTTCGATATAATCTAAACTGTCATCAATATAAAATGAAAGATTTGGCACTTTTCTCAATTGATTTTTTACTCTTTGAGCTAAATCATGCTTAATTAATGGTGTATTTGTTTTGATAGCTGCTAAAATTTCCGGTGCTTTTTCTGTCGGAAAAACACTTAAATGAACTTTAGCAATAGATAAATCTGTAGTTACAATAACCTTTGATATTGAGATGATTAGGTTGCTAATTCCGTTTTTACGGACTTCACCTTGTAAAATATCTACTAAATCATTTTGCAATAAGGCACCTATTTTTTTTTGTCTGTTCGTTTCCATTTCGCAAAAATACGATTTTTTTAAAGTCACATATAGTATATGGGGAAGGATTTTATTTTATAATTTTACAAAAAATATAAATAATGAGAAAAATTGAACATATAGGCATAGCTGTTAAAGATTTAAAAGTATCAAATCAGCTTTTTTCAAAACTTTTTGGAAATCCACCTTATAAAGAGGAAGAAGTAGTTTCGGAAGGAGTGAAAACTTCATTTTTTATGAATGGTCTAAATAAAATTGAACTTTTGGAGCCAACAAATAGCAGTAGTCCAATTGCAAAATTTTTAGAAAAGAAAGGAGAAGGGATTCACCATATTGCTTTTGACGTAGAAGACATAGAAGAAGAGATAGTTAGGTTGCAAGAAGAAGGTTTTGTTTTAATAAATGATAAACCAAAAAAGGGAGCTGATAACAAACTTGTTGTCTTTCTACATCCAAAAAGCACTAATGGAGTTTTAATAGAACTTTGCCAAGAAATTAAAGAAAAGTAATATAAGATTTGCAAGCAACAAAAAATAGTAGTAATATTGCACTCTCAAAACCGGTCCTATAGCTCAGTTGGTTAGAGCACCTGACTCATAATCAGGTGGTCCCTGGTTCGAGCCCAGGTGGGACCACTAAAAAAAAAGCCTTTCATTCTGAAAGGCTTTTTTGTTTTTTCGCATTTAATCGGTAATATGTGCTTTTAAGGCTGTTTATGTATGAATACTGTTTTAAAACTTTTGTTAGATTTTTTTTTTTTTTACTTTTACCAGCATGAAGTTATCCTCAAATATTTTTTATTTACTCAGCTTTTTAATGGTAGGGTTTTCTGGCTTGGCCAAACATGTCCCACCACCACCTGCATCTGGGGCACCTTTACCACCGGGTTTTCCCATAGATGCTAGCCTTTTTCTAATAGTTTTGCTTGGAGTTGTTTTCTCTTTTACTTTTCTTAAAAAACATTCTAGTTTAAATAAAAAAGGGTAGTTATTTGTTATAAACACCTAATTCAGTTAGCCTTTTAACGTATTTTCCTATAACATCAAATTCTAAGTTTACGTTATCTTCTATTTTTATTTTTGAAAAAATTGTGTTTTCATAAGTGTAAGGTATTATTGCTACACTAAATTCATTTAGCTTAGAATTTACAACAGTCAAACTTGTTCCGTTAACAGTAATAGAGCCTTTTTCTATAGTAACGTTGCTTAGGGCTGTGTCATATTCAAAAGTAAAATACCAACTTCCGTTAGCTTCTTTTATGTCTTTACAAACGCCAATTTGATCTACGTGTCCTTGAACAATGTGTCCGTCAAGTCTAGCCCCTAATATCATTGCTCTCTCTAAGTTTACAGAAGTGTCTTTTTTCCAAGTTCCAATCGTTGTTTTTTCGACCGTCTCTTTGATAGCTGTAACTTTATAAGTATTTTCTTTAATTTCTACAACGGTTAAACATATTCCATTGTGCGCAATGCTTTGGTCAATTTTTAATTCATTAGTGATTTTTGATTCAATAGTTAAGTTAAGATTTTCTTGATCTTGACTAACGTTTTTTATTATTCCTATTGTTTCTACTATTCCTGTAAACATAACTGATTTTATTTTACTAAATTTGTAGTTCAAAAATAGCATAAATAACTCTTTATAATGGTTAAAATAGCAGAAAATATTATTGTTGGAATTTCAATTGGTGATTTAAACGGCATTGGGAGCGAAGTTGTCTTAAAAACATTTGAGGATAACAGAATGTTAGAATTATGCACACCTGTTATTTTTGCCAACGTAAAAACATTGTCCTACTTAAAGAAAGTTTATGAATTAACATTGAATTTTCATGGAATTGATTCTTTAGATCAGCTTGTTGTTGGAAAAATTAATGTTTTGAATGTTTGGAAAGAAACTGTTAATATCGAATTTGGTAAAAATAATAATGAAGTTGGTAAATATGCGATAAAATCTTTTTTCGCTGCTACAAAAGCTTTAAAAGAAGATAAAGTTGATGTTTTACTTACAGCACCGATTAATAAATACAATATTCAGTCTGATGAATTTAAATTTCCTGGGCATACAGATTATCTAGCAAAAGAGTTTAATGATAATGCCCTCATGTTTATGATTCATGATAACTTGAGAGTCGGATTGTTAACGGATCATGTTCCGGTAAGAGATGTTTCAAAGTATTTGAATGAGGAATTAATATTAAAGAAAGTTAAAATTGTAAATGATACTTTAAAACAAGACTTTAGAATTGAAAGACCAAAAATTGCTGTTTTAGGACTAAATCCACATGCCGGTGACAACGGTGTAATTGGCAAAGAAGATGAAGAGATTATTAAGCCAGCTTTGAAAAAAATTTATGATTCAGGAATTATGGTTTTTGGACCTTATTCGGCTGATAGTTTTTTTGGGAGTAATCAATACAAACAATATGACGCAGTTTTAGCGGTGTATCATGATCAAGGTCTAATTCCGTTTAAGACAATGTCGTTTGGTAATGGAGTTAATTTTACCGCGGGTTTAAGTAAAATCAGAACATCTCCTGACCATGGTACAGCTTTTGATATTGCAGGAAAAAACAAAGCCAATGAAAGTTCGTTTAGAGAGGCTTTATATTTAGCTATTGATGTGTACAATAAAAGGAATGGATATTTAGAATTGACTAATAATCCTTTAATTGCAAGTAAATAATTAGTTATAAACAAAAAAAAGTTGACAACTAGTTTTATTTTATAAATATTTTATATCTTTGCACTCCTCTAAAAAGGGAAAAACAGTTGTGATGAATAATTTAAAAGAATATTTAATTCAATTTGTTGGGTTAAAAACGGGAAAACACCAGTTTGATTATCAGATAGATGATTCGTTTTTTGATCAATTTGGTTTTGATGAATATAGCGGTTCAGATATAAAAGTTGAGATCTTATTAGATAAGAAAAACATGATGCTTGAATTAACAATTAAGCATTATGGAACAGTAAATGTTCCATGTGATTTAACTAATGAAGACTTTGATCTACCAATAAAAGGAAAAATAAACTTAATTGTTAAGTTTGGGGATCTTTTTAATGATGAAAATGATGAAATATTGACATTGCCTCACGGAGAATATGAATTTAATGTTGCTCAATATATATATGAGTCAATTATACTTTCGGTTCCAACAAAAAGAATTCATCCTGGAGTTAAAGATGGGACACTAGATTCTAAAGCATTAGAAGTTTTAAATAATCTAGCTCCAACAGAAATTGAAGAAGAAGAAGAAGAAAATAAAGATACCGACCCAAGATGGGACGATTTAAAGAAACTATTAACGGATAAATAATATAGTAAAATGGCACATCCAAAGAGAAAAATCTCCAAAACAAGAAGAGATAAGAGAAGAACACATTATAAAGCAATCCCTGCTCAAATTGCTACTTGCCCAATAACTGGTGAAGCGCATTTATATCACAGAGCTTACTGGCATGAGGGTAAAATGTACTACAGAGGACAAGTTGTAATTGACAAATCTGAAGCAGTAGCTTAAATGTTTTAAAATAATAGAGAAAAACTCTCACATTGTGAGAGTTTTTTTTTGATTTATTAAATCATTGATAATTATAATCTATGATTTAATATGGTTTGATTTTTTTTTTGTAATTTTCACAACTAATCAGATGGTAACATTTGAAAAGAAAAAATTATATTTATGAACAAAATAACAGCCGCAATAACAGCCGTTGGGTCCTATGTTCCAGAATTTGTTTTGTCTAATAAAGTACTAGAAACTTTAGTAGATACAAACGATGAATGGATCACTTCAAGAACAGGTATCAAAGAGAGAAGAATTCTTAAAGATGAAGAAGGTCAAGGAACATCTTACTTGGCTATAAAAGCAGCACAAAATTTAATCGAAAGAGCTAATATTGATCCCGGTGAAATAGACATGGTCATTTTAGCGACAACTAGTCCAGATATGCCCGTAGCGGCTACTGGGGTGTATGTTGCGTCTCAAATTGGAGCTGTTAATGCATTTGCTTATGATTTACAAGCAGCATGTTCTAGTTTCTTATTTGGTATGTCAACAGCTGCTGCGCATATACAATCAGGAAGATATAAAAAAATATTACTAATTGGAGCTGATAAAATGTCTTCAATTGTTGATTACACAGATAGATCTACTTGTATCATCTTTGGAGATGGTGCCGGAGCAGTTTTGTTTGAACCTAATGAGGAAGGTTTAGGTCTGCAAGACGAGTATCTAAGAAGTGACGGTGTTGGAAGAGATTTCTTAAAAATTGAAGCTGGCGGATCTTTGATGCCACCTTCTGAAGAAACTGTAAAAAACAATAGGCATTTTGTACAGCAAGATGGAAAAACAGTTTTCAAATATGCTGTTTCTGGCATGGCAGATGTGAGCGAAAAAATAATGCAACGTAACAATCTTACAAAAGAAGATGTTAATTGGTTAGTAGCCCATCAGGCTAACAGAAGAATTATTGATGCAACAGCCAATAGAATAGGAATAGAAGAAGAAAAAGTTCTAGTAAATATCCATAGATATGGAAATACGACCTCTGCGACTTTGCCTTTGTTATTAAGTGATTTTGAAAGTCAATTAAAAAAAGGAGATAATTTAATATTTGCTGCTTTTGGTGGTGGTTTCACTTGGGGAGCTATCTATTTAAAATGGGCATATAACAAACAATAACAAACAAACTAAATCAAATTTTAATAACATGGATATTAGAGAAATTCAAAATTTAATCAAATTTGTATCAAAATCAGGTGCAACAGAAGTGAAATTAGAAATGGATGATTTTAAAATCACCATCAAGACCACTTTAGAAGGCTCAGAGCCTACAACTACTTATGTGCAGCAAATGCCGGTTTCTCAAGCATTGCCTCAGGCGCCAGCAGCACAGCCAACAGCTCCAACAGCTCCAACTGTAGAAACTAATGATGATGCAAAATACATTACTATTAAATCTCCAATTATTGGTACATTATATAGAAAACCATCTCCAGACAAACCAGTTTTTGTTGAAGTTGGAACTATGATTTCTAAAGGAGACGTAGTATGTGTAATTGAAGCAATGAAATTATTCAATGAAATTGAATCTGAAATTTCTGGTAAAATCGTTAAAATTTTAGTAGATGATTCTTCTCCAGTAGAATTTGATCAGCCATTATTTTTAGTTGATCCATCATAAAAATTAGAAATTATAAATCAGAAATTAGATTTTTTTGATTGGAAATAATTCTTTTCAAATCTTAAATTCATTTATTGTCTAATTATTTAATTCAAAAAAGATGTTTAAAAAAATATTAATAGCCAATAGAGGTGAAATTGCATTACGTGTAATTAGAACTTGTAAAGAAATGGGTATCAAAACAGTAGCTGTCTATTCAACTGCTGATGCTGAAAGTTTGCACGTACGTTTCGCAGATGAAGCGGTATGTATTGGTCCTCCACCAAGTAACCTTTCTTATTTAAAAATGTCAAATATTATAGCAGCTGCAGAAATTACAAATGCAGATGCTATACATCCTGGATATGGTTTTCTTTCTGAAAACGCTAAATTTTCTAAAATTTGTCAAGAACACGGAATCAAATTTATTGGAGCGTCTCCAGAAATGATTGATAGAATGGGAGACAAAGCCAATGCTAAATCAACAATGATTGAAGCAGGTGTGCCATGTGTACCAGGAAGTGAAGGAATTATTGCTACTTACGAAGAATGTGAAAAAGTTGCAAAAACTACTGGTTACCCAGTAATGCTTAAAGCTTCTGCTGGTGGTGGTGGAAAAGGCATGCGTGCTGTTTGGAAAAAAGAAGACTTGAAAAATGCTTGGGAATCTGCAAGACAAGAAAGTAAAGCTGCTTTTGGAAACGACGATATGTATATGGAAAAACTTATTGAAGAACCAAGACATATCGAAATTCAGGTAGTAGGTGATGCTTATGGAAAAGCTTGTCATTTATCTGAAAGAGATTGTTCTGTTCAACGTCGTCATCAAAAATTAACGGAAGAAACTCCTTCTCCTTTTATGACTGATGAATTGCGAAATGCAATGGGTGCAGCTGCAGTAAAAGCTGCCGAATACATTAAGTATGAAGGTGCTGGTACGGTAGAATTTCTTGTAGATAAACATAGAAATTTCTTCTTTATGGAAATGAACACCCGTATTCAAGTAGAACATCCTATAACAGAACAAGTAATTGACTTTGATTTAATACGTGAACAAATTATGGTTGCTGCTGGAATTCCAATTTCTGGTAAAAATTATTTTCCAATGTTACATTCTATAGAGTGTCGTATTAATGCTGAAGATCCTTATAATGATTTTAGACCTTCACCAGGAAAAATCACTACACTGCATACGCCAGGTGGGCATGGAGTTCGCTTAGATACTCATGTTTATGCTGGTTATACAATTCCGCCAAATTACGATTCAATGATTGCTAAGTTGATTACAACCGCTCAAACGAGAGAAGAAGCTATCAACAAAATGAAACGTGCTCTAGATGAATTTGTAATTGAAGGTATAAAAACTACAATTCCGTTCCACAGACAATTAATGGATGAACCAGATTATGTAGCTGGAAATTACACTACAAAATTTATGGAATCATTCGTAATGAAAGATAAAGTAGAAGAATAAAACATAAAAGCTCAATGAAAATTGAGCTTTTTTTATGGTTAAGAATTTACATAATTCTTAACCTCTTTTTTTTAAATATATTTTAACTGCAATTAGTATTCTTCTCGCATTCGATTATAAAACTGATGCAATTATAAAGTTTCTTCCAGCCATTTAAAAAATTCACGTTGCCAAACTAAACCATTTTGAGGCTTTAAAACCCAATGATTTTCTTCTGGAAAAATCATAAATTTACTTTTAATTCCTTTTAATTGTGCAGCTTGAAATGCTTCTTGACTTTGACCAATTGGTACACGGTAATCAATTCCACCCTGAATAATAAAAATAGGTGTATTCCAATTGTTTACTAATGTTATTGGATTGAATTCATTAAATGTTTTTTGAGCAATTTTATTCTCGTTTTCCCAATAAGCACCACCAGAATCATAATGTGTAAAGAAAACTTCTTCAGTAGTTCCATACATACTTTGTGTATTGAAAATTCCGGCATGAGAAATGAATGTTTTAAATCTGTTATTGTGAATCCCAGCTAAATAAAATACAGAATAACCACCATAACTTGCCCCAATAGCACCTAATCTTTCTTTATCAACGTAGCTTTCTTTCGAAACATCATCAATTGCCGATAAATAATCATCCATCACTTGTCCACCCCAATCACCACTAATTTTTTCATTCCATTCCACACCATGACCTGGCATTCCTCTTCGGTTTGGAGCTACAACAATATAGCCTTGAGAAGCCATAACCTGAAAGTTCCATCTAAAAGAATAAAATTGCGTCAAAGCACTTTGTGGACCACCTTGGCAATATAATAATGTTGGGTATTTTTTTGAAGCATCAAAATTTGGAGGTAAAATTACCCAAACCAACATTTTTTTGCCATCAGTTGTGGTTACATATCTTCTTTCAGTTTTACATTGTGAAATTTTACTGTAAACTTCATCATTTACAGTTGTAAGTTGTTTCCAAACATCATTTTTTAAATCATAAGAATAAATTTCACTTGCGTGATTCATGTCACCACGAGTTACAATTATCTTTGAATCATCAAATCCTACAAATCCGTTTATGTCAAAATCTCCTTTTGTAACTTGATTAACCCTAATCATAATTTTGGTTAAACCTGGAAAATTGACCTCAAATAATTGTTTTGTTCCATCAACCGCAGCAATAAAATAGACTTTTTTACCGTCTTTACTCCAAGTGAAACTATCTACAGTTCCGTCCCAATTGCTTGTCAAATTAATATCTAATCCTTTATGTCGAACAATAATATCATTTTTATCAGCTTCATAACCGTCACGTTTCATCTGTAACCAAGATAAATCTCCGTTTGGCGATAATTGTGGGGCAACATCATAGCCTAAATTATTTTCTGTAAGATTTTTTGTTGATTTTGTAGCTAAATCATACTCGTATAAATCTGTATTTGTAGTAGTTGCATAAGTTGTTCCAACTTTTTTCTTAGAAACATAAATGACTTTATTTCCATCAGATGAAAAAATATAATCTTCATCACCACCGAAAGGTTTTTGAGGACAATCATAAGGTTCGTTTGTCATTATATCTAAGTCATCTACAAAAACATGGTTGTGATTTCCTTCATTCCAAGTGTCCCAATGGCGATAATCTAATCCTTCATAAATTTGAACATTTGATTTTTCTAATTCAGGATAAAAATCTTTTCCTAAAACCTTGTCAATTTTAATTTCTTTGTGTGAAATTGTTTTCCCGTTAAGGATGTTTTTATCATTTAAAAGAGATTTGTATTCTTTGACTTCTTTGACTTTTCCACCAGTAATTGGAATACTATAATAAGTTGAATTTAATTTGTTTTCAACCATATCAGGTTTTGAAACTTTGTAAACTATGGATTTTCCGTCTTCTGAAATGCCCAATGCAGAAACTCTACCTAATTCCCATAATTTTTCTGGAGTCATAATTTCTTGTGCAATTCCTGTGGATGATATCATAAACAATGCTATTAAAACTAAATTTTTCATAAATTATTTTATTATGATTTAAGAGTTTAAAATTACATAAATTAAGACAATAAAAAAAGGCCTTCTAAATAAGAAGACCTTTAAAAAGTTAAAACAAAAGTTACTATTGTTTAATAAAACGTTTAGTAACTTTAGAATTATTATAGTCAATTTCTAACATATAAGTTCCAACAGGTAAATTAGAAACATCTAAACTATTGTTTCGAACTTGTCCGTTATAAACCGTTTGTCCTAGCATATTGTATATTTTAACTGAAGTATTGTCACTAATAGTAGAAATATTTAATTGAGAACTTGTTGGATTTGGATATAATTTAATATCAATTGCGTTGCTCTCTGTAGAAGATGAAACTATTTCTTTTCCAGTTCCACCAATTACGATTGTATAATCTTCAACTTGTCCAAAAGAAAAAGCTTCACAAGATGTTGGAACGCCGTTGTATTTCATAGCAACTCTCATTCTTGTTGAACCACTCAAAGCCGTTGCTGGAATTGTAATCGAACCCGATACAGGAGTTGTAGTTGAAGCTGTTTTTGTCCAAACAGTTTCTCCTGCATCTGCAAAATCACCATCTTGATTGTAATCAACAAATACAGCATAACCTTCACTGTAAACGGCACTTGTCCATGAAGGTGTAATTGTTATTGTATAAGCAGAACTTTTATTTACACCTGTAGATAAAGAAGTGAAGTTTTCATAGCCTGCAGTTCCAGTTGATGTATTGTTAATTGTACCAAAAACTACTTTTCCGATTTTTTCATCTGCAGTACTATTTCCTTGTGAAGCACAATATGTTAAAGTATTTGAAAGTGTAGTTACAGAGACAATATTACTAGAAGCAGAAGTGTTTCCTGCAGCATCTTTTGCTTTTACAGAAAAACTATATGAAGTCGAAGCCACTAAACCTGTTATATTAGCAGAAGTTCCCGCTACATTTCCTAATAAACTTGCACCACTATAGATGTCATATCCTGTAACACCTACATTGTCAGTTGAAGCAGCCCAATTTAGAGTTGTTGTAGTTTGAGTTGTGCCAGAAGCAGTTAAACTTGTTGGAGTTGATGGAGCAGTTGTGTCTCCAGTGTTTGCTAATGTTGTAATTGATACTATATTACTTGAAACAGAAATATTACCAGCTGCGTCTTTAGCTTTTACTGAAAAAGTATATGCCGTTGAAGCCACTAATCCTGTTACAGCATAAGAAGTTGAAGCAGTTGAAACTAATAAAGTTGCCCCTTTATATACATCGTAGCCTGTTACTCCAACATTATCCGTAGCACCAGACCAACTTAAATTTGTTGTTGTTTGAGTAGTTCCAGATGCGCTTAATGTTGGTGCAGTTGGAGCTATTGTATCTCCCACAGAACCGGCAGTAATTGTAAAATTAGTATTAGATACATCAAAGAAAATATGATTTGTTCCTTTTACCATTATTCTGTTTTGTGTTCCTGCGATATTTGGAATTGTCACAGCTTGTGAACCATCATTCGGAGTTGAAGCTAATAAAGTTGACCAAGTAGTTCCTGCATTAGTAGAAATTAAAATATCAACACTTGCACAGTTTACTCCATTTGCAGTTGTTCCTGCAACAGCCCAAGTAACTGTTTGAGCGCTTCCACCTACATAAGAAACAGTAGTATTTGGAGAGCTTACAGTAAATGGACCAGCAGTTGCGTTAACTGTAACAATCATATCGTCACTATTGTTTCCAGAACCACCAGCTCTGTTATCACGAACAGTTAATCTAAAGTTTAATGTTCTTGCTACAGAAGATAATGCTTCAACTGTTAGTTCTGAACCTGCAGTTGTAGTTGCACCTGTTAACACTGAAGACATTTTAGGAAAATATCTTTCAGGAGTAGTTGTAGAATTGTATGATCTAAAATTTACACCTGTAGTTTTTGTTGCGCTTGGCACAGCAGCTGTAGTTTGCGAATCCATTTGTTCCCAGTTATAGGTTAAAGCATCTCCATTAGCGTCTGTTCCAATCCCAGTTAATTTAAAAGGTGTGCTTTTTGGTATTGTATAATCTAAACCTGCACTTGCAGTTGGTATAGCGTTTCCTGTATTTGTTGCTGTAGGGCAAGTTTTAGTTTTAATATTGTTAGTTATTTGTTGTATGCTAACTGCATGAAAATATGCGTCTGAATTTGCTTGAACATCAAGAGATGTAATACCAGCATAACCCATAATTGTTGATCCAGAACCCGGTTCCATTTGAACTCCAGTTCCTTCATTACTATGTGTAAAAGTATGATTTGCACCAAATTGATGTCCAAATTCATGAGCAACATAATCTACATCAAATTTGTCTCCACTTGGAACTCCATCACCTGGAGAAGTATAAGCACTTCCTTTGCTTCCGTTAACGCATACACAGCCAATACAGCCTGCATTTCCACCACCACCACTTGCACCAAATAAATGACCTACATCATAATTTGCTTCACCAATAACAGAAGTTAAAGTTGATTGTAATTGAGCATTCCAATTTGACATACTACTTGATGCTGAATAAGGATCGGTAGAAGCATTTGTATAAATAACTGCGTCGTTATTTGCTACTAAAACCATTCTTACTGCAAAATCTTTTTCAAAAATAGCATTGACTCTAGTCATTGTATTGTTAATTGCAGCTAAAGCTAATGCTTTTGTTCCACCAAAATAAGTAGTGTACTCACCAGTAACAGACATTGCTAAACGGAAAGTTCTTAATTTTGCATCATCAGCATTTGGTCTTAGTAAACTTGAATCAATTTCTGGTGTAATTTCATCTATCATAGAACATTCAAAAGCTGAAAATGCTTGTTTTTTATCTGATTTTTTGTAAACAGAATATGTCTTTAAATCTTGTGAATAAGGTTCAATAAAAACCGGAGATTTATCTGCATATAAAGTCATGGATTTAAATCCAAGAGGAGAAATACTAAAATATACAGAAGTAGAAGAATTATCAATTCCAATTCCAATATATGATTTTATTTCAGGATATTGAGCAGCAAGAGCAGGATCCATAATAGCGTTTTCATAAATACCAAAACGCTCAAATTCACCATCTGCATTAGGCATAGAGATAATTATATTTGATTTTATATTTAAATTATTTCTCTGAGGCGATTGATTTATCAAGTTTTTTAAATCATTTACTTTTAAATCATAAAGACTTTTTTGAGGCAATTGCATTTTGCTTTCCAACAAAACTACATTGCTTTTTGTAGAAGTATTCCATAAGGAGTTTTTTTCTTGAGCAAAAGAAAAACTCACAACAGCCAAAAAGGCTACCGAAAGTAATTTGTGTTTCATGTTAATTATAAATTTGGGTTAATTAGATAGCAAATTTATTTGAAAGCAGTGATTGTTTTGCATCAAAAAACAAAAGATATTAACAATATGGTAATATATGCGGTAAAACCGTAAGAAAAACATACATTATTTACATTTTTATTGCGATATGATTAATAATTGAATTTCTTTTATTTATTCTAAAGGCAATAATTATTTTCATTTTGCTAACATTTAAAAAAAATATAAGTATTTTCACCTTTTAAAATTAAAAAGAATAAAAAATGAGAAAATTAGCTTTGCATTGGCAGATTTTGATTGGAATGGGTTTAGGGGTTTTATTTGCCTTTTTATTAGTACAATTTGACTGGGGAAAGCAATTTATTGTCGACTGGATTAAACCTTTTGGTAACATTTTTATCAATTTATTAAAACTTATTGCTGTTCCTTTAATTTTAGGATCTTTAATTAAAGGTGTTTCAGATTTAAAAGATATTTCTAAACTTTCTAAAATGGGAGGAAGAACTATCGGACTTTATATAATGACAACTATTTTAGCTGTATCGATTGGTTTAGCAATTGTAAATATTATTAAGCCTGGAGAATATATTTCAGAAGAAACTAGAACAGAACTTTTAACTAATTTCGCTGGTGATGCAAACTCTAAAATAGAAGCTGCAAGCAAACAAAATGAAGCCGGACCTTTACAAGCATTAGAAGATATAGTTCCGGACAATATAATGAAAGCTACTACAGATAATGGAAACATGTTGCAAGTAATCTTCTTTGCTATCTTTTTCGGAGTTTGCATGATTTTGATTCCAGAAAAAACAGCGAAACCAGTAAAAGATTTTTTTGACGGCTTCAATGAAATAATTCTTAAAATGATTGATTTAATTATGTTAGCTGCTCCTTTTGGGGTTTTTGCATTATTAGCATCACTAGTTGCAGAATCTCCAAGTTTAGATTTATTTAAAGCTTTAGGAATGTATGGATTGTCTGTATTAATCGGGTTAACATTAATGATTGGAGTTTATGTTTTAATTGTAAAAATATTAGCTAGAAAAGATGCTTCTTTTTTCCTTAACGGAATTGCACCAGCTCAATTATTAGCCTTTTCAACAAGTTCTTCTGCTGCAACTTTACCTGTTACTATGGAACGAGTTGTTGATAACTTAGGTGTTGATGATGAAGTAGCGAGTTTTGTGTTGCCAATTGGAGCCACAATAAATATGGATGGAACGAGTTTGTATCAAGCCGTTGCAGCCGTTTTTATTGCTCAAGCATTTGGGTTGGACTTATCTCTTGGAGCTCAATTAGGAATTATTGTTACCGCAACTTTAGCTTCAATTGGAAGTGCTGCTGTTCCTGGTGCAGGTATGGTAATGTTGGTTATCGTTTTAGCTCAAGCCGGAATTCCAGAAGCAGGTTTAGCCTTAATTTTTGCTATTGATAGGCCATTAGATATGTGTAGAACAACAGTTAATGTTACGGGTGATGCAGCCGTTTCTATGGTAGTAGCAAAATCTGTAAATAAACTCCAATAAGCAATTAGTTTTTTATATACATTTACTGAAAAAATATCTATTCGGTGAGGAACAATAAATTATTCATTGCTATACTAATTTCATTAGTATTTGGTGTCCTTTTAGGCGCGCTAGTTCATTATTATCTTCCTTCTTATCAAGAAGACTTTTCAAAGAAGATTAAGCTTTTAGGAACTGTATTTATTCGTATGGTTCAAATGATAATCTCCCCTTTAGTTTTTTCAACTTTAGTTGTTGGAATTGCAAAAATGGGTGATTTAAAAATGGTAGGTCGTGTTGGTGGCAAAGCAATGGCTTGGTTTCTTACTGCATCTCTTGTTTCATTACTGTTGGGATTGGTTCTAGTTAATACTTTAAAACCAGGTCTAAACACCAATATTTCTTTAAACGATTTAGATGGAGCTTCTGAATTATTGGAAAAAACTCAAACTTTTTCACTAGAAGAATTTATTAAACATTTAGTGCCAAAAAGTCTTTTTGAAGCACTTGCAACTAATGAAATTCTACAAATTGTAATTTTTTCTATTCTTTTTGGAATCGCATTAGCTTCTCTAGGTAAAGTGGGTAAACCTGTAATAAAAATGCTAGACACTTT
This sequence comes from Flavobacterium sp., assembly GCA_047622645.1. Classification (GTDB taxonomy): domain Bacteria; phylum Bacteroidota; class Bacteroidia; order Flavobacteriales; family Flavobacteriaceae; genus Flavobacterium. The sequence continues at coordinate 16,969 of JBLHNH010000042.1, forward strand.
GTCTCACGTAATTTTAAAAATGGTTACTTATATAATGTGGGTTGCTCCATTAGGTGTTTTAGGTTCAGTTGCTTCTGCAGTTGCTAAACACGGATTCGGAATTTTTAGTTTATATGCTAATTTTCTAATAGCATTTTCAATTGGTATCGTAGTTCTTTGGATAATGTTATTACTTGTAGGTTATTTTTTTTTAGGAAAAAGACTGTTTGTTTTATTGCAACGTATCAAAAGCCCATTGCTAATTGCTTTTTCAACCACAAGTTCCGAAGCAGTTTTTCCAAAATTAGTTGAAGAATTAGAACGATTTGGTTGCCAAAATAAAATAGTTTCCTTTACTTTACCATTAGGTTATTCTTTTAACTTAGACGGTAGTATGATGTACATGACTTTTGCAAGTATTTTTATTGCTCAAGTATATGGTATAGAGATGACTTTAGGAGAACAATTAACTATGTTGTTAGTGTTAATGCTAACAAGCAAAGGAGTTGCAGGAGTTCCAAGAGCTTCTTTAATAGTAATTGTGGCCACGTGTGCAATGTTCGGAATTCCTCCTGAAGGAATTGCATTGATTTTACCAATTGACCATTTTTGTGATATGGCAAGAAGTATGACAAATGTTTTAGGTAATTCATTAGCAACTGTTGTAATTGATAAATGGGAAGTAAAAACTGAATTAAATGAATGATTTTCATTGGACAAAACTATTTAATCCTGAATTCTATATTACTATGGAAGTTGGAGGTGTACCTATTGGAATTTACATGGTTTTGTTCATTGTTTTTGCCGAAACAGGCTTATTTGCAGGTTTCTTTTTACCAGGTGACAGTTTGTTGTTCCTTTCGGGAATTTATACTAGAGAACTAGTAGAAACCTTCTTTTATATTCCAGGTGATTTTTCAAATGTTTCTGTTTTGGCTTTGTTGATAGCAACAGCAGCAACTTTAGGAAACATATTTGGCTATTGGTTTGGTGCTAGAAGCGGTCAATTTCTTTACGACAAAGAAGATAGTTTCTTTTTCAAAAAAAAGTATCTATATCAATCGCAAGAGTTTTTTGAAAAACACGGTGGAAAAGCCATAATTTTTGCCAGATTCTTACCTATAATAAGAACTTTTGTTCCAATTATTGCCGGAATTGTTCACATGAAAAAAAGCCGTTTCATGTTTTACAATATTTTAAGTTCACTCCTTTGGTCTTTCATTTTAGTTTTCGCAGGACATTATTTATATGGCTTGTTCTTAACAGAATTTAATATTGATTTGAAACAACATATCGAAAAAATTATTTTAATTTTAATTGCTATTACTACTTTTCCTCTAGTAATGAAAGCCATAAAATCTAAAAAAACAAAATCAGAAGAATAATCTTTCAATCAATTCTTTCTTAAATCTTTTAATAAAAACTAAATGCAACTAAGCTATTGGGAATTAAAAAACTGGTTCTCTAACGTAGATTTCACTATCGTAGGAAGTGGAATTGTAGGTTTGCATTGTGCTTTACAGTTAAGAGAGAAATTTCCGAAAGCTAAAATTTTAGTATTAGAAAAAGGAATTTTACCGCAAGGAGCAAGTACAAAAAACGCTGGTTTTGCCTGTTTTGGAAGTATCTCAGAAATTATAGACGATTTAAAAACACATTCTGAAGAAGAAGTGATTCAGTTGGTTCAAAAAAGAGTTGATGGATTGCAATTACTTCGAAAAAGATTAGGAGACAATGTCATTGATTACATACCTTATGGTGGTTATGAATTGTTTTTAAAAGAAGATGAAACTTTTTATAATGAATGTCTTTCAAAAATCCCTTTTATAAATGATGTTTTAAAACCTGTTTTTAAATCAGATGTTTTTGCGAAAGAAGTAGATCGGTTTAATTTTAAAGAGATTTTCGAATACCTAATTTTCAATCCTTTTGAAGGACAAATTGATACTGGAAACATGATGCAAGCTTTATTGAAAGAAGCCGTTTCCAATGATATTTTAATTTTGAACCAACAAAACGTGACTTCATTCACCGATAATAATTCAAATGTTGAAGTTGTTACTAATGAAGTTTCATTTAAAACGAATAAACTTCTTTTTGCCACAAACGGATTTGCTTCCCAACTCACAAATAACCAAGTAAAACCAGCAAGAGCTCAAGTGTTGATTACGAAACCTATTGAGAATTTAGATATTAAAGGAACTTTCCATTTAGACCAAGGATATTATTATTTTAGAAATATCGGAAATAGAATTCTTTTTGGAGGTGGAAGAAACTTAGACTTTGAAGGAGAAACCACAATAGAATTAAATCAAACATCTCTTATTCAAAATAAGTTGGAGCAATTGCTAAAAGAAGTAATTTTACCCAATCAATCTTTTGAAATTGAACACCGATGGAGCGGAATTATGGGTGTAGGAAATCACAAAAAACCAATAGTAGAACAAATCTCAGATAATGTTTATTGTGGTGTTCGTTTAGGAGGTATGGGTGTTGCTATTGGAAGTTTAATTGGTAAAGAATTAGCAGATTTAATTTAATTATATGTTCAAAAAAATAAAACGAATTATTTGGAAAACCTTTCTGTGGTTTAATATCATCAGTCTGTTTTTGGTATTGCTTTTCAAATTTGTACCTGTGCCTTTTACACCCTTAATGGCAATTAGAGCC